>NZ_JBPVWS010000004.1:0-318406 GCF_053470365.1 Stutzerimonas tianxiuensis | reverse complement strand
CCATGTGAGAGTAGGTCATCGTCAAGCTTCTACACCAAACCCCCGATCTTCGTAAGAGGATCGGGGGTTTGTCTTTGGGCGTAAAAAACATGAGGTCATTTTTGCCTTGAGCATGGCGCCCGTAAGGCCTGCGGCCAGCTAGAAGGCGCACGCTTTGAGTTGAGCTAGTTAAAGCGGCTGCGCGTTACAGTTATGTTGAGCGGCGTTGGTTGCGCTGTAGCTAACTCGACGCTTCCGTTCCCTGGTGCTCTAACTGTCGGAGCGCACCGCCTCAATAATGTCGCCGAGAAGCTGATGCAGAGCGTCGCGGTGCCCTGAGGCGCCACCGGAAGGTCGGGTATTAGAGGTCATTACGACGGACATATCGAGCCCCGGAACCACATAAAGCATCTGCCCGCCGAAGCCCCAACCATAGCGGATATCTTCTCCGCCCAACTCGGTAATGAACCAGCCATAACCATAGCCATGACCGGTGTACCGCGAGCGGGTGCGGGGCGTCCAGGATGCTTCGATCCAGTCTTCTGACAGCAGCCTATCCCCAGATGAGGTTATGCCTCCGCGTCGATATAGCTCAGCAAAGACCAACAGCGAGTGAGGGGTCATCGCCATTTCGTTACCGCCCAGGTAGATGCCTTGCGGATCTCGTGTCCAGGCGCTGATATCAAAGCCGTCGAGTGGTGCCAGCCACTCGCGCGCAAGCTGTAGTGTGGCTTTTCCGGTACTGCGGGTGAGAATTGCTGACAGCAGGTGGCTTGATCCGGTGGAATAAATCATTGCCTCGCCAGGCTCAGCCTCAAACGGTCGCGCCAGTGCCGCGCGTACCCAGTTCGGACTCGCCACCCATAACCCATAATTAGGCCCTGAGGTTGAGCCGAGGCCGGCTTGCATTGATAGGAGATTGCCTACAGTGACCTGCGCCAGTCGAGCGTCCGGCTTCGCTGGGAAATCGCCTCCGATCAGATCAGCGATCGGCTGGTCAGTGCCTGAAACAATACCCTTATCAATGGCTATCCCAACCAAGGCAGAGAGTATCGTCTTGGACGCCGACTTTATATTGGTCGGAGAGTTCGTTCGATGACCGCGGTAACCCCGCTCGGCCAGCACCTCGCCATGACGAGCCACTATCAACGTCTCAAGCTGCTCCAGGCGTTCAGCATTATCGACGATTGCTTCAAGCTTCTCGTCGGCGACGGACGTTGGAGCGATGTAGAGCAGGCATAGGATGCATAGAGCACGATACGGCGCCTGCCGGCTCTGATTCGGGGCGAAAGGGGAGTAATGCATGCAAGTTGGACCGCGAACCGGCTATGCCGTGCGGAGCACCGCTGAGCTGTTCAGGCCATGCCGGATGACCGGCTGGGCTCAAGGCATCCCCAGCTACTGACGTACCCATGTCTGGGTGCGGCCTAACGCTTCGATGCCGATGTAACCGCGCATCTCAAGCTTGTCTCCACCTTCAAGCAGGGTGACCTTGGCGCGATAGGTCTTGCCTTTGGCTGGGTCGAGGATAGTGCCGCCGCTCCAGACGCCCTCGCCATCCGGCTGCAGGCCCCAAAGGATAGTCATTCCTGCGATTGGCTTGTCTTTGCGCTCACCTTCGCAGGCCGTACATAACGGGTTCGGGCCCTGCTCGGAGCGCAGAATCTCCGCCACTTCACCGTTAAGCGAACCATCAGCCGCCTGCTGTATTTGGACGACGGACTTGGGCTTGCCGGTTTCATCATCAATGGTCTGCCAACGTCCGACTGGCGATTCGGCGGCAAAGCAAAACGACGCAACGGTCATCGGCAATGTCAGGAAGGCGGCGGTAAACAATGCGCGCATGGTTTCTCCTACGGATGGTTGAGGGCTGCGACTCTAACACCACATGGGACCGGTATTGGCCACCCAAGTTTGCGTCGTTACCGCCAAGATCCAGGACTTTCGGCAATAAACCTGCTTGAGCGCTCCATGCTTGAACTCACGACCTTACCTTCATGACATAGGCTTGCGTCTCTAGCTGCTAGCTCGTTATGCCTACTCTTCGTTCGTTGCTGGTTGCGTTGGCATTGCCCGGTTTAACTCATGTTGATGTGAATGTGACTGGCCACTATTGAAGCGCTTGTGTTTAAACACCGTTATCAGGTTATTCAGCCCGGTCAGCGCATGTTGGTAAATGGCGAGCAAGCGTGCCAGCGATACGCCGCTCACTTTGCTGTACCTCACTTCCGGTGTTTGTCGATCCTAACGGCCAGCGCCACGACCGCTGCGAAGTGGTGGAGAGGCTTGTGCGAGCTGCGATCCTGCACGTCATGGCGTTCGAATTCATCGAGCCTTATGAGGTGGTAGCCCGTGAATTGCGCTCTATAGAGCTTCAGGGCGAACGGCAGCTAGCTGAGGAGCGATTGGAGGTTCGCAGACCGCGCCTAGCGAAGAGGCGCGTCAGCTTGCAGTGCAAAATTGATCGCGTCGGCTGCCGTGAGCGTAGCGTTCTCGCCATGGCCGGCGCCTGGGCGGATGGTCAGGGTGCGCTTCAGGCCATGGCCCTCCAGTGATGCCCAGCGCTCGAACAATCCCTGGACGTTGCTGCGCATCCGCCGGGCAACAAGGCGTCGCTCACGCTCGGATGTAGCAACTTTACCCAGTAACGGTTCCGGTTCCTCAGCTTCCCCGACAGTCATCCACAAACGCTTTGATTGTAGGTTCGACTCGGAGAGCGCAGGGCCGCTCTGTTCTAGCAGCTGACGATCGTTCCACCAGATCGAGGGACTGGCCGCCAGGTAATTCTGGAAAGCGTCAGGCTCGCTCATCAGGGTATACAGCGTGAATAGTCCGCCGTGAGAGTGCCCAAACAGCGTCTGCCGATGAGTATCAATCGGGTATCGGGCTTCGATTAGAGGTTTCAGTTCGGTTTGCACGAAAGCCAGAAACTGGTCGGCTCCACCGTAGTGCGCATCGTCCCTTTCATGATTCGCCGCTAGGGCTGGGGGAGTGTAGTCTCTGGCTCGTCTGTCGACGTCATACAGCGCGTCGACAGGATAGCCTATACCCACCACTACCACCGACGCGCGTGTTGCGGGATCCGGGCGGCTTTCACGAGCATTGGCTTGAACTGCCAGCATTGGAAACAACGCATTGCCATCAAGCACGTAGAGCACCGGATAGCCACCAGGTGCCGCCGGCTGCTGAGGCTGGGAAATGAAGATCCTGTAATCGTCGCCGGTGTTGTGCGAATGTATGTCGCGTTGTTCAGCTTGCGGTAGCACCACTGGCTTCCACCCGCCCGCCTCGGCGGCTCGAGCCGATGCACAGCCGAGTCCCAGGCTGGCAATCAGCAGCGCCATCAAGGCATTCATGCTGGCCGCTCGGCAGGCGCATCCGGCAGGGGGCCATCCTGCCATTCGACCTGCAACGCCTCGTCACCGGAAAAACGGTTGAGGTGATCGGCTATCACAAAACGAAGGCGTTTTTCTGCCTCCCCAGCCGCTGCCTGGCAATCGATCAAGAGCTGCTCCGGTCCGGCAAACATGCGGCACTCACCAAAGACGAAAACGACCTCTGCTTGTTGATCTTCGAGTCGGACTTCGCCTTTGTGGGCGAAGTGCTTGAACAGGCGGGTCATGTTGCGTGATGCGCGTGGCGTTGCGACTCGTGCATGAAACTTGGGCATGAATGTCTCCGTTAAGCGCCGCCGACCCCGAAGCCGGCGGCGAGTGGATCAGAACTCGTAGCGCGCTCCGATGGTGAAATTGCGTGACGGACCCTGAAAATTGAAGGTCGAGGTGCTGCCAACGCGCGAAACGTAGTCGCGATCGAGCAGGTTGTTTACATCGAAAGTCGCAGTGAGCTGCTCGGTGACCGGGTACGACAGCTTGGCGTCGACCACGGCATACCCTGGTGCGCTAACGGTGATCCCTTGGCGTTCGTAGGAAAAGTCGCTCATGGCGCTGATACCTGCGCCCAGCCCTAATCCACGTAGCGGTCCGCCCGCCAGGGTGTACTTGCTCCACAAAGAAGCCTGGTGTGTGGGCATAAGTACGAACAGAACGTTCTCGTCACCTGCAAGGTTTTCAGTCTCCATGTAGGTGTAGCCCGCAATCAGCTCCCACTGAGGCGTCAGGTAACCGCTGACCTCAAATTCACCACCGCGGATACGCGCCTTGCCAGCCGCTGCGTATTCGGCAGTACCGGACAATCCGTCGGCATCCGTAGCGCGGTTCTCGTCGGTCAGTTGAAAGGCGGTGACACGGGCGTTCAGATCCCCGCCGTAATAACTGCCCTTGATGCCGACTTCGTATTGCTCGCCTTCGCGCGGGTCGATGAGCTGACCGTTAGCGTCGGTCTCGGATTGAGGCTTGAAGACCTGCGAATAGCTGGCGTACAGCGAATGCCGTTCGTCGAGGTCGAATACTAAGCCACCGTAAGGCGTGACGTGGCCGTTCTCATGCTGCTCATCCGAGGCAGCGACGCCTGTGTTGAGATTCGTTGAGGTGGCGTCGCCTTCATACCAGCTGACACGAGCTCCACCGATGAGCGCCAGCCTTTCGATCGGCCGGAACGTCAGCTTGGCGTAGAGACCTGCTTCCTGATCGTCGCTACTGACGCGTGTTGAATAGCTCAGGTTCGGTTTGGCAAAGCGCGTGGGCTGATAGCCAAAGATATCGACCGTGCCGAGGACAGCACTGCCGTTGCGATAGTCGCTGTCGTAGCGTTTGAAATCGCTGCCGACCACGAATTCGCTGACCTGGCCCAGCAGCTCGAACGGCTGGCTGTAGCTGGCATCGACGGCCAGTGCGTCCTGCTGAAAGTCACGCCCGGCGGCGACCATTCGCGTGTTGCCGTTGGCTGCCACAGCGCTGCCGGTATAGGCGTACAGATAGTCTGTGTCACGCGTGGAGCCCCGCACGGCCAGTCGGCCATAGCCGCCAGTATCGAAGCGGTGAGTCAGCTCGGCGATTGCATCGGTGGTGCGACCGTTGAAGTCGTTCCAGTCGGCGCCCAAGTAGGTCGAGAGACTCCAGTCCAGTAGGTTCCCAGCCGAATCGGTGGGGTAGCCGTTGTGGGGAGCGATGTCCTTGGTCTGGTGGATCAGTCCTAGCGAAATTGAGGTTGCGTCTCCCAGGTCGATGTCCAGCGCGCCGTAGAAGCTCTCACTGGTGTTCTCGTTGTAATCCACCTCGCCATTGCTGTCGGCGCGAGAGACAACTGTGCGTCCGCGTATGTGACCTGCTTCATCGAGCGGACCGGAGAGGTCGGCTTCCAGATAGTTCTGGTCCCAACTGCCGTAGCGGCCAGTCAGGCTGCCCTGGAACTCGCTCGTGGGGCGCTTGCGTACCATATTGACGACGCCGCCCATTTCGCTGGTACTGCTGAACAGGCCCGAAGGACCGCGCATGATCTCTACCCTGTCGAACGGCGAAAGCGACGGAACCGTGCCGTGGATGCTGGCCATCGGTGCAGGGAGCCCATCGATATTGAACTCATCGTACTCATAGCCACGGGCATAGATCGACGAACGACCGCTGTCGTTGGTCAGGGTACGTAGGCCCGCGGTGTACTTGGCCAGGTCGTCGAGATTCACGAACTGGCGGTCCCTGATGTAATCGTCTGTGTAAACGGTGATCGACTGCGGGATATCGCGCAGCTCGGCAGGTGTCTTTGTGCCAACCGTTGCTGCTTGCACCGTATAGCCGCCGGTCTGCTCCGACGAGGGCATGTCGTACAGGCGGTTGCCCTCGACCGTGATGCTTTCCAATTCGACCGTCTCGTTCTGCACGGAAACGCTTTGTGCCAGCGCATTTAACGGGAAAGGCGCAAGCAAGCCGGCCAGCAGCAGGCGCCGCGAACGTTGTCCGAGGCTGAGGGTGCGAGGCGTTCTGTCCATGGGTCGGCTCCTGTCGCGGGCATTGCGTAAATGGCAAAGGTTCGCGGCGCTTAATGATAACGATTTGCATCAAAAGATGTCGGGGCGTAGTCTGCCATGCGTCCGGGTCGCGAACCTTTGCGCGACCAAGTAATTGCTTTGCAATCGCGTGCGAGGTGCAGCGCAGCATGAACCAACCCGATCACATCATCCGTGGCGATGAGCTGCCGGCGACTAGCCGGACTGGTCTGCACTTGCCAGACGGCGGCGATGACCGCCTGTTCTATGGCCGGGTGAAATGGGCACAGCTGCGTGATGGTCTTTCCCTGCATTGGTCCGATTGCGAGGAGCTACAGGACTTCGTTACCGAAAACACCGTGGATCCGCGAGTGTCCTTTGTGCTCTTTCTTCAGGGGCAGAGTCAGGTCAGCTATGGCGACCTGTCGCTGACGCTCGGTCATCCCTCAAGCCGGCGTGCGCCCGAGGGGGTCGCAGTCTCGATGAACGAGCCGGTACAGTTCCGCCGTCAGGCACGCCGCGGTAGTCATATTCGAAAGTTGGTGGTGAGCCTGACGCCGGACTGGTTCGAAGGTCGTGGCGAAGGCGTGGGTGCGACAGACGGAGCAATTCGACGCTTCATGGGCAGTCACCTGACGCCTCGTGTCTGGAAACCCTCGTCGCGCCTGCTGACATTGGCTGACCAGATGCTCAACCCACCGGGCTACGACGCCTTGCTGGCCAGCCTGTATCTGGAAAGCCGGGCGCTGGACATTGCCTGCGAAGCGCTTGCCAGCCTTGGCGAGGCGACGACCGTGGTAGAACACGGTTTGCGGCCCCAGGAATACCGCCGGCTGCAGCGCCTCGTTGATCTGCTTGATAGCGGCGAAGCCGACAGTTGGAGCCTTGATCACATCGCACGCGAAACGGGCGTCAACGCGACGACGTTGCAGCGCCAGTTCCGCTCGCTCAAGGGCATGACGGTATTCGAATACCAGCGCGGGCGGCGTCTGAATAGCGCACGCGAGGCACTGGAGCGAGAAGGCGCAACGGTCACTGAAGCGGCTTGGCGCGCCGGTTACAACAGCCCAGCCAACTTTGCTACTGCTTTCAAGCGGCAGTTCGGCATCAGTCCGCGGCAGGTGCGTTCACGGGTGTGAGGGCTGAGCCAAGCTGCCACTCCGTTGCGACGACGGATGAGCCTGGATGCCGACCATCGTGACCTTGGTACGGCATACATTGCGTTAAGCAAAGGCGACCGGCCGAGCAGTCCGTAAAGTTGTGTAGAAGCGCCTCGGGGCGCTCTTTCCAGATCGTTCGAACGATCACACCTCCCGCCCGTCGCCGGGCTTGAAGTAGAAGCGTCCCAGCGTTCAAGTCAGCCCCGCTTGTGCCGACTAAAGAGTGCTCAGATGCCGTTTGAATGATGCCATCATGATGGCCCTCTCCTGTTGCTCGCCGGACGTTAGTCGTCCGGGAGGTCGCCCGATGCTTCGAACCTCGCTCCGCCGCCTGACACTAGCCTTGTGGTTAGTCGCATCGCTATTCGGCGTCCAGGTCGCCTGTGCACACGGTGTCACGGTCGTCACGGAGGAACTGCCACCCTACAACATGACAGTTGACGGCAAGCTCACCGGCATGGCCACCGAGGTGGTACAGGCTGTTCTAGATGAGGTGGGAGAGGCTGCGCGTATCCAGTCGATGCCGTGGGCACGCGCGTACGACATCGCGCTGAACTCGGAGAATGTTCTTATCTACTCCATTGCCCGCACACCGCAGCGCGAGGGTCTGTTCAAGTGGGTAGGTGTTATCGCGCCCACGCGCTGGTTCCTGTTCTCGCTACCTGGCACTGAGTTCAATCTCAAGAGTCTCGACGACGCCCGCCAGTACCAGATCGCCACCGTGAAAGAGGACGTCGGTGAGCAGTACCTGATCGATAAGGGGTTCGTCATCGGCCGCAACCTGCAGTCGAGCAACAAATACGAGCACAACTACGAAAAGCTCAAGGCTGGGCGTGTGAACCTGTGGATTTCCAACGAGCTGAACGCTCATTATCTGGTCCGTCAGGCCAGTGGCAGCCCTGGCGATACTGCGGTTCCTCAACTGAATCTGGACGACCTCGGCGGCGCGAACGGCTTATGCATGGCCTTCAGCCGCAACACGCCGGATGAGGTCGTCGAGCGCTTCCGCCAGGCACTCGCGCGCGTTCGTGCTGATGGCCGCTATGACACTATCGCCGCACGCTGGTTGGAATGAACGTCAATACATCGGCTTCCGTCACCTCAGCGAGCGCGCAGCGGCCCAGCAGCTCGCTTGGGCGTCGTCTGGTACTGGCGACGCTCGGCTTCTGTCTGTTGTTTACCGCCGCGACCGTGGGTTTGCGGACCTGGCTGGCCTGGGAGGATGGCCGCTCGGCAATGAACGCCGAGTTGGTGCTGATCGACCAGGTATTCCAAAGCAATCTGGCCAAAGCCATCTGGGAAATGGACAGCGACGCACTGGAAACGCAGCTGGACAGCGTCGCCAGGGCGGAGCCGGTTGGCCGCGTCGAACTGCGGATCTTCCGCGCCGGGCGTGCACCGGAAGTCATTCAGCGCCAACGGCCGCAGCAGCAGCCTCAGCACCGCGCGCCGGTGCTGCAGCGTCGTCTGACCTACGAAGCCTACGCCGGGGCCCGCGAGACGGTGGGCGAGCTCAGGCTCGAAGGCGACGAAGGGCTGCTCTGGAAACGGCTCGTTGACGACGTGACCAAGATCATCATCACCCAGGTCATCCAGTCGCTCCTGCTGGCCGGTTTGATCATGTGGATGTTCAACAGCACGGTCACGCTGCACGTGCGTCGGATCGCCCAGCACCTAACCCGCCTGACTCCGGAAAATCTCGACCAGACCCTGCGCCTCGATCGGTCGGTAAAACGCCAGGATGAGCTGAGCCTGCTGGAGTCGGGCATCAACAGTGTCCAGCTAAAACTGTCGGCTTACCTCGAGCGGCAACATCAGGACGAGCTGGCACTGGCCGCGCACCGCGACCGCCTCGCCGAGCTGGTCGAGGAACGTACTGCCGAATTGCGGGCTGCCAATGTGCTGCTGGAAGAGCTTTCACGTAGTGACCCGCTGACCGGCTTGGCCAATCGCCGGCATTTCGACGAAATCAAGGAAGTTGAATTCCGCCGCGCGATGCGTCTCGGCCAGCCTCTGACCGTGCTGATGTGCGACGTGGATTTTTTCAAGCGTTACAACGACCACTACGGCCATGCGCAGGGCGACCAATGCTTGCAGTGGGTAGCCGATACGCTCAGGTACGTGTTTGCCCGCGCCGGCGAGGTGGTCGCGCGGCTCGGCGGCGAGGAATTCGTCGTACTGCTGCCCGGTGTGGATGCTGAGTCCGCGCATCGTTCGGCGATAAGGCTGCAGCAGCGACTGGCCGAGCGGGCGTTGCCACATGAGGCCTCGGCCGTTTCGCCCCATGTCACGCTGAGTATTGGCCTCGCCGGCTTCGACGCGGACAGCATGGACCAATTCGAACAACTGCTGCGCCGCGCCGACGAGGCTCTCTACCGAGCCAAGACGCAGGGCCGCAACCGTATTTCCGACTGATGATCGCGAGGACCGCATGATGCGCCCAATTGCCTGGATCGCTGTTTCCCTGGGGTTACTTGGCGCGGTCGCACATGCCGGGCCGTTGCGGGTGGTGACCGAGGAGACGGCCTATAGCTACCTGCAAGCGGGCAAGGTCAGTGGCGCGGCCACCGAAGTGGTCGAGACAACCTTGCAGCGTGCAGGGCTGGATGACTACCAGATCGGTCTGTATCCATGGGCGCGTGCCTACGACATGGCGCTGCAGGAGCCCGGCGTGCTGATCTACCTCATCGCGCGCACCTCGGAGCGCGAGGCGTTGTTCCGCTGGGTGGGGGAGATCATGCGCATCGACTATCACTTCTACAAATTACGTGAGCGAGACGATATCAAGGTGCCCGACCTGGAGGCAGCGAAAGCCTATCGGGTCGGTGTGTTGCGCGACGATGTGCGCCATCAGTATCTGCAGGCCAACGGTTTCAAGAAGATCGTGGTGACGGCGCACAACAGCGACAACTTCAAACGCCTGCTCAATGGTCAGGTTGATCTGATACCGATGCCCGAGCGAGACATGCTTGCGCAGTGCAAAGAGGCCGGCCTGGATCCTAGCGAGGTCGAGCGCACGCTCTCCCCCGGAAATTCGACGCAGCTATATATGGCGTTCAGCCGTCAGACCGACGATGCCACCGTCCTGCGCACGCAGACCGCGTTCGAAACGCTGCAGGCAGACGGTACGCTCGCTCGCCTCATGGGCGGTTCGCGTTGACCGTCGCTACCTGTCGTCTGCGGGTTCAGTTACCGCTCTGCTCGAATTCATTGAGCGCCTTGCGACAGCCAATGCCGGAGCCCTCACCGAGGCCCGCTTCCAGCCACGGCAAGATGGCCAACGGTGGCGCGACCAGTGCGCCGACCACACTGGCAATGGCACGGGCGGCTAGCTCGCCGGTCACAACGCTGACCTGCGGGTCGCTCAGGGTGCCCTGCAGTTCTACGGGTGAGTTGCCGGACAGCAGGCTGAAGTCCTTGGCGCGAGCTTCGAACGCAAGATTCAGTCGTTCACTGTCGAGCTTGATGGTGCCGCCGCCGGTGATGTTGCTGTCGGCCGTGCTGATAAAGAACTGCTCCAGTTTGGCGGTGCCAGCAGTTGAATCGAAGCGCAGGTAGGTGCAGTTCATATCCACCTGATCCGAATCGGCTAGGGCAGCGAGTGCCGCTTCGCCTGCATCCAGGCCAAGCAGCTCCACGGCCAGCATGTCGAGCTTGCCTCCGGACATGGCGAGTTCCAGTTTGCCGTCGAGGTTGGCCGCCATCTCGCCCAGCGACTGCCCCTCGAGCGTGACGTCCAGCTGCCCACCGATGGTGCCTGCGGAGTCTTGCGCGACCTTGGACAGGTCGGCCTCGCGCAGAATCGGGGAGAGGTTGACGCTGGTGATATCCAGGTGCAGCTCGCCCGTGGGTTGCTGCGGACGAACGTCCAGTCGCAGCCGGCCATTGGCTTTGCCTTTGCCTATCGATAGGGTCAGGGGTTCGGCGACCAAGACACCGTTGTCCAGCTCGGCTTTGAAGTCGACAGCATTCAGCGGAATTGCTTCTGCCAGCACCTGGTCGGCCTCGTAGCGAATGATGGCATCGCGGTCGCGAAGGGCATCCAGTCCCAACGGCTCGCTGGAAAATACCTGGCCGTCATTCGGGTCTGTCGGCGTATCGGGCGCCTTCAAATCAGAGGTCTCGAGCGTGTCCGAATGCAGGTTGGCCCAGAGCATCGGGCGGCCACGAAGGCTGAGGCGAATGTCGCCGCTCACGTCGCTATCGCCCCAGGTAGCGCGCAGATCCTGCAGGCGCAGTTGCTGGTTCTCCCACAGCAGCTGACCGTTCAGTTGGTAGCCGGCCAGTGACGGCAGGCTCCACCCGGTCAGAGGATTGAGGTTGGCCGGGTTCGGCCCCTCAAGCGAAATCGCGAGATCCGCCGCTTCCAACTGCAAGGGATTGGTGACCGTGCCCTTTACGGTCAGCCGACTTTCGCGCGACTTGACCGTGCCTTCGACGGGGTAGGGTTGATCAACGAACAGTTCCTCCAGCGCGCCGACATCGATCTCGAACTGCAGCGGTACGTCGTTGCGCCAGGCATCGCCCGTCAGTTGCAGGCCGGAGTCGGTGGAAGTGGCGTCGACCTCGACCCGCAGATCCCGTGTCGGGTTTTCATAGCGCAGGTGCGTGTCGCTAAGACGGGCAGAGTTCTGCGCCAGCCGGGTGTGCAGTTCCCCGTCCAGCGTACCGAGCCTGGGATAGCCCAAGGGGGCGAGGGCACGGCCCAAGTCCAGCTGTTCAACGGTCAGGTCGACCGTTCCGCTCAGCGAATTCTTGGTCAGATCAAGCGAGCCGCTGGCATCTACAGCCCCTTCGCCTTGGGCTGCGTGCAGGCGTTCGATCTTCAACTGCTGCTCGGCCAGATTGGCCTTGAGCACGATGTCGCTCAGTGCGGCATCGCCATACAGAAGTTCCTCCAGATTGAGGTCGAGCTCTCCGCGAAAGCGACGCAAAGGCTGCAGCAGGTTTTGAGCGCTTTGTTGCAGCGACTGCTCGTTGTCCTTGGCTTGCGACTGTGCGCCGTTCGGTTCGGAGTCGAGCAAGCGCATCACGCCCCAACGGTTGAGGTCGAGTCTGTTGCCTTGCAGTTTTGCGGTCAGTTCGGGCGTATCGCCACGCTCCAGGACGAGCGAGCCGGTGAGGTGACTTTCGCCCGTGTTGAGGTCCATGTCCTGCAACGCCCAACGCTGCCCATCACGCTTGAGCTGAGTGTTGAAGTCGAAGGCCGGCACGTTGATGGCTGGGCTGTCGAAGCTCATCAGTTCGGCTGAGTCTGGCGCGCTCACCGTCAGTTTGCCCTGTAGGGCATCAAGCGCTGGAAGCTGTTTGGCTTCACCTTTGAAGCTCGCCTGAATCTTGCCCAGTTGCGCATCGAGCGATACCGCATAGGGTGCACCGCTGGCCAATGCCTGAGACGGGGGCTCGCCCGTCAGGCTCAGGGTCAGTGGCTTGCCTTGCACATTGCCGTTGCCTTCGATGGACAGCTGGCGCTGCCCCGGGCCGTTATCGGTCGTCTCGATGTCGAGTTCTACCTGTGCGTCCAGTTTGGCGTCGCGATAGGTCAGCTGGCCGTTCTGGATGCGGATCGTCTCAGGTTGGATGGGCGGCTCGCTGCTGTCGCTTTCGCTGCCGGTCAAGGCTGCCCAGTTGGAGCGTCCGTCTTCCTGTCGTGCGAGATGAACCTCGGGATTGTCGAGCTCAAGCAGTTGCAGACTGAGGTTACCCGTCAACAGTGCGCCCACGTCGATTTCTGCCTGCATGGCGTCAAGCTTGAGCATATAGGGGTGTTCGGCCCACTCGGGATTAGCGACCTGCACGTCGCCAACGCTGATCCCCAGCGGAAAGCCCCAATCGACATCAAGGCTGCCGATCTCAACGGCGCGCCCATCCAGACGTTGACTCAGTTGGGCTTCGATTTTTTCGCGGGCCCACTGGGTTTGTACCAGTACTGCCGCGATTACCACCAGCAGCACCAGGGCCGCCAGCACGATGCCAATGATTTTTGCTGCCTTCGCCACCCTTGCCTCCTGATCCGGTCCGCTCGCGCTTTTAGAGAGGGTCAGCTGCATCGGGAGCAGCCGTGTAAAGGTGTCGACCTCTCACGGACCGAAAAAGGTCACTGCAAATTTGCCGTGCCGTCTCGTGACGCGCAGCCGTTAGCGCCGCCGCCGCGCGCAGCGAAAGGGTTTGATGGGCAGGCAACAGAGAGAGGAGCACGGACGAACGGCATCGCCGTCGCCCGTGCTAAACGGTGTTAGCTCTGCAGATCGGCCAGCATTGCCGTGGCGACCGCTTCGGCGACCTTGATGCCGTCCACACCCGCCGAGAGGATGCCGCCAGCATATCCAGCGCCTTCACCGGCGGGATACAGGCCGCGGGTGTTGATGCTTTGCAGGGACTCGTTGTCGCGCTTGATCCGCACCGGCGAAGAGGTGCGTGTCTCGATGCCGGTGAGCACCGCATCGGCGCGGTCGAAGCCGCGAATCTGCTTGCCGAAAGCCGGCAGTGCTTCGCGGATGGCCTCGATCACGTAGTCGGGCAGCGAGGGCGCCAGGTCGCCCAGCTTTACGCCGGGCTTGTAGGACGGCTCGACCTCTCCAAATTCGCTCGACGGCTTGCCGCGAATGAAATCGCCCACCAGCTGCCCCGGCGCGCAGTAATCTCGACCGCCCAGCTCGAAGGCGCGTGACTCGAGCCGTTCCTGCAGCTCGACGCCGGCCAGCGGGCCGCCGGGGAAATCCTCGTCCGGGTTGATGCCCACGACGATACCGGCATTGGCGTTGCGCTCGTTGCGCGAGTACTGACTCATGCCGTTGGTCACCACGCGCTCTGGCTCGGAGGTTGCCGCCACCACCGTGCCGCCCGGGCACATGCAGAAGCTGTAGACCGCGCGGCCATTCTTGGCGTGGTAGACCAGCTTGTAATCGGCCGCGCCCAGTTCCGGGTGGCCGGCATACTTGCCCAGACGCGCGTTGTCGATCAGCGACTGCGGGTGCTCGATGCGAAAGCCCACGGCAAAGGGCTTGGCCTCGATATAGACGCCGCGCTCGTGGAGCATGCGGAAGGTGTCGCGCGAGCTGTGACCCAGCGCGAGCACCACGTAGCGGCTGCGCAACTCTTCACCATCGGCCATGCGCACGCCCTGAATGCGCCCATCTTCGATGATGAAATCGACCACACGGCTGTCGAAACGCACCTCGCCGCCGAGCGCCTTGATCTCTTCGCGCATCGTTGAAACCACGCCGGTCAGGCGGAAGGTGCCGATGTGCGGCTTGCTGACAAACATGATCTCTTCAGGCGCGCCGGCACGGACGAACTCGTGCATCACCTTGCGGCCGTAGAACTTAGGGTCCTTGATCTGGCTGTAGAGCTTGCCGTCGGAGAACAGCCCCGCGCCGCCTTCACCGAACTGCACGTTGGACTCGGGGCTCAGCACCTTCTTGCGCCACAGCGCCCAGGTGTCCTTGGTGCGGCTGCGCACATCACGACCGCGCTCCAGCACGATCGGGCGGAAGCCCATCTGCGCCAGCGTCAGCGCGGCGAACAGGCCGCAGGGGCCGAAGCCGATCACCAGCGGGCGCTCGCTCAGCCCTTCTGGCGCCTGGCCAACCGGGTAGTAGCCGGTATCTGGCGAGACACGAATGTTGCGGTCATCGGCCAGGCGCGCCAGCACCTTCGGCTCGTCCGCCACGCTGGCATCGATGATGTAGACAAAGGTGATTTCGCTGTTCTTCTTGCGCGCATCGTAGCTGCGCTTGAACACCGTGAAGTCGAGCAGCTCGGTATCGCTGATTCCCAGCCGCGCCACAATGGCGTGGCGAAGGGCCTCGGCGGGATGGTCGAGCGGCAGTTGCAGTTCGTTGATGCGAATCATGACAGGTCCTGGCCGGTGGCCCCGGCAGAGGTGAGGTGGCGACGCGGCGAACCCGGGTGGCTCGCGCGGCGCGCAGTTTAGCTGCGACGGGTCAGACTGTCATGAACGAGGATCGAGTGAGGCGGGCCGGCCGCCGCGGATGCGATAGCCGGTCGCCTAAGCGGGAAGCTACTGCAGGATTACCCGAGCGTTCACCGGTTGCAGTGGGCGGTTGTTGGCATGCCCAACGGCCTCGGTCAGGGCTTGGATTTGCGCGCTCGAGGCGACGATGGGCTGCTTGAGCACCAGCCAGCGAACCCCTTCCGAGCAGGGCGGTGTGGTCAGCGAGCCGTTGAACCGGTAGTAATCCAGATCAGCTGGCAACATGTCGCGGATGTTCACCTGTTGCGCCACGGGCTGTTTCGTACCGCTTGTCGGCGGAGCGCTCCAGAGGTCGGCAAGTACCGCGTTTTGCTGGCCTTCCTTGAACATCACTGCCACGACCGCCAGCTTGCCGTTTTCGTCGGCATGCACCAGATGGCCTTCCAGCGGATACGACTGGCCTTTGATGTGGTTTTCGCTGGGCATGTGAAAGTGAAACTGGATGAGCTGGAACGTCTCGCCATCCAGGGTGAGCGTGCTGCCCGGCTCGTAGGCCACTTGCACCGTATGGCCGTTGTTAGCGACCTCGCTGGCGCCGGCCTTGTAGTCGACTGCCAAGGGTTTCAATTCCGCTTCCACGAAGCCCTGCAAGTTGACAGGCGACTGATTTTCGCCCGCGCAAGTGTTGAATTCAGGGGTGAGCGTCGCCCAGTTCTCGGGCCCTTTTTCGCCTGAGTAATCCCATTGCGTGCCGGGGGTGACGGCGAGCGCGCTGGTGCAGAACAATAGCGTGGCCAATGACGGGGTGATTGTTTTCATGTCGATTCTCCTCGGCTCGGGTATCTGCGCCGCCATCTCCGGCCTGGCAATATCGATGTCGTCCGCTGTTGGTAACCACGGCCGCAATGGTTTCGGGGCGCAGGTGCTGCAGCTTTTTCACTGCTTTCTATTTTGTCGATCAAAGCCCGGCCGTGTTCGCCTGATCCGACGGGGTGTGGCAGTTATTTGGCCGGCGAGCTTTTCGCTTCCCTTTCTGGTTAACGAACTTCACCATGCGGGCCTTGTTTAGGTTCTGAAGTCGGAGCGACCCATGATCAATAACGATGTGATGCGCAGCGTGCGCTACATCCTCAACGTCAACGACGCCAAGATCGCCGAGATCACTCGGCTTACGGGTTGCGAGATTCCCGACAGCGAAGCGGTGGCCTACCTGAAGAAAGAAGACGAGGACGGCTTCAAACCCTGTCCCGATCGGATCATGGCGCACTTTCTCGATGGCCTTGTGATCTACAAGCGCGGCAAGGATGAAAGCCGGCCGACGCCGCCTATCGAGCTGCCGGTGACCAACAACATGGTGCTGAAGAAACTGCGCGTCGCCTTCGAGCTGAAGGAAGACGACATGCATGCGATCCTCCAGTCGGTCGACTTTCCGGTCTCCAAGCCGGAACTCAACGCGCTGTTCCGCAAGGCCGGGCACAGCAACTACCGTGTCTGTGGCGACCAGTTGCTGCGTAACTTCCTCAAGGGGCTGGCGCAGCGGGCGAACTGAACGCCTGTCGAGCGCCCATGGTAAAGCCCCGCTTTGATGAGCGGGGCTTCTGGTCACGCTGACGAGCCTTAGCTCTGGATCATCGAAATGACCTTGTCACGCAGCTGAGGGTCGTTCTGTACCGCCTGGTTGATGGCGTTGTATTCCTCAATGCTCAGCTCATTGTTTTGCACCGTCTCCAGCATTTTCTCGTTGGCCTGCTGCTGCAGCTGCTGGGCTTCTGCCGGATCGCCGGTTTTCTCCAGCTTGGCCGTGAAGTCTTGACGGATCTCCATGATCTGATCGAGAGACTCGGCGAATTTCTCCAGTTTCTTATCGCTGATGTCCGAGGCCTGCATGGCCGGTGCGGTCTGCGGCGCCTGCGGCTGGCTAGCCTGCTGCGCCAACACCTGTGAGCTGCCCGCTGCCATGAACAGGGCTAGAAGGCTGGCAGAAACGACACGAGATTTGAGCATGGTCATGAGCTTGATCCTGGTTCTGAAAAAAGACACTCAGGGCTTTGCATCAGCCATGCCAGCTCAATGGAAAATAGATAACCTGTTGATTCTTTTAAAGTTTCGCCATTCGTCCCGTTTACCTCGACGGGCTGATCGGCGCTCTGTATGGTGCCAAAATGGCACATGTAGCAGTTTGGCAAAGAACTTCAACCTTGCGCGGCGCGCTGTTGTTGAAGGTGGTGATTCCCCTGGTCGCGATCATGCTCGGCTTCAGTTATCTGATGCTGTGGACAGTCGAGCGCAACAGCGAGCGGCGTCTGCAGGAAGAGGTCGAACTGGTGGCGCGGGCGGTTCGGCTGCCGCTGAGTGACAGTCTGGAGAAGAAACACGAACGCACCTCGCAGCAGGTGCTGGAATCCGTACTCGGCGTTGGTCGTGTCTACGGCGCCTACCTCTACGACGATCAGGGCGAGCTGGTGGCCTTCGCTGGCGCCATCGAGCCCGACCAGGACCAGACTTCGATTCAGGAGCTCACTGCTGACGGCAAACGCCGCGGCGGCTATCAGCGCATCCGTGGGCGTGAGGTGTATTCCTACTTTCTGCCGCTGGAGCAGAGCGGTGGTCGCATCAACGGGCTGCTGCAGGTGACCCGCCGCTGGAACGACTTCGAGCGTGACACCCGCAGGCTGAGGTTCATCGCCGGCATATCGGCGGCGGTGCTGGCGCTGGCGGCCGTCTGCATCGTGCTGCTCGGGCACTGGTCGGCCATTGGCCGCCATCTGCAGCAACTGACCCAGAGCATGGCCCGTGTCGCTGACGGCGATCGTAAACACCGCGCCCCGCGCAGCGGCCCCCAGGAAATCGCGGTGCTCGGCCGGGCGCTGAATCAGATGCTCGACAGCATCGCCGATTCCGAGCAGCGCATGGCCGAACAGAAAACGCGCGAGGCGGAGCTCGAAGCACGCTTGCGGCGCTCCCAGCAACTCGCCGCCGTGGGGCGGCTGGCGGCAGGCGTTGCCCATGAGCTGGGCAGCCCGCTCAGCGTGATCGATGGCAAAGCGCAACGGGTGCTGCGCAGCGAGACGCTGGAAGATGGCCAGCGCAAAGGGCTGCTGCAGATCCGCAGCCAGGTACAGCGCCTGAGCGAGATTGTCCGCCAGCTTCTCGACTTCGGTCGTGCCGCCGGGCGACCTGTTCGACGCATGCCTGCCGAGGTGCTGGCGCACTCATCGGCTGCCGCGGTGGCGGACGAGCTGGCCGTCCTGAACGTGACCCTGCAGTTGGAGGCAGCGCCCGAGCCGTTGTTCTGCGAGGTCGATCCGCCTCGTTTCGAGCAGGCGCTGACCAATCTGCTGCGCAATGCCGCCCAGGCCAGCCCCGGCGGACAGGTGTTGCTGCGCTGGTGGCGGGAAGAGGGCTGTCTGTTGTTCCAGGTCGAGGATGACGGTCCTGGCGTCGCCGAGCAGCACCGTGCGGCGTTGTTCGAGCCATTCTTCACCACCAAGCCGGTGGGTCAGGGCAGCGGCCTCGGGTTGGCCGTGGCTCACGGCGTGGTTGCTGAGTGCGGCGGGCGGATCGAATTGGTCGAGAGCTCGCTCGGTGGCGCGGCATTTCGTATTTCGTTGGCGCTGGCCGGTGAGGAGGATGGCGATGCAAATGGATGACAGCACACCGCAGCGGGTGCTGGTGGTGGAAGACGACGATGGCCTGCGTCAGCTGCTGGTCGAGGAACTGGAGGATCGTGAACTCAGCGTGAGAGCCGTGCCCAGCGCCGAGGAGGCGGTGCCGTTGCTGGAAGGCTGGGAGCCGGATCTGGTGCTCAGCGATCTGCGCCTGCCAGGTGCCGATGGCATGGCGCTGCTGCGACGGGTCAAGTCGATGCAGGCGGCGCCCGCGTTTCTGGTGATCACCGCCTTCGGCAGCATTCAGCAGGCGGTGGCGGCGCTCAAGGAAGGCGCTGATGAATTCCTGACCAAACCGCTGGACCTCGACCACCTCGGCCTCGCCGTATCGCGCGCTCTGGAAACACGCCATCTGCGCGACGAGGTGCGGCGCTTTCAGCAGTTGCTCAGCGACGACCGTTTCCACGGCATGCTCGGGCGCAGCCGGGTGATGCGCGGGCTGTTCGATCAGATCCGCCAATTGGCCCGTGCAGCCGGGCCGGTCCTGGTGATCGGCGAAAGTGGCACCGGTAAAGAGCTGGTGGCGCGCGCCGTGCACGCCGAAAGTGAAAGGGCCGGGCGCCCGTTCCTCGCGATCAACTGCGCCGGGCTGCCGGCCGAACTGCTGGAAAGTGAGTTCTTTGGTCATGCCGCGGGTGCTTTCACCGGCGCCAGCCGCGCCCACAAGGGGCTGTTTCAGCAGGCCGATGGCGGCACCCTGTTTCTCGACGAGATTGGCGAAATGCCGCTGCCGCTGCAGGCCAAGCTGCTGCGTGTGCTGCAGGAGGGCACCATCCGGCCGGTGGGTGGCGAGCGCGAATTGAACGTGGATGTGCGCATAATCGCAGCCAGCAACCGGCCGCTGGAAACCGCCGCCGGCCGGGAGTCCTTTCGCGAAGACCTGTTCTTTCGCCTGGAGACCTTCATCCTGCAGGTGCCGCCGTTGCGCGATCGCGAGGAAGACCGCGAACTGCTCGCCGCCGGTTTCGTCGCGCACTTCGCCGCACGTGACGGCCGCCCAGTGCGGGGCCTGTCCCCCGCGGCGCTGGAGCAGCTCAGGCGCTATCCCTTCCCCGGCAACGTACGCGAGCTGCAGAACGCCATGGAGCGCGCAGTGACCTTCTGCCATGGCCGCAGTATCGAACTGGAACACCTGCCGGCACGCATCGGTAATTTTCAGGACAACCCGCCGGAGCGCCAGGCTGACGAACTGCTCGGCTTGATGATCGACGGCCCGCTCTTGCCGACCCTCGACGAGCTGGAATTGCGCTACATCCAACACGTGCTGGAGCGGGTCGAGGGCAACAAGCGCCGCGCTGCGGCCTTGCTCGGCATCGGCCGGCGAACGCTGTACCGCCGCCTGGGCGAAAAGGAGCAGGACGACAATGGCTGATGCAGCCGTGCCGGGACCTTTGAAACGCAAACAATGCGCTGGCTGAGAGCAATCGTCCGCGAGCGCCAGAAACGAGTCGCTCGCGGCGAGGCACTGATTAGCTGGGCTGCACCGCCGTACGCGGCGGCAACCGTTCCAGACGCAACTCGGTCTCCGACCGAGTACGCACCGCTACCCATTCCGCCAGCGCCGCTACCGTACGCGGCGGCGAGATCAGATAGCCTTGGAACAGGTCGCAGCCGGCCTGCAGCAGCGCGGATTGTTTTTCCAGGCTGTCGACACCCTCGGCATTGACCCGTTTGCCCTGGGCCTGACAGAACGCGACGATTGCCGTGAGACTTTGCTGCATCTCCGGACGGGTCAGTCGCTCGATGATCGCCATGTCCAGTTTGATGGTATCGGCCGGGTATTCGAGCAATTGCTGGATCGAGGTGTAGCCGACCCCGAAATCGTCGATGGCGACTCGGAACCCGGCCATCCGAATTGCACTCACCGCCGCCATTGTGGTGCTGCTGAGTTCAGCGGCGAAGGTCTCGGTGAGCTCGATCTCTATGAGGCTGGTGCAGATACCATGGTGCGCGGCGCGTTCGGTCAGGTAGCTGCACAGGCGATCATTGTCCAGCTGCGCTGACGACACATTGATCGCCAGGATGACGCCTTCGCCGAACAGGCTGACCAGTTGCGGGTAACCGGCCAACGCGCGGTCGATCACCCAGCTGTCGATCTTCGGAAACAGGCCTGCGCGCTCGGCGATGGGAATGAATTCGCCTGGTGACACCGTGCCCAGCAGCGGCGAGTGCCAGCGCAGCAATGCCTCGCAGCTGACCACCGCACCTTCACGGTCCACCGCTGGCATGTACACCAGACGAAATTGGTCGTCGCTGTTGAGGGTGCGCAACTGTTCCTCGATCAGGCGAATACGCTGGTCGCGTTGCTCCAGCTCTGCCGAGAACGCCACGGCAAAGTTCTTGCCCATGGCCTTGGCCTGATACATCGCGCTGTCGGCGCGCGTCAGCAGCTGGGTGACCGAGGCGGCATCGTCGGGGTAGCGGGCGGTGCCGATGCTTACGCTGACCTGATAGAGGCGGTCGTCCACCCGGAAGCCGCCGCGGCACAGGCCAAGCAAGGCGTCAGTGAGTTCGGTCAGGCTGTCGTTGGCGGCCGGCGACAAGAGCAGGACGGCGAATTCGTCACCGGACAGCCGAGCAAAGGCCGTTTCGGTATCCGGACGGGATTCGCAATGCCGTTCAAGCGCGCGCTGTGCACGCAGGGCAAAGATCCGCAGCAGCGCATCGCCGGCATCATGGCCGTGTTGATCGTTGACCTGTTTGAAGTTGTCCAGGTCGAGAAACAGCAGAGCCAGATGTTGTCCGCCTCGCTCGCACTTCGCATGCATGGCCGCCGCCAATATGCCGAAGTGGGCGCGGTTGCTGATGTGGGTCAGGCTGTCAGTCCAGGAGATTTCCTGGATGCGCTGCAGGGCCTCGGTGTTGCGCTCATGGAGCGTCTTCATGTTCAGCGTCAGACGGCCGATTTCACCGCCGTCCGTGGGCTCGTCGAGCGCCGTCCGCTTGCACAGCAGCAGGTCGGTGAGCTGTTTGTCCAGGTGGCTGATGGGGTCGGTGACGTAGCGGCGGATCAGCAGCAACAACAACCCGCTGGTAATCAGGCAGATCAGCGAACCGCCGATGATAAAGGCGAGGCTGAGCCCGCGCAGGCGCTCGGCAAGGTAGTGCGGCGGAGGCGTCAGGCGGGCCTTCACTGATGCCGACAGCTCGACGTCCGCGGACAGGCGTGACGTCTCGGCACCCAGCGCCGGGGCGATCTCGACCGCGGCACTGTAGTCGGCCTCGAGTTGGTTCTTCAGGGCGATGAACTGCTCCGGGCGCACGGCCAGTTGCAGGGTAAACGCCTCCTCGCGCTGGCTGGGCAAGGGGCGGGTGGCCGAGGCCGGCAGGATGAAATCGGTGGCCAGCAGCAGCGGTCCGCCTTCAGCGTTCTCTACATAGACCATTTCGTCGGTGTTGGCGGCCTGCTTGGCCTCGCTCACGATTCGCTGCTGGGTGGCATTCATGCTGGCGAACGGCGACAGGCTGCTTTCGAAGTAATAGGCGACGTCGCCGTCCGGCTCGACGATGGCAAAGGAGACGAACGATAGCCGCGCACTGGACAGTGAGCGGATGCTCTGCTGAATGCGCAGGCCGAGGGTTTCGTTGCGGTAGGCGATGTCCGATTCCCGCAGGAATGCCAGCAGCGCTTCGCTATCGGTGATCGAGTAAAGCGCGCTGCGATTGAACGCCTGGTAATCCAGATAAGCCGATTTCAAAGCCGACAGCCGTTGCGCCAGGCGTGCCTGTTCGAGACCCAGCAGCGATGCGCGCTGGGTCATGTAGGCCATCGTGGCGGCCAGCAGCTGGACGATCAGGATGACCGGAAAGATCACCAGCAGTGCGCGCTTACCGAGCGTCATGAGCGTTGATCAGAGCGCTGATGATGCGTCGCCGTGTCTGCGTCGCTTCCAGCGGCCGCGTCTCGTATACCTGGCTGTTTTGCAGCACCGCTTCGGGTGGGTAGATGATCGGGTCCTGGCGTATCGCCTCAGGCAGCAGCGCCTTGGCAGCGACGTTGGTGGTGGCGACACCGAGCTCAGCGCTGTTCAGGGCCGCAATTTGCGGGTTGTTAAGGAAATTCAGGAAGCGATAGGCCAATGCCTTCTGCGCGCCCTTGGCCGGAACGGAGAGGCAATCCACCCATAGCAGCGTGCCTTCCTTGGGCACCATGTACTGCCAGGGTTCGCCGTCGATGCCTGGCACTGCGTTAAGCACTTGCTGGTCACCGCTATAGGCCAGCGCCATGTCGGCCTTGTCGAGGTAACGCTGGCTGCGCAACGAGGTGATTACGTATTCGTAGGTCAGCACCGCAGGCGATTGCGCCTGCAGCAACCTGAAGGCCGCTTTCAGTTCGTCATCATTCGAGGTATTGATCGAGCGCTGTTGATAGAGCAGCGGACCGGCGAGGATGTCTTCATGGTCCTCCATCATGATGATGTGCGGTTCGTCGCGGTTGGCCGGCTCAAGCAGGTCCGCCCAGGACTCTGGCGCCTCAGGCAGGCGGTCAGCCCGATAGGCGATGCCCAGTGTGCCCCAGAGGTAGGGAATAGCATGCGCGCCGCAGCTGTCGCGCCAGCGCTTTGGAATGTGCTTGATATTGGGCAGCGCTTGCTCATCGACCCGATCAAGCAGCCCGCGTTGGCCGAATCGCGAGGCGCTGATCCGCTCGGTCAGGGCGATGTCGATCAGGTGGTCGGGTTTGGCCAGGACTTCGTCGCGTTTGTCACCGCTGTCGAAATACACCTGTTCGATCTTCACGCCGGTTTCGGTTTCCCAGCGTTCGACTACCGCTTCGCTGAGATATTCCTCCCAATTGAGCAAGTTCAGGGTCTGGGCCGCTTGCGGGGCGGTCGACGGAAACAGCACGCAGGCCAGGGCCAGGAGGGCGGCCGGGGTTCGGAATAGTGGTTTCAGGTTGTTCATCAGGCTGTCCATCCGCTGCGGCATGTCCATATCGAACCGTCGCGGTAACCCCTATTGTTGCGGGTCGCCTCGACTGGGTTTCCTGCTCTGCGGTGCGCTGGGCGGGCGCACTCAAGCGCGACCGCCCAGTCATATTATCGACAGGCGGTGATGGCACTTTAATGGCGTCAGGCGAATGACGGCAACAAGTTTGTCATGTTGCCGCAGCCGTTCCGATCAGCGGGCGGTGATCGGCTGTTTAGTGGGCATGACCCGGGGGCGTGGCGAACTCTGCAGCCAGGGTGCCAGCAGCCTCGTGGAGAGCGGGATGAACAGGTAGGTCATCAGTGGCGTCAGCGCCAGGGTGCTGAGCAGTATCCGCATCACCAGGCTCAGCTCGGCGAGCACGCCGCCAAACATCAGGTTGAACAGCAGCGAGACCGGGAAGAATGCCAGCCAAATCGCAATGCTCTGCTTCCAGCGCGGCGGCGGCGGGCTGTCGGCGCCGCCAAACCAGGCGTCGATGCCACGCGCGCGCTGCTCGTGCGGCTGGCCGAAGAGTTCACTGCCACGCTGCAGCCAGGCCCGACGCGAAGCCGAATGCTCCCAGGAGTCGAGGGTCTGCTCATCGGCAAATCGGAAGACGATCTGAAACTCATCGTCGCCAGGCGGAGGCGCCAATACGCCGGAGCCCAGGTAGCCGGGAAAGTCCGCGGCCAGTTGTTCGCCCTCGTGTAACCAGGCGAGGAGGTCGTGGTAGCGGCCATCGCGCACGCGGCGGGCCACCATCAGGGTGACGGGTTCGGTAGACATCGTGTATCTCCAGCATCAGGCCGGCCACCCGGGTAGGGCATTCGGCAAACGCAGCGCCGGGATGGTGGGCTGCGAAACAGTTCAGGCAAGGATCATGCCCGGGTCCTCCGGCCGCGGTGGACCCGGTAAGGTCGGCAGGGGCGGAAGACGCAGCCCACTATACGGAGATTCTGTGCACTTGAAAGGGGCAATCGCCCGCTGTTGGGGCTTGGCAGGTTCAATCAGATTGAGATGACTGGCTCGATCGGTTCTGCGTTGAGCATTCCAGGAAATGGCAGCGTCACCTTTCCGCCCTGCTGTTTACCGCACAGATCCGCAACACTAGCTAAGCACAGTGTGAACGATGCGCTTGAAACAACGCCAGCGCTCGGCCCTACTGGCACACCATGGCGTGGCGCCTGATTCATCGTGACCACGTCCAGCGCGCCTATACACGGCCACAGACTTCCAACCATGGACGGTGGAACAATGAGCGGTTACATACCCAATATCCCCAGAGCCAAGCGCGACGCCGAGTTGAAGGATGTTCAGCCGGTCGACATTCATGCCGAGCGCTGGGCGGAATACGAGCGCCACAGCAGCGAGCCGGCCAGATCACCTGAGAAGATCAAGCTGGCCTTGCGTATCGGCGTGTTCTTCGATGGCACCCTTAACAACGCCACCAACGCTGCGCTTGGCTTGGCATGTGGCGCGCATCATCCGATAGCGGTCGAGGATCTCAACTCTAACTGCAAGCCCTATATGGCCGAGCCGGATAGCAGTTATGGGAATGATTTGACCAATGTGCGCAAGCTGATGAGCCTCCATGTCGATCGGGCCGATGCCGAAGGGACGGGCCCGCAACGACAAGTCTCCTTGAGAATTTATATTGAGGGTATTGGCACGCAAAGCGGTGAGGAAGACAGTGCCTTGGGGTATGCCATGGGGCGGGGCGCTACCGGTGTTCAAAAGTGCGTTCAGCACGCATTTACCAGAATCGGTGCTGCTATCGGTCGCGCGAAGACGGGGAATCCTGGCGGCGAAATCACCTCGCTGACCTTTGATGTTTTCGGTTTTAGTCGCGGAGCTGCAGCGGCGAGGCATTTCGCCAATGAAGTCGTCAAGGGCAAGCAAGGCCCTCTCGGTGCGGCTTTGCAAAGCAACGCAAGCGCGTTCGATCAAAGTTTCGTCGACCGCTACGGACGGGATATCAATGTCGGTTTTATCGGCCTGTTCGATACGGTCGCTTCGGTAGGCGGCTTGGCAAATCTGGGCAACGTCAAAAGCGCTACCACTCCGGGTTTGAACCTATACCTGCCGCGCAAGTACTTTACGAACGTGGTTCAACTGGTGGCGCGCGACGAGATACGCGCCAACTTTCCATTGAGCGAAGTCAGCCCGGACCATACCGAAATCGCCCTCCCGGGCGTTCACTCGGACATCGGTGGCGGCTACCTGGACGACGCCGAGGAACGAGTTCTGGTCAGCCCCATGCAAGCGCTGGTGGTAGAGCAGCGGGTCGATGTCACGAAAACCTCTATCTACCAGGATGCGGCGGATGCCAAGCAGCACATGATCGCTGCGGGTTGGCCTGCGGCCATGCTGGAAATCGTCATCCCTGAGGCGCAGTTACTGCCTGTTGATCCGCGTGATCGTCTGGCACCTCGGCAGAAAAGAGTTTATGCCGGACTGCAGCTAAAGCGTCGGGTAAGTAGCGGGCTTTCTCGTGTATATCTGCAGGTCATGCACGAGTTGGCTAGAAAAAAGGGCGTCAGGTTTGATGATATTCCCGATGATCCGCATTATTCAGTCCCCGATGAACTGGCAGCGATAAGAGATCGGTTTGTCCATGAAAATTATGCTCTGAATGAGAGCGAAGAGGTTGTTCTGAATCATCGCTATATACATTTTTCAGCGCATTGGAATAATCCGTTCGGCAAGAAAACCGCAAGCGGAATTAGGTTGATTTACTTCAATGCACCTAATATGGGAAATGTGCGTCGGCTCCATCCTCACGTAGCCGAATGGAGCTTTCCATGATCAAGCATATTTGTGCTGTGGCAATGCTTTTATATCTAGCGGGTTGCCATCCAGTAGATCCGCTATCGGGTGAGCGCGATCCAAAGGATCCGTGGTGGAGTTTGGAATTCTTTGCTCCGCTTTACATGACTGGTTGGGTCGAAGCGAGCTGGGTGGAAGATGTCCACGGCAAACTTTTCAACCATGGCGTTGGCGGCGTTATCGGTACTGGACATTATGGCTATGACAGCGAGCTGGCTAGAGGTTGGCCCAGGGGCAAGTCAGGAGGGATCCATGGAGTTGTCGGTGCAGATCAGCCCAAGCGTGTCTATGTTCGTTGGCAATCCATAGTGGAGCCGCAAACCTATCGAGTATGGATTGATATTCCTGAGGAAGCTCGGCAGCTCATGCACAGGTCCACTCATCGGCGCTGCCCGGAAACACCAGATCAGCCGGCCCTTTATATCGCGGCTCTTCATTTGGGATTGGCTCCGGGCGGGATTGTGCAGGTATGGACTAGGGATGAGTGCAACAGGCCGGTCGAAGTGGCCCGCGCACGAGCCGAGATCGAGCCGCTCGGCCCTTCGCAAGGAAAAACTGATGGACGCTACGCTTACAAAGTTAATGAGAACACCAGGCGTTACATAGACAAGTATGGAATTCCTTACGGAAGTTGGTAATAGCGTAGAAAGCATGCATGAATGACCATCCGCGCATATTGTTTCAGCATAACGAGTCGGCATGGAATGCCGGCGCCGTTTGAACGCAGGCCTAGCAGTCTTCGTTTTATAAAATCCGGATAAACAACAGGTAAAGGAACGCCTAATGCAAGACAACCGAAGACCCATTACATCCCGATCTAAACGCTGGGCAATGGAACTTGCCACGCTTTTGATCAATCGCGATATCTCGCCTAACCAGATTTCAGTTGCCAGTATCGGATTTGCTGCCGTGGCGGCTGCAAGTATGGCAGCGTCCACCGGCATACTCGCTTCTCTTTCGGCAATCGTATTTATTCAGCTCAGGCTGATATGCAACCTGCTCGACGGCATGGTGGCGATCGAGGGCGGAAAGCAATCGACATTGGGTGGGCTGTATAACGAGTTTCCGGATCGCATCGCAGACAGCCTGTTGATCGTGGCGCTTGGGTATGCAGCTGGCGATCCGTCTTTAGGTTGGTTTGCTGCGCTTGCCGCTGCTTTGACTGCCTACGTGCGGGTCTTCGGCGGATCGCTCGGGCTCAAGCAAACATTCGCCGGGCCCATGGCCAAGCAGCATCGCATGGCGGTGATGACGGCTGGCCTGGCGCTGAACATTCCCGAGTCACTGCTGTTCGCCACTCACAATGCGCTGTATATCGCGCTAATCGTCATCGCGGCTGGGTCCGTTGTGACCTGCATCACCCGCACCCGAATAACTGCGCGTCAGTTGAAGGAGGCCCAGTGATGTGGCTCTCCACCCTATTGATCTCTGTTCTGCGGCTACTACTGGGTGCCAGCGCTCGTTTCGAAAGCACGCCTGACCTATCCGGCCAGCGCATCTATTTCGCCAACCACACCAGCCATATCGACACCCTGGCAATCATGGCAGCCCTGCCCAGGGAGGCGAGGCTCAATACCAAGCCACTTGCCGCAGCCGATTATTGGGGCAAGAACCGATTCCTGAGATATATCGCCACGCGTGGGCTAAATTCGGTGCTGATCGATCGAAAATCCAGAGAAGGTGAAGACCCTCTGGAGCCCGTACATCGTGTGATGGAACAAGGCTGTTCGGTCATCATATTTCCCGAAGGGACACGCAGGTTTCAGGCGCTTCCCGGCGAGTTCAAGTCCGGGCTTTATCGCCTCCATCAAGCGTTTCCGCAGGCGCTGCTGGTACCCATCTATCTGGACAACCTTTATCGCTCGATGCCGAAAGGCAAGCATGTGCCGCTGCCAATCATCTGCACCATTCGGATTGGCGATCCTCTTTCAGTGGTTGAGAACGAAGCGATCGGCGACTTCTTGAGCCGGGCCCGTGAAGCTGTCGTGAGGCTCGCCAAATGATGATCGAAAACAAGTTCTATCTATTGATGGTCGGGGTGGCTTCCTTACTGGCGTTGGCCACCATCACCGGGCTGATTCTGAAGCGCTTCGTCAGAACGGAGGGCGCTATTGCGACGGTCGACAACCTGAATCTGCGGGTCAATGCCTGGTGGTCGATGATCGCTGTCTTCGTCGCCTCGTACCTGTTGGGTAACACTGCAACTGTGGTGCTGTTCGCGTTCGTTTCGCTGTTTGCGCTACGAGAGTTCATCACACTGACCCCCACCCGGCTGGGCGATCACAATGCGCTGTTTGCGGCCTTCTTCATCCTCATTCCCTTGCAGTACATCTTCATCGGCATCCACTGGTATTCGATGGTCACGTTGCTGATTCCGGTTTATGCGTTCCTGTTCCTGCCTTCGATTGCGGTGCTGTCACAGGAGACTGATGGATTCCTCGAACGGGCGGCTAAGATTCAGTGGGGCGTCATGATCACGGTGTACTGCATCAGTCACGCACCGGCGCTGCTCATCCTTGATCTGAATGGGTTCGAAGGGCAGAACGCCTTGCTGCTGTTCTACCTGATGTTCGTCGTTCAGATCAGCGACGTGCTGCAGTACGTATTCGGCAAGCTGTTCGGAAAGACCAAAGTCGCGCCTATCGTCAGTCCCTCCAAAACAGTTGAAGGGCTGGTGGGCGGCGGACTGGCGGCAGTGCTGGCCGGTGGCTGCATGTATTGGCTGACGCCGTTCAGTTTCTATCAGTCTTTGGCCATGTCTTTTGTGATCGTGCTGATGGGGTTCCTCGGTGGGCTGACGCTTTCGGCGATCAAGCGCAGCCTGCAAGCGAAGGACTGGGGGACGATGATCAAAGGTCACGGCGGCATGCTGGATAGGATGGATTCGGTGTGCTTTGCCGCGCCGGTATTCTTTCATCTGACCCGTTATTTTTTCTCGGCTTGATGCTCCGGCGGCGGCCATCTCACGAGATGACCGGGTGTGATTACCGGGCGCTGGCGCCTCGCGCGCTTGCCGGTACAGGCAGTTCGTATGGCGGGTTGCTGTGATGCCGGCGCCGCAGCTTTGATCCGTTGCGGGCTGGTAGGAGGCGGTCAATGCGTAAGGGTCGTGGTTGAGCCGGCCCTCGTCTCGAGCCACCAATCAGGCTGCGCGAGACAGCCGAACGGCGAACCCTCGCCGCCGGTTCAGGTCCGTTGAAGAACGAGCTTGAGCCGTCGGAGCATGCCTATGCAACGCCTCACCCTGCTGTCGCTTGGCAGCATTAACGCCGATTTCCAGGTGCGGGTCGACGAACCTGCTGGCAGCCGCGAAACCCAGCTTGCCCATGACCTGTGTCGCCTGTCTGGCGGCAAGGCCAGCAATACGGCTTTCATCGGCGCTCGTTTCGGTCATCGCAGCCTGTTGCTTGGCCGCGTCGGCGACGATGAGCTGGCCGAACAAGCGCTCGCCCCGCTGCGCCAGGCCGGCGTCGAGGTCGAGAACGTCGGGCGCGCAGCCGGCCAGTCCACTGGCGTGTCGATGATCATGGTGCCGCCCGACGCGAAGAAGAACATCGTCCTGGCGACGAATGCCAACGATTGTTGGGACGAGGCTGCCATCGACGCCATGGTTGCCGTGATCGACGGCTGCGAAACGCCCGCCTGCCTGGTGCTCGACTATGAAGTGCCGGCGCGAGTGGTAAACAAGGCGCTGGAGGCAGCGGCTCGAAAGGACATTCCGGCGGTGCTCGATCCATCCTTCCCTGACCGGGTGGACGAGGGGCTGTTGCCCAAGCTGCATGCAATCACACCAAACGTCTCGGAAGCCGAGGGGCTGGTCGGCCACTCGCTCGACTCTATGGACAAACTCGCCGATGCCGCTCGCCAGCTGCAACGCGACGGGCCGGGGATCGTATGTATCAAGCTGGGCGATGGCGGTTGCGTATTGGCGACCACTGACCAGACCCTTCACATTCCGCCGGGCGACGTAGAACCGGTCGATACGACTGGTGCGGGCGATGCTTTTACCGGCGTATTCGCCGTGGCCATGCTCGAAGGCCTTGAGCCGCGTGAGGCCGCTGCGTGGGGGGTGGCCGCCGCGAATCTGGCCGTCACCGGTTACGGCTCGCAGCCTGCGTATCCTGATCGGCAGCAGGTGGTCGACCTGGCGCAGACGCTACTCGACAAGGCGAGAGTGTTTGATGGCTGAGCCGAACACACCGTGTCAGATCGTCTTTGATCATTACGACTGCGATGACGAGCGCCGTCGCGAAGCCTTGCTGGCCTTGGGCAACGGCGTCTTGTCGTGGCGGGCCAGTGCGCCGGAAGCTGCGGCAATGTCCGATGCGGACGACAGCAAGCACTACGCAGGCTTCTACCGCGCCGGCTGGTATGACCAGGCGCCGCGCGAGGTCAATGGCGATACGGTGCACATGGCGGCGCTGGTCAACTTGCCCGATCCGTTCGGTCTCAGCTTTGCGCTGGGTGATGGCGACTGGTTCAGTCTCGATGGGGTCGATTTGCAGCGTTATCGGCAAGCGCTGAATCTAAACGATGGCGCGCTCGAGCGGCAACTCAGCTTCGAGCTGGCGGGGCATCGGGTAGAGCTGCTGGAGCGTCGTCTGGTCAGCATGGCAACGCCCAATCTCGCCGTGTTGCGCTGGGAGTTGCAGCTGCCGCCCGGTCTCGAGGTGCGCCTGCGCTCAGTGCTCGACGGTGGCGCAGTTAACGCCGGGGTGGAGCGCAACCGCGCCTATGAAGGGCGCCGTCTGCAGCACCTGGCGTTCGACCATGACGACAACGGCACTACCACCCTCAGCGCCCGATTGCATCGCCATCGCCAGCGCCTGGCGATGGCGATGCAGCTCCGGACGCCTGGGCGTCAGCTCCAATGGCGTAGCACCACCCACGAACAGCGACTGATTCAGGACGCCCGCTGCGCGGTGCCGGACGACGGTCGGTTGATCATGGAAAAGCGGGTGGTGGTGCTGATCGACGAGGAGTGCCCGGTTACCGATAAGGATGCCCGTAGCGAGGCATGGCGACAGTTGCCTGGCGGCGAGTATGAGCAGCTGGAACAGGCGAGCGCCGAGGCCTGGCGAACCCTGTGGCAGGGGCACTCACTCGCCTCGGACGATCCAGAGCTTCAGCGAACCTTGCACTTTCACGCGTTTCATCTGCTGCAAACAGTTTCGCCACACAGTGTCGGCCGCGACCTCGGCTTCCCGCCTAGAGGCTGGATGGAAGGCTATTACGGTCAGGTGTTCTGGGATGAGCTGTTCGCTTTTCCGGTGCTCGCGACCCATTGGCCGGAGCTGGCCAGGAGCCTGCTGGATTACCGCTACGCTCGGCTCGACAAGGCGCGCGAACGGGCGCACCGAGCCGGTTTGCGTGGTGCCATGTTTCCCTGGCGCAGCGCCCGATCCGGCGAGGAGGAGACGCCGCCCTGGCAGTGCAACCCGATGTCGGGCCGCTGGATGGCCGACCATACCCGCCTCCAGCGGCACATCGGTTCGGCCGTGGCTTACGATGCCTGGCAACTCTATCTGGCCACCGCTGACGAGGCGCTGCTGGCCGGCCCCGTTGGCGAGCTGATCATCGAAGTGGCGCGGTTCTGGGCCAGCATTGCGCAGTTCGATGCGTCGCGACAGCGCTACCTGATTTGCGGCGTGATCGGCCCGGACGAGTATCACAACGGCTACCCGAACGCGGCTGAGCCCGGGCTGAACAACAACACCTACACCAATCTGATGGCCGCCTGGACGCTGGACCGTGCGCGGCAGGTGCTGGCCTTGCTCAGCGAGGCGGATGCGGATGCTCTGCGGGAGCGTCTGGTGATGAAGCCGGACGAGCCTGAGCATTGGCAGACGGTAGCGGAGGGCCTCTACCTGCCGTTTGTCGATGACCAGCTGCTCAGTCAGTTCGAGGGATTCGACCGGCTGGAACCACCGCCGCAGGAATGGTTGCACGGCGATCGTCCGCGGCTGGACTGGATGCTCGAAGCGCGGCATGACAGCTGCGACCGTTACCAGCTGACCAAGCAGGCCGATGTGCTGATGGCCTACTACCTGGTGCCTCAACAGACCCTGCAGGGGATTCTCCAGCGTCTTGGTTATCCTCATAACGCCGCCAGCGCGCGGCGCACCCTGGCCTACCACTTGGCGCGCATCACCCACGAGTCGAGTCTGTCCAAAGTCGTCTGTGCCGGTGCGCTCGCCGACATCGACCTCGAGGCGTCCTGGGCTTACTACAGGCAGGCACTGGCCACCGACCTGGGTTCGCCAGGCAATCGCGGCACCCAAGAGGGCGTGCACCTCGGCGCCATGAGCGGCTCGCTGGACGTGTTGCAGCGTCACTACCTGGGCGTTCGGCTGGAACTCGATGGGCTGCACCTGTTCCCGTCGCCGCCGGCTTCGCTGCCGCCGGTCTCGCTGTCGCTGCTGTTTCGGCAGGCGCGCCTGCATCTGCAACTGGCCAATGGCGCGCTGGTGGTACGGGCCGATTCCGCCAACGTCGCCCCGGTGCCGTTGCACTACGCTGAAGGAAAGCGCGAGCTCGCGCCGGGCGAATCGCTTGAAATCCGTTGCCAGTCGACGAGCTGAGCTGTTGGCAACGCATTGAAACAAGCCTGAGCGTCGGGACAGCGGAACGCCGCAGCGCCGGCCACGTTCAATACAGAACGTGGTCAAACAAGGAGATACAGCGATGGGCGAACTCGGAGGGCAGCGCCGCTGGCTCGACGGGCTGGGCTGGGTGGCGCTGTATGCGTTGGTCTGGGCGTTGTTCACCGAAGGGGCCGGCTGGATCTTGGGCGTACCGAGCATCCTGCTCGCTGCCGGGCTGTCGCTCTGGCTCGGTCAGCGACCCTGGCATCCCTCGCTGGCTGCGCTGCCGGGTTTTCTCGGGTTCTTTCTCGGCAAGATGGCCGCAGGCGCCTGGGATGTGGCATTGCGCGCGCTGCATCCCAATCGGCCGCTGCAGCCGGCCTGGCTTGATTACTCCCTCACGTCTTCTTCATCGCAGGTAAGGCTGGTGCTTTCGGCGCTGGTGGGCCTGCTGCCGGGCACTCTGGCCTCCCAGGTACAGGGTGACCGGATGCGCGTGCACGTGCTCGATGAGCGGCAGCCCTGGGAGGCCACCGTGCACAGCCTCGAACGGCGACTGGAGCGATTGCTTGCGCCCGGAGACAGGCCTTGATGGCGCTGTATTCCGCCTTGTTGCTGCTGACCATCATGATTGGGCTCGGGCGCGTGGTGCTGGGGCCGGCACGGGTAGACCGGCTGCTGGCCATTCAACTGTTCGGCACCACCGGCACGGCTTTGTTGCTGGTGCTGGCGCAATCGCAAGAGCAGCCGGCGTTGCGTGATGTGGCGCTGCTGCTGGGGTTGCTCGCCGCAGTCGCGAGCGCCGCGCTGGTGCAGTTGCTGCGCAGGAGTCGGCATGACTGAGCCGTTGTTGAATGGCCTCAGCTGGCTGCTGCTGATCGGTGGCCTGCTGTTCTTTGTTGCCGGCAGCATCGGTCTGCTGCGATTTCCCGATACGGTCAGCCGCCTGCATGCCCTGACCAAGGCCGACACCCTGGGCCTCGGGCTGGTCATCGCCGGTCTATCGTTGCGTGCCGACAGCCTCTGGGAGGTCGGGCAGATGCTGCTGATCTGGCTGTTGCTGCTGGCCTCCAGCGCCACGGCGTGCCAATTGCTGGCGCGGCAGGCCGGCGAGGAGCCACGCGATGACTGAGTGGCTGTTCGACGGGGTACTCGGCTTGCTGGTGCTCGGCCTTGCCTTCGGCGCGCTGCATGGCCGCAATCTCTACGCCAGCGTGTTGCTGTTTATCGCCTTCGGCTTGGCGCTTGCGTTGATCTGGGCGCGTCTCGGCGCAGCGGACCTGGCGCTGGCCGAAGCAGCCATCGGCGCGGGGCTTACTGGCGTTCTGTTGTTCACCGCACTGTCGCGCCAGCCTGGGCCTGCAGATCTGCCGGAGGCCACCGGCACGCGATTGCGCCTCGGCGCGGCGGCTGTGGTGCTGCCGATGCTGATCCTGCTGGTGCAAGGGCTTGCGCCGCTGAGTGAGGTCGAGCCGCGTCTGCCAGCATTGATCACTCGACATCTGCACGAAACTGGCGTCAGCCATCCGGTGACTGCGGTGCTGCTGAACTACCGCGCCTGGGACACCTTGCTCGAACTGGCCGTCCTGTTGCTGGCGCTGCTCGGCGCCCGGCAACTCGGGCCGCGCCCGCTGGATCTGGCCGAACCCTGGCCGCTGCTGCGGGCCTGGGCGCGGGTGCTGGCGCCGCTGCTGGTGCTGGCCGCTGGCTACATTCTCTGGCGGGGCGCCAGTGCGCCGGGTGGCGCCTTTCAGGCCGGTGCACTGTTGGCGTCAGGTGTGGTGCTGCTGCGGTTATCGGGTCTGCTGCCCCGCTTGCGCTGGTCGTTAATGCCGTTGCGCTTGCTGGTCCTGGGTGGCCTGCTGGTGTTCGTCGGTGTTGCAGTGGCGACGGCCTGGCTGGGCGAGGGCTGGCTGACATATCCGGGAGGAGCCGCCAAACCGATCATCCTGATGATCGAAGCTGTCGCGACGCTGTCGATCGCGGCGAGCCTCAGTCTGCTGGTGGTGGGCGAAGGGGAGGAAGTCTCCTCATGAGCAGCGGCCTGTTCTGGATGATCATCGGGGCTGCGCTGTGGTTGCTTGGGCTGCACGGGCTGCTGACGCTGCACCAGGCGCTGCGCAGGATCATCGCCTTCAACCTGATGGGCAGCGGTGTGTTTCTGGTGATGATCGCCCTGGCCACCCGCAGCCAGCCGAGCGATCCGCTGCTGGTCGCGCTGGTGGTAACCGGGCTGGTGGTGGCGATCAGTGCGACTGCCCTGGCGCTGCGGTTGGCCAGTGTGGCGCATGGCAGCCAGCCTCAATCGCAGGAACACCAGCAGGAGCCGCGGCAATGAATGCGGCATTGCTGAGCCTGTCATTACCGCTGGTGGCGGGCCTGCTGCTGGTGTTGCTGCGGCCCGGTCGCAGTGGCCTCTGCGTGATCGGGATGAGTGCTGCCAGCCTGATCGCCGCAGCGTTTGCCTTGCAGCAGACGATGCAGCTCGGGCCACAACTGTTGCAGATCGGCGGCTGGGAAACGCCACTGGCGATCCGTTTCCAGCTGACCCCGCTGACTGCATTGCTGATGGTATTCACCGCAGGGCTGCATTTACTGGTTGCTTTGTACGCGGCACGCAGCCCCCACGCCACCGGCAGCGAGGATTACTGGCCACTGTCCTGTCTGCTGCATGCCTCGCTGGCGGCATTGTGGCTGTCGGCGGACCTGTTCAACCTGTATGTGACGCTCGAGTTACTCAGCCTCAGCGCCGTGGCATTGGTCGCGCTGGCCGGACGCAGGGCTTATCGACCGGCCTTCAATTACCTGATGCTGTCGCTGGCCGGTTCGCTCGCCTATCTGTTTGGTGTCGCATTGTTCTATGGCCGCTACGGCGTGCTGGACGTTCTGGTGCTGGCCGAGTTGGCCGAGGCCGACAAGACGACCCGGCTGGCGCTGCTGTTGATGAGTGTCGGGCTGATGCTCAAGGCTGCATTGTGGCCACTTCATCTGTGGTTGCCTCCGGCACACTCGGGCGCCCCGACAGCGGTCAGCGCCTTGCTTTCGGCGCTGGTGGTCAAGGGGCCGATCTACATCCTCTGGCTGATCTGGAGCGAGATCGCGCCACCGGAGCTGGGACGCCAGGCGGGGTTTCTGTTCGCCGGAGCCGGCATTCTCGCGCTGATATCCGGGGGCTGGTCGGCGCTGCGCGCGCCGCGGCTGAAGGTGCTGGTGGCCTATTCGACAGTTGCCCAGCTGGGCTATGCGCTGCTGGCGCTCGGCCTGTTGCTGCACTGGCAGGAACCGCGAATGGAAGCGGCGCTGTGGCTGTTCATCCTTGCTCACGGCTTGGCCAAGGTGTCGATGTTCCTCGCCGCCGGCGAGCTGCAGCGGGTTCTGGGTACGCGGCGGGTGCGGGCGCTGAAAGGCGCCAGCCAGAACATGCCGGTGGCCATGGCGACCTTTGCTGTCGCGGGCGGCAGCCTGATCGGTCTGCCGCCCAGCGGAGGCTTTCTCGCCAAGTGGTTGCTGCTGCAGCCGCTGTTCGAGCAGCCGCAGCACTGGCCGTGGGCCTTCGGTGTGCTGCTCGGCACGCTGATGTCGGCGGCCTATGTATTCCGTGTGGTCGCGCTGGGGTTCGACCGTGCGCGGCCCAATCCGCCCAGCATCAAACCTGATTCGGTCGCGCAATGGCTGGCGATGCTGCCAGCGCTGCTGGTGCTCGGCTTGGCGCTGATCAGCGAACCGCTGCTGCTCTGGATTGGCGGGGTGGCGCGATGAACTGGACCCATTGGTTGCCGCTGGCCATCGTGCTCAGCTCGCTGGTGCCGGGCCTTCTGATATTCACCCTGCACGAAGAGCAGCGTCGCTTGCGGGTCACGCTCAACCTCGCAGGGGTGGTAGTCAAACTGTTGCTGGTATCGGCAATGATCTACGGCGTCAGCCGCGGACTGGAGTTTCGCTTCAGTCTGCCGTTCCTGCCCGGTGCGCCGCTGGTGCTGCAGGGCGATGCGCTGTCACTGCTGTTCGTCGCACTGTCTTCGGTGCTGTGGCTGGCCACGACCATCTATGCGATTGGCTACCTGGAACACTCCCCGCTGCAATCGCGCTTCTTTGGCTATTTCAGCCTGTGCGTGAGTGCCACCGTAGGTCTCGCGCTGGCGGGCAATCTGGTCAGCTTTCTGTTGTTCTATGAAATGCTGACCCTGGCCACCTTCCCGCTGGTGGTGCATCGCGGTACGGCCGAAGCGCTGCGCGCCGGGCGCGTCTACCTGGCCTATACCGTCGGCGGTGGGGCGTTGGTGTTGATGGGGGTGGCATTGCTGCATGGCTTGGCCGGCGGGCAGGACTTCCAGCCGGGCGGCTACCTGCTGCCAGCGGTGGGCGAGCACGACCTAGCCTTGCGGGTCGCCTTCGTCCTGTTGGTGGCGGGGCTTGGCGTAAAGGCCGCGTTGATACCCCTGCACGGCTGGCTGCCGAAAGCGATGGTGGCGCCGGCGCCGGTGAGTGCGCTGTTGCATGCGGTGGCGGTGGTCAAGGCCGGTGCGTTCGGGATTATCCGGGTGGTCTATGACGTCTATGGCGCCGAAGCGATGGATCAGCTGGACATGGCCGGACCGCTGCTCTGGCTGGCCGCAGCAACCATCCTTTACGGCTCGGTGCGCGCCTTGCAGCAACAAGAGCTGAAAAAGCGCCTGGCCCATTCGACCATCAGCCAGGTGTCGTACGTCACCTTGGGCGTTGCGTTACTTGGCCCCATTGCGGCGGTTGGCGGGCTGGCCCACCTGGTTCACCAGGGTCTGATGAAGGTCACCTTGTTCTATTGCGCCGGCAATTTCGCCGAAACCCTGGGCATTCATCGCATCCATCAAATGGACGGCGTCGGCCGACGTATGCCGCTGACCATGACCGCATTCAGCATCGGTGCGCTAGGCATGATCGGCATCCCGCCGATTGCCGGCTTCGTCAGCAAGTGGGCGTTGGGCATGGGCGCGCTGGAGGTCGGCCAGGACTGGGTGCTGCTGGTGCTGATGGGCTCGGCACTGCTCAACGCCGGCTATTTTCTGCCATTGCTGTGGCGTGGCTGGTTCTCTCCGCCCGCCGACTGGCACGATGACAACTGGCGTGAGGAACGCTGGGAAACGCACTGGATGCTGCTCTTGCCTGCGCTGTTCACGGCCATGCTGTCGGTGCTGGTGGGTGTGTTGGCGGGTACGGCTTTGAGCCCGCTGGGTTGGGCACAACTGATCGTCAACCGAGAGTTCGCGCTATGAGTAGCGCCTGGCTCTGGTTACTGGTGCCGCTGGCGCCGCTCTTGGCGGCGGCCAGCCTGGCGATCTGGCGCGAGCGCGCCATCGGCTGGCTATGGTTGGCCTGCGTGCCGGCGCTGGCGATGGTCGTCCAGCCAGTGGCGCCGCTGGATCTGCCGATGTTATGGGAGGGCGTGCGCTGGGGCGCGAGTGACGACCTCAGCCGCGCCTGGCTGGGGTTCACCGCCGTGCTCTGGGGCTGCGCAGGCATCTTCGCCAGCAGCAGCCAGAAAGACGACCCGAAGCGGCTGCGCTTCTGGGCGTTCTGGCTGTTGGCGCTGGCTGGCAATCTGTTGTTGATCATCGCTACTGACGCCTTGAGCTTCTATCTCGGCTTCAGTGCCATGAGCCTCGCCGCCTACGGGTTGATCGTCCATCAGGGCGGGCCCAGACCGCGGCGTGCCGGGCGGTTGTATCTGCAACTGGCAATCACTGGCGAGATGGCTTTGCTGGCCGGGCTGATGCTGCGCAGCCATGCCGCGCAAGGCGATTTCTCGTTCGCCGCCTGGCAAGCGCTGCCCATGGACGCCCTGACGCTGATCTTGTTGCTGACCGGTCTGGGCTTGAAAGCAGGGTTCTGGCCGCTGCATGTCTGGTTGCCCCTGGCGCACCCGGCCGCGCCAGCGCCGGCCAGCGCGGTGTTGTCCGGGGCGATGCTCAAGGCCGGACTGCTAGGCATCTGGCGATGCCTGCCGGAAAGTGATCCGCTGCTGTCGAGCTGGGCGGACGTGTTGCTTGCCATGGGGATCTTTGGTGCCGTCTATCCGGCCCTGCTCGGGCTCGTTGCGAGAGAGGCCAAAGCAGTGCTGGCCTATTCGTCGGTCAGTCAGATGGGCTATCTGGTGATGCTGCTGGCGCTCGCCTGGCGGCATCCCGAGCAATTGACGGCAATGACCGTCGTGCTGATGCTCTACGGCGTCCATCATGGCTTGGCCAAGGGGGCACTGTTTCTAGCCGCAGGGTTGATTCACGCCGGTCGTCTCTCTCGTATCGGCTGGGTGCTGCTGGCGCTGCCGGCACTGGCGATTGTGGGGCTGCCGCTGACCAGCGGCGGGGCAGTCAAAACGGCTTTGAAAGACGTCTGGCATGCCGGTGAGTTCGAGGGCTGGCTGATCTGGCTGAGCCTCAGCAGCCTGACGACCTCCCTGCTGCTGATCCGCGCGCTATGGCTGTTACGTCGGGATGCTCGCAACGCCCCGGCGAACCGCCCGCCGTTAACCCAACTGTTGCCCTGGGCGCTGCTTAGCAGTTGTGCGCTGTTGTTGCCCTGGCTCTGGCCCGCCCTGCGCGAGCCGATGTTGCATGGGCTCTATCCGGGTGGCATCTGGGCGGCGCTGTGGCCGCTGCTGCTGGCGCTGGGCTTGGCTGGCGTGGTGCTCAAGCGTGGCTGGACGGTTCCGACACGCCTGGCCAATTTGCCCAACCCGGCGCTGACGCTGTCGCTGCGACTGCGACGTCTCACCCTGCGCCCACCGATGCCCGTACCAACCGTCCACCCCGATGCCTCGCGCTGGCGCCAACGGGAGCGCCGCTGGAACCGCTTCTGGAACACCAGCGCACTAACCATGAGCGCCTGGCTGCTGGCCGCTTTGCTGTGGTTGGGGTGGTTGTGGTGACAGGCCGCCGTGGCGCCTTACCCTGCAAACCAGCCCAAGTAAGGGCCGAATGGCTCCTGCCTCACAGCTGCAGTAGTTGATTTGATCAAGCTTTGGGTCAGACCTCGAAGCGCCGAACTTGCTGGCTTAGCGTGCTGCCGAGCCGCGCGAGCTCCACGCTGGAAGCGGCCGTCTGCTCGGTTGAGGTGGCGGACTCGTCAGCGATATCGCGCACTCGGGTCACGCTGCGGCTGATTTCTTCAGCCACGGCGCTTTGCTCTTCGGCGGCCGTTGCGATCTGCTGCATCATCTGCTGGATGGCGGCGATCATGAGGGTTATGTCCGCCACTGCAGTGCCTGTGTCGTTGACCCCGGCCACCGTGCGCGCTGTCAGCTCGCTGCAGCCCTGCATGGTATTGGCGGATTCCTCGGCAATCCGCTGCAGCCCCTCGATCAGTGACTGAATTTCGACCGTCGCATCCTGGGTGCGGCGTGCCAGCGTACGCACCTCGTCGGCGACCACAGCGAAGCCTCGTCCAGCATCGCCTGCTCGGGCCGCTTCGATCGCAGCATTCAGCGCCAGCAAGTTGGTCTGGTCGGCCACCGATTTGATGACATCCAGCACGCCGCCGATCCGCTCACTCTCGTTTTTCAGGCGTGCCATCGCCGCAGATGATTTATCCATCTCATCGGCAAGCTGCTTGATCTGCACGACCGCCTGGCGCGCCGTGGCTTCGCCGGTCTGAGCCTGTTGATCGGCCGAAATTGCGGCGCTGGCGGCTTCCTCGGAATTACGCGCGACCTCAAGCACCGTTGCAGCCATCTGGTGAATCGCGGTGGCTACCTGATCGACTTCTAGCTTTTGCGATATCACGCCTGCGCTCGCTTGCTCAGTTGACTGAGACAGCTCCTCTGCGGCGGATGATATGGTTTCAGCAGAGCGACGTACCTGTCCGATCAGCTCACCAAGACTGCGCTGCATCTCGCCAAGGGATGCCATGACGCTGCCAGCAGGCGCCTGCTCAATACCCGGCATGCTGCGCATGTCGCCAGATGCAACCCGGCGGGCTGCAGCAGACAGGTTGAGTGGCTCGGCACCGAGCGTGCGCAGCAGGCTCCGCACGATGCCGATGCCCAGACCCAGCGCGAGCAATACGGCAATCACGCAGACGCCGATCATCAGGTTGCGCTGGGTTTCATACGTCGCGCGCTCGGCCTCCACTTCGGCGTTTGCCGCCTCACGGCTGTGATGCATATAGGCTTCACCGGCTGCAAGCAGCTGACGGAGCAGGGGTATGCAATCCTGGTTGATCCGCACGATGGCTTCTTCACGCTGCCCGGCTACGGCGCGCTCAACAATATCCAGCGCCACTGGACCGTAGAGGCTTTCTACGCGAGCAATCTCTGCAAACAGCTGCTTTTCTTCGTTGGCGTCGGCGCTCGTTGATCGAGCTACTGCCGTTTTGAGGTCAGTGAGATGGGTCTGAACATCACGGTGTGCGTCTAGCACGGCCGCATGTTCGAGCTTCAGGTCTGCTTCAGAGGTGACCAGCACCAGGTTACGGGCCGCGACAGCGCGGCGCTGAGCCGCAATGAGCAGCGCGGAGGCAAGCTCCTCGCGAGCATTGACGCCCTCGACGTAGTCGGAAAACGCGCGGTTGAATTTCGCCAGCTCAACGATGGCCAGGGCGGAGACCAGCAGGACGATAAGGGTAAGCGCTGCAAAGCTCAGGCCGAGCTTTAGTTTTACGGTTAGGTTCATGACGTGCTCGCATAGTGTGAGGCTCGTCCATGAACTGACTGTGCAGGCAGTATGGTGGCGTGTTGATATTAGCAACACTGTACTTTGGTAGCGGGGTGTACAGGTTTCGTACAGGCTGGCTCGGCGTGGTTTTTCAGGGTGATCGGCTTTCCGACTGATCGTGCTATCACAGTGCGGATTGCGCTTCAGTTGGCCGTAAAGGGTACAGAGGGCAATAAGGCATCTGGCCTGATATACGTAAAAAAGCGTTGGCGTTGTGTCGGGCTATAAAAAGGCGCCAACGGCGCCTTGATTTGAAGCGTTAACGTCAGACCGTACCGAGTCCGGTGCGGTCGCTGCCGTCTTCGGCGACCAGCTGCCCGAGTGGAGTACGGTCGAAACCATCATCTACAACCTGCTCACTGATCGGTGTGTGATCGAAGCCATCTTCGGCGAGCTGCTCCGCTTGTGGCGTGAAGTCAAAGCCGTCTTCTGCAAACTGGTCGCTAAGCGGGGTGCGATCAAAGCCGTTTTCTGAAACGCTGCGATCGTTGATTACCTGCTTCTGCACGGTTTCGGCGCCCTGCGCTTCGCCCAGGATAGGTTGAGGATGGCTTGGCGGGATTGCCAAGGCAGTGGACGCGACGCTGGCCAGAATCACACTTGCAAGTAGCTTTTTCATGAGAGTGTCCTCGGTAGTAGGGGTACGGGGCCTATGCTACGAGCGAGGACGAACGGGACAAACGTGAGCGTATCAATAGTACAAATCGACGTATGTGATAACCCAGAAACAGCGTTTTACTGATTAACTCAGCCAGTTCGTTTATTCAATTAGATCGATAGCGAGCAGCCGTCATTTATCTCGCGGTTTCGCCCTGGATGGCTGAGCGTACCGGTTGAGGCCTGCCGATGGCGGCCATGCTGCGGTCGTGTAAACGCACCAGCAGCGTCATGGCGGTGAGGCTGCCGAGCAGTGCGCAGAACATGTCCGCCTGGGTGTCCCACTGATCACCCTGCATGCCGAGAAAGGCTTTGGCCCCCTGACCAAGCGCAAGGGCCGCCGCCCATTCGACCAGTTCGTAGACCGCGCTGAGCATCATGGCCATGCTTACGCAAACAAACGGCAACAGGTGTTTGCCATGAACCCGGTCCTTGCGCACCAGCAGTTCCCGCGCGATCAGCGCAGGCACAACGCCCTGGAAGAAGTGCCCAATGCGGTCGTAGTGGTTGCGGCTGAGGTCCAGCCAGTCCTGTAGCCAGAAGCCCACCGGCACGCGGGCGAAAGTGTAATGCCCGCCCGCAACCAGCCCCAGCGCCTGGACAGCCAGTAACAGATACAGCAGGGACGAAAGCGGAAATCGATGGTGGTTGTAGACCAGCGCCGGCAGCAAGATGGCCACCGGTAAGACTTCCAGCAGCCAGGTGGTGCGGTCATGCGGATCGATCGCGGACACCATCAAGGCCAGTACTACGAGACAAACCAGGGTTTTGAGCAACAGCGGGCGGTGCATTCAACCTGCCTTTTCAGAATCGGGACCTGTGCAATGGACCGCGAAACCGGGGCGATGACTGCTGCGAATAACCGAACGGTCCCCTCCAGGCAGGTAGTTGTCGTCAGGGCAGGGCTTTCTCGGCGTAGGTGCGGGTCGCCAGCCCAAGCTGGGCGCGAAAGCTTTCCATGTCGAACATGGTGCAGATTTCGCGGATCTGCTGTCCGGGCGTCAGGGTCCAGAACGCCATGGCCGAAATGCTCAAGACCTTGTCGCTGGGCGGATAGCCGAGCGCGGGTGTTTCGATGGTGCCAATCAGGGTGCTCCAGGTAACCACCTTGTCGCCTTCGGCAACGCAGTCTTCGACGACCACCTCAAGATCAGGCATGGCAGTGCGGATTTGGGTGACCATCGCGGCAAAGGCGGGACTGGCCATCGCGTGGCCAACGAAGGAGCTCTTGTAGAGGAAATCCTTGCTGTGCAGCTTCTCGGCGAGGGCCAGGTGTCCGCGGTTCCAGCTCAGGTCGATGTGCTGACGGACCAGCCGTTTGTTGTCGTCCAGTGACATCTGTCGCATCCGGTAGGTGACTTGGCCTGGAACTGTAGCAGCCAGTACCCGCCGCCGGCATCCATCCTCAGAGCCCTTCGTCGGGTCAGTCGAGCGGCAGGTGTAGCCGGAACGCCGCACCGCCCAGATCGGAATCATCCAGCCTGAGTTCTCCGCCGTAGCTGTCGATGATGTCCTTCACCACCGCCAGGCCGATGCCCTGGCCAGGATGCTGGGCGTCCAGCCGCTCACCGCGACGCAAGATACGTGCACGCTGGTCAGCCGGTACACCAGGCCCGTCGTCCTCGACACTCAGGATCAGCTGTTCGTCGACGTGCTGCAGGCTGATGCGCACCTGATGGAGGCAGAGCCGGTAGGCGTTTTCCAGCAGGTTGCCGAGCAATTCCATCAGTGCGCCCTGTTCCAGCGGCAGGGTGGCGTTGGCCGGAAGTTGCAGCTCGACCTGCACGCGCTTGTCCTGATAGACCTTGTCCAGCGTACTGCACAAGCGCACCAGCAAAGGTTGCAGCGCAACCCGGTGGCGAACCAGGCCGCTCTGGCCGAGACTGGCGCGTTGCAGCTGATAACCGATCTGCTGGCTCATGCGCTCGATCTGGTCCCGCATGACTCGGGACTGGTCACGGTTGTGGGGTTGGTTACTGATGACTTCGCCAACGCTCTGCAGCACCGTCAGGGGTGTTTTCAGGCTGTGCGCCAGATCCCCGAGCGAGTTGCGGTATTGCTCACGTTGTCGCCGCTCGCCATCGAGCAAGCGGTTCAGTGAGCGGGTCAGGCGCAGTAGTTCCCGTGGGTGCTGGTCGCTGAGGCGGTCCAGCCGACCGGCCTCAACCTGATCCAACTCGTGGCTCAGGCGCTTGAGCGAGCGAAAGCCCCAGGTCAGGCCCAGCCATAGCAGCGTCAGCAACACCAGCAGGCCGCCGCCAAGCCAGAGATAGAGCTGCCTGCGAAATTCCTCGAACAGGCTGCGGTATTCACTGGTGGGTTGCATGGTGACGAAGCTGAACGCCTGGCGCTGGTCGTTGTTCAGCCGCAGCTCGACGTCGTAGACGAAATATTCGGCGCCTTCAGCATCGCGGACTCGCAGGAATTCGGTGACATCGCCCCGCAGGCGTGGCTGGTAGTCGATGGACTCATCTTCGGCCGAGCGCGACTGCCAGAGCCGTTTGCCTTGTGGGTCGTAGATGTAGCCCAGCAGCCTGGCATCGGGCAGGTCGAATTCTTCGTCGGGCAGACGCTCCGGCATCAGCAGCTGGCCGGCTTGGATACGCGATGCGGTGATCAGCGTATTGGCATCAGCGGCCAACCGCTCTTCGATGACCCTTTCGAAGGCGAGGCTGAACGCAGCCTGCAGCACCGGCAGCAGGGCAAGCATGAACAGGAAGGCGAGGCCGGTGGCGCCCAGCATCAGGCGCAGGCGCAGCGACAGGCTGCCGTTGCGGGCGGTCCGAGCCATTACGAGCCAGCGTCGCCAACGAAGACTCATCGACAACGCTCGGTGAACAGGTAACCCAGGCCGCGAACGGTATCGATGGGTTTCAGCCCGCCGTGGGCCTCCAGCTTGCGCCGCAAACGTCCGACCAACACTTCGATGACATTGGCGTCGCGCTCGTTGTCGTCCGGGTAGAGCTGCTCCATCAGGCGTTCCTTGGCCACAACCTGCTGCTGGTGACGCATCAGGTATTCAAGAATGCGGTACTCAAAGGCAGTCAGCGGCAAAGGCTGGTCATCGACCAGCGCCTGCTTGCGGTTGAGGTCGAGCTTGAGTGGGCCGGCCTCGATACTTGCCTGGGTAAAGCCGGACGAGCGCCGCAGCAACGCGTTGAGCCGCGCCTCCAGCTCCTCGAACTGGAAGGGTTTGACGACATAGTCGTCGGCGCCGGCGGCCAGTCCTTCGACCTTGTCCTGCCAATTACCGCGCGCGGTGAGGATGAGGATGGGGAAACGCTCGCCATTGCTGCGCAGCTGGCGTATCAGATCCAGGCCGGAGATGCCTGGCAGCCCAAGATCGACCACCGCCAGGTCGTGATTGAACTCGCGGGTCTGGTACAGCGCCTCTTCGGCATCGGCTACCGCATCGACCACGTGCCCACTTTCGCTCAGGCGAGTCAGTAGGTGGTGGCGCAGCAGCGCCTCGTCTTCCACCACCAGCACTTTCATTTCCGGCTCCTGTCATGCAAACGGCCGGGACAATTCCGGCCGTGTTCCTGTTGATGCAACTTGCGGCCTGGCGCCGCTGGCTCAGAACTTGTAGTTCACGCCCAGGTAGGCCTGCTTGGTGCTGTGCAGGTCGATGGAACCCACCTTGCCGACGCCTCGCTCGGCCACTTCGGTGCCGGCATTGCTGCGCAGGTAACGGTAACCCGCTTCGATCGAGGTGTTGTGGCCGACGTCCTGCAGCACACCGGCTTGCAGACCGACCAGATAGCCGATATCGCTGTCGCGGCGGTAACCGCTGGACTCGTTCTCGAGTTTGGTCAGACCGACACTGGCACCACCGAACAAGCGGGTGGTATCTCCAACTGGCAAGAACAGGTCGTAGCTGCCGATCAGGTTCTGCTGGCGCAGCTTGAGTGAGCTGCCGTAGTCGTCAGAGACGTTTTCGTAGGTGGCATAGTAGCGCGCCTCGTCGGTCATCTGACCGGCGCGGATGCCCCAGGTGCCGCTGTTCTTTATGGTGTCATCGAAGCGATTCGCGCCCGGCATGTTCTGCTTCAGGGTGCTGGAGCGGTCGATGTTGACGGTGCTCTTGCCCCAGGTAAGACCGGCAAAGTTGTCGGCGGCTTGGGCGCCGATGCTGAAGACGCTGAGGGTGGTGGCGATGGCCAGGGTATGCAGCTTGTTCATCTGTCGCTCCTTTGCAGGCGTGGAATGCAGGCGTGGAAAATTCACGTCTCCATCCTGCCTAGGCACCGCTGAACGGCGCCTGAACCCTGGCTGAACCTGAGCTGAACGACCATGCAGCCGGCGTAGCCTGAGCTGCGCCGGCCATTCGCTAACGCCCGCGACGGCCCAATAGTGCGACCAGTGCTGCCGCACCCACGGCTACAGCGGCGGTGGTCGCGACCGGATGCTGCGTGGCGCGGGTGTAGAGGCTGCGTGTCAGTACTCTGCCGGGATAGTTACCGCTGGCGCTGCCGTCACCGGCGCTGCCGACATCGCTGGCATGGAGCGCCCCGCGTGGATGTCGATCCGGACGGCCGCTCTTGATGGTGTCGTAAACAAAGGTGCGGTTGATCCAGTCGGCCAGGTGCGGTGCGTTCTGCGCGAGCCGCGAGAGCAGCTTGGCATTGCCGATATAGACGTCGCGCTGCGGATGCTCGGCAGCATGCAGAATCGCGCGGGCGACGACTTCCGGCGCGTAGACGGGCGGCGGAAACACCGGAGCACTGGGCAGGTAGTTCTTGGAGTGGTCCATGAACTGGGTGTCGGTCGAAGAGGGGCGTACCAGGGTCACCGATACTGGTGTGCGCGACTTCTGCAGCTCGACGCGCAACACATCGGTCATCGCCTTGATCGCATGCTTGCTGGCGCTGTAGCTGCTGTGGAAGGGCAGGGCATTGGCCGACTCGACACTGCCGACGTTGATCAGCGCACCGCCTTTATCACGCAGATGCTTCACTGCGATGGACGAGCCGTAGTGCGTGCCCCAGAAGTTGGTCTGCATGACTTGTTGGTGGTCTTCGTCGCTGACCTCGTCGAAGCGGCCCCAGACCGAGCTGCCGGCATTGTTGATCCAGGTATCAAAGCCACCGAAGCGCGAGATCGTCTCGCTGGCGACGCGTTCCAGCTGCGCCCGCTCGCCCACGTCGGCCATGACGTGAAGGACGCGATTCCCCGCATTAAGCTCTCGCTCGATTTCGAACAGCGCTTCTTCGTTGCGCGCCACCAGCACCACGCGTGCGCCCTTTTCGATGGCGAGGCGGGCCGTGGCCAGGCCGATCCCGCTCGAAGCGCCGGTAATGACGATGACCTGCTCATGCAAAGGTTTGAGAGAAATGCGCATCGGGTCTCCTCGAATAGCGGCGATGGGGGTGGGCTCGGTAGAAGCCGCGGCCCCGCTTCCGGTTCCGGACAGGCGATGGATGGCAGCGCTGGTTGGGCTGGAGGCAGGTCGTCGATGTGGGGGCTAGCGAGAGCAGGGCGGCTACTCGATTGCTCCCGGCCTCTTTGATTGGTGATAGCCAGAGGAAAATATGTGCAAATGTTTCAGATTGCTTGGAACTCTTTTGATGGCCAATTGCTCTCAATTTCGCTTGGGAGATTCCTCCCGCATCCCCCATTTGATCAACACGCCGGCATTAGTCTCTTGCCGTGGTATGCCTCGATATCGAGCTAGGTGCAGGAATGAAACGCTTTGTTGTGCTGGATAGTTTTCGCGGTATCTGTGCGATTGCGGTGGTGCTGTTCCATACCCAGATCATGTTGAGTTTTTCCGAACTGAGTTTCTTCCGGCACGCCGACTTGTTCGTCGAGTTCTTTTTCGTGCTTAGCGGTTTTGTGATGTTTCACGCCTACGGCGGGCGCGAGTTCGGCCCCGTTGTGCTTAGGCGTTTCATTATCAGCCGCACCTTTCGGTTGTATCCGTTGCACCTGCTGATGCTGCTGGTCTTCATCGGCCTGGAGTTCGGCAAACTCTGGGCAGAGCACCACGGCTTCTCCTTCAATGATGCGGCTTTCACTGGCAAGACGGCGCCTGGCGAAATCCTGCCCAACGCCCTGTTGCTGCAGAGCTGGATTGGCGACTTCAACAGCCTGTCGTTCAACACGCCGGCCTGGAGCATCAGCATCGAGTACTACCTGTACATGGTGCTGGGAATGGTCCTGCTGGCAATGCCGCGGTACTGCGCACAGATCCTGGCACTGGCAACGCTGGTGTCCTTCGCGGCGCTGTATGTCGAGCTGGACGTGATCAAGCCCTTCATCTGGCGCGGCGCTTCCTGCTTCTTTGCCGGGGCGCTGACCTATCGGCTCTACCAGAAGCTGGAGCCAGCCATCAGCCGCTTTGAAGACCGGCTGTTCTTCAGCGTGCTCGAGCTGCTTTGCCTGTTGCTGGTGTACCGCACACTGACTCACGAATCGCCGCATCAGGGCATCATCGCCAGCCTGCTGTTCTGTGGGGTGGTGCTGGTTTTCGCCAGCGAGCGCGGTGCGGTTTCGCAGCTGTTGCAGCGCCGCGGCTTCGCCCGCCTGGGGGAACTGTCCTTCTCGATCTACCTGACCCATGCAGCGGTCATCTTTGCCTTCACCAGTGCGGCGGTGGTGCTGTCGAAGCTTTCCGGCACCGAATACACCACGATTCTGCAGCAGCCAGGAAGCGAGCAGATCATGCGCTACATCAGCAGTGGCAGCGTTGTGGTCGACGATCTGCTCACCCTGCTCGAGCTGGGAATGGTGCTGGCGATATCGAGCCTGACGTACCACTACGTGGAGCTGAAGGGCATTGAGCTGGGGCGTCGGCTCTCACGTCACCAGCCGCGACAGCTATCGCAGGTTTGAAGCGGACCTGGCGACCATGCTCTCCGCGGCCGGTGACTGGCGAGGAGCCGGCTTCGGAGCACCCGCGGGTTCGGTGGACGGGTAGCTCTGGTGCAAGGGTGTTTGCCCTTCACCGTCGATGGTCCAGGTGACGGTTGCCTCGATATGGCTATCGGGCGCCACGCCCAGCCAGTTGTTCAGCGGGCATTGGGTTTGGGGGGCGCTGGTCAGCTCGCCTGATTGGCGGCTGCGACTGGTGCCGGCTCGGCCTTGAGCGCGCACTTCCAGCTGATAGCTTAGCTTGTGGACTTTGGCACTGCTGAAGCACAACCGCAGATTCAATCGGTCGGCTTCAGGTACTAGCTCCAGGCGAGCGTCAACCGGGCCGGCGGCAGAGGCTAACAGCATGGCGGCGAGGGTCGCAGTGAGCATAAGTGAAGGCCAAGGGAGGGGGTCACTGTTGGGTAACGGTGGCCATGTTGCCGGTCCCCGTCTGCGAGATGACCGCGTTCATGAGCTCAGCGTTCTGGGTGATCGAGGCCTGGTTTGCCATGCCGACCTGGTTGATGCGGGCTTCGTTGTATCCGGCTAGCTGGTTGATGGCGGCGATGTTGTCATCGCCGGACTGCACGACGCTGGCTTGGTTGCCGTCGAACCATTGCACCAACTCGACACTGTTGCTGTTTCCGGTTGAGGACCCTCTGAACGAATTGCTACGCCCGCTCTGTTCAGCTGTCAGCAGGTTGTCGTCGCCTGCCTGATTGAACTCGACCTCCCCAAACAGGTTGTACTGCGAGATCGTCGCGGTGTTCAGATTGCCGTTCTGGGCCAGCTTGATATTGCCGCCATCGCCCTGCCCGATGGTCACCCTGTTCTCATCGCCGACCTGGTAAACCGCCAGCGTGGTGCCGTGGTAAAAGCCGTCTTGGGTCATTACCAGCGAATTGTCGTTGCCAATCTGACGTGCCTCGGCCTGGGCAAACCCCTGCTGGGTTGCGGTAATGAGGTTGTTGTCGCCAATGCTACTGAGGCGCAGGTCATTGGCATACCAGGTCTGCTCGACCTCGGCGCGGTTATCGGTGCCATGCTGATAGACGCTGGCGCTGGAAAAGTAAGTTTCATCACCTTGGTAGACAGAGGCGTTATTGCTGCCGATTTGGACGATGCTGGCCACATTCTGCTCAGCAATTACGCCCTGGTAGATCGAACCGCTGTTAGCCGTACCGTTCTGCCGGATTGTCGCCTCGTTCAGCACGCCCGTCTGATCAATCGTGGCGTCGTTATCACTGCCGGTCTGTACAAGTTTGGCGTTGTTGTCGGCATGGGCGCCAATGGCGACGGACAGCAAAGCGGCTGACGCGAGGAGATGCAGACTGCGCATAGGGTTACCTTCTTATTAGCGATGCTGGACGATCTGGACGCTTTGGCCGCTGCCGTATTGGGTGACACTGCTGCTCAAGCCGCTGCCGAGCTGTTCGATGCTGGCAGCATTGTCTGAGCCGATCTGAGCGATGGCGGCCTGGTTGTCGCTGCCGATCTGGCTGATATCCGCCAGGTTGCCCTCGCCGATCTGCAGAATGGTTGCGATCTGGTTTTCGCCCTGCTGAAGAATGAAGGCCTGCTGGTCGCTGCCCTGTTGCACGATGTTCGCCAGCTGAGCTGTGCCGGTCTGGCTTACGTCGGCCAGGTTGTCACTGCCTGTTTGCAGCACCCGTGCGACCTGCATGTCGGGCAGCTGCCATGCGGCCCCCGCCTGACTGGCAAGGCTCAGCGAGCCGTCTGCAAGATCCCCGTTGTCCATCAGATCGGCCGCATGAACCGCGTGACCGGTGAGCAGAAGGGCGGCGAGCAAGCCGCGGCGCAGTAGGGCTAGACGATCCATGCAGGCACCTCGAAGTAGTGCTCGGATTCTTGTCTGCGGGCCGGCTGCTGAACATCCATCGAACGGTGCAAAACAAGCGCTACGTGATGAACGGGAGGGATTAACTCCTCGGTCGCTCACAATTCGCCTCGGTCCATGTCGAAAGTGTCCTGAAGCAGGTTCTGCAGCTTGCTTCGGTTGACCTCTTCCAATATCAACTGCGCGGCTTGGGTGGCGATCTCCTCTATCTCCGCGACGTTGGGCTGCAGAAACCGTCGGTAGACGGTGAGCTGTCCGTACTCCACCCAAACCAGGCTGCCCCAGCGCGCCGAAGGGCGTTCGCGCACCACCAGATCGCCCTCTAGCGCGCTGGCGTCCTGCAGCTGGAAGCTGAGGTAGCGGTGAAAATCATGGCCGAAGCGGGTGATGGTGTTGTCGATGATCAGCCCACTCAGCTCGGCCTCGCCCTGCGCCTGGCTGAGCGGCTCCTCGGCCTGGAGGGGGCCAGCCAGGCTCAGCAGCAACAGGCACAGCGTCAGGCGTGGCACGACTCGGACCAATCCAGCCGGCCGCGAAGCAGAAAGGCCGCCTCGGCCCGATTGGAGGCGCCAATCTTGCGCAACAGGTTATGGATGTGGCTCTTGATGGTGTGCGGGCTCAGGCACAGCTGTTCGGCGATCTCGGCATTCGACAGGCCTTTGCCGGCCAGGCTGAGAATTTCGCGCTCGCGCAACGTCAGTGACGGCTTGCTGCCGGCGAGTTGGCGCATGCGTCGCCATTGGCTGAGCAGCCGTTCGGTCAGAACTCGAGGAAGCCAGTCGCCGCCGTCCAGTAGGACCTGAATGCCGTCGAGCAGATGCTCGCGCGTGGCATGACTGTAAAACACGCCACGAATGGTGGGGTGCTTGTCGACCAGCTGCTCGGCCTGTTCCGGCGCGATATTGACCAGCGCAACGGGCGTCTGCTCATCAAGCTGATCAAGCAGCGTCGACAGTTGCTCGGTCTGGCTGTTTCCAGAGTCGAGTAGATAGAGATCGGTGCTGCCCGGAACGATTTTCTCGAGCCGCGCCAGGGCTACCTCTAGCTGAGCCTGCTCACCAAGAAAGTGCTTGAAGAACAGTCCAAGTAGCTCATTGCCGGTCAGCAGGGTGACAGTAGGCCGGTTACGTTCCCGGTGGGTGAAATCCGCTTCGTCCATGTTCAATCCTTGGTCTGGGGTGCCGTTATGCTGCATAGAAAAGTTACTAAACGACCGGCTAGAAATGACGAAGTTCAGCGTTCCAGCTGGGATTAGGCCGGCATCTGCGCGCTGAGGATGACAACCCGACAGACGGTTAAATAAGCGGCTTGGCGGACCAAACGATCCATGTCGAGTCAATCACCCGTTCGATGGAGCCTGCATCTATACCCCTCGCACGAACTGCCAGTGCGCACGTCACTCATCGGTCTGCTGCTCGGTCTCGTGCTGACGCCTTCAAAGATCTCCTGTGAGGTGAATACCGGCTGGTCGCTAAACCTGTCGATCTACCGGCTTCGCCTACTGGCGTGGCCTGATGCGGGGGCTGGATGGCCTGACCACGCTGCGTGACAGGGATGTCCACCAGCCTACTGTCTCGTCTGCGGCCTCATCGACCGTCAGCGATTAGCCCCCAGCCACACGCGCCATAACAAACCGCTAGTTAACGGCCAGCGCAAGGGCATAAAAAACGGCCGACGAACGGTTTTGCCCTGGCTTGGCGACCAATGGCGATATGCCCGTGAGGCCCGCCGCATAAGGCCTTCATCGGTTCTGAAAGATCCTGTCATGCAGCAAGGTGAAATTTATTTCCACCACCATTGCCGTATTAGGTGAACCCCTTGAACTGGAGAGCGATCATGCAAACGACCAAGCTCGCCGCGCTGACACTGGCCGGCCTGATGTCTGCTTCTGCTTTTGCTGGCACTACTGATAACGGCGCCATGCACGACAAGGACGCCTACGATTCGAAAAGCAGTGCGATGAAAAGCGGCACTCATGACGGCAAGATGGATGGCGCTCATGACGACACCATGATGGATGGCAAAACCACCGACGACACCGACCGCACTGGATTGACAACCGGAGCAGGCACCACCGTTGACGGTGAGACGGCAGGCCCCGGTACTGAGACAGGTACCAGTGTCGGCAATACCACCGCTACGGGGAACAGTGCCACTGGCAACTGACTTGGCGTCGCAGCTAGATTAAAAGCCCCGGCCCTGCTGGGGCTTTTTCTTGCGCAGCCGTCAGCGTCCGCCGTCGGGGCTGGCCGCAGAGGGCTGATGATGGGGAGAAGATCATGGTCACACGCATCTGGTTATGCGCTTCGATACTGATAACAGCGCCGCTGGCGATCGCCGCCGGAACCGGCTCGACGCACCCGGAAAAGGCTCGCGAGCATCCGTTGGACTCACGTGAGCCACGCCAGGGCGTGATCGAGGGTGAAAGTCACGGCCAGCCACGACCACCAACGCTGGAGTCGCTGCCTGAGGCGCCGCCGGTAATCCCGGTCGAGAACCCGTCGCAACCTGTTCGGCCAGACGCCCGCTCGAGCGAGAATCGGGACCCAACCTCCAACTGATCAAACGATGCAGGTCTGTTTCAGCCCAAGCGGCAAACGAAAACGGGAGGCCTGAGCCTCCCGTTTGGTGCCGCCAGTGCTGTGTTTAGAACAGTACGCGGCTGCGGATAGTGCCGTTGACGTGCTGGAGCTTTTCCAGCGCCAGGTCGGAATATTCCTTGTCCACGTCGATTACTACGTAGCCGACCTTTTCGTTGGTCTGCAGGAACTGACCGCAGATGTTGATGCCGTTGTCGGCGAACACCTTGTTGATCTCGCTCATCACGCCTGGAATGTTCTGGTGGATGTGCAGCAGGCGGTGCTTGCCCGGATGCGAGGGCAGGGCGACTTCAGGGAAGTTGACGGAGGAAACCGAGGTACCGTTGTCGCTGTACTTGACCAGCTTCTCCGCGACTTCCAGGCCGATGTTGGCTTGGGCTTCGGCAGTGGAGCCGCCGATGTGCGGGGTCAGGATCACGCGGTCAAGACCACGCAGGGGGCTTTCGAATTCGTCGTCGTTGGACTTGGGCTCGACCGGGAATACATCGATGGCGGCGCCGATCAGGTGCTCATCCTTGATCGCGGCGGCCAGGTGATCCAGTTCTACAACGGTGCCACGCGCGGCGTTGATCAGAATGGCGCCTTGCTTCATGGCGCGGATTTCCTTTTCACCGATCATCCACTGAGTGGACGGCAGCTCAGGTACATGCAGAGAGACGATGTCGCACATGCCCAGCAGTTCGTACAGCGAGCCGATTTGAGTGGCGTTGCCCAGCGGCAGCTTGGTCACCACGTCATAGAAGAAGACCTGCATGCCAAGACTCTCGGCGAGCACCGACAGCTGCGTGCCGATGGAGCCGTAACCGATGATGCCCAGCTTCTTGCCGCGGATCTCGAAGGAGTTGGCCGCAGACTTAATCCAGCCGCCGCGGTGGCAGGAGGCGTTCTTCTCGGGGATGCCACGTAGCAGCAGGATGGCTTCGGCCAGCACCAGTTCGGCCACCGAGCGGGTGTTGGAGTAGGGCGCGTTGAACACCGCGATTCCGCGTTCACGGGCGGCATTGAGGTCGACCTGGTTGGTGCCAATGCAGAAGCAGCCGACGGCGATCAGTTTCTGCGCCGCGTCGAAGACTTCTTCGGTGAGCTGGGTACGCGAACGGATGCCGATGAAATGGGCGTCGGCGATCTTCTCCTTCAGTTCCGCATCGGTCAGCGCGGTCTTGAGGTACTCGATGTTGGAGTAACCGGCGGCCTTGAGGGTGTCGACAGCGTTCTGGTGCACGCCTTCGAGAAGAAGGAACTTGATCTTGCTCTTGTCGAGAGAGGTCTGGCTCATCTGCATTAAAACCTTAAGGCCGGAGGGTAGGACGAAGTGTCCAGCGAAGGCTGGCCGACCCGGTATCAGCGGTGTCGGGAGCTGCCGAGGCACGTTTCAAAAGGGTGCGTATGCTAGCATACAGGCCCCTCGAAACACCCCCTGTCCTGAGCTGAAGCGTGCTCAGGGTGACCATGAATCGAATGAGAGTTCCCATGATGACCGATCTCGCCCTGATCGACGAGCTGAAGACCCTGGTCGAGCCTGGCAAGGTGCTGACCGATGCCGATTCGCTGAATACCTACGGCAAGGACTGGACCAAGCAATACGCCCCGGCACCCTCGGCCATCGTGTTCCCGAAGAGCATCGAGCAAGTGCAGGCGATCGTGCGCTGGGCCAATGAGCGCAAGGTCGAGCTGGTGCCATCTGGCGGCCGGACCGGTCTCTCTGCTGCGGCGGTCGCCGCTAATGGTGAGGTGGTGGTCTCGTTCGACTACATGAACCAGATTCTCGAATTCAACGAGATGGATCGCACAGCTGTCTGCCAGCCGGGCGTGGTCACCGCACAGCTGCAGCAGTTTGCCGAAGACAAGGGGCTCTACTACCCAGTGGATTTTGCCTCGGCCGGCTCCAGCCAGATCGGCGGCAACATCGGCACCAATGCGGGCGGCATCAAGGTGATTCGCTACGGCATGACCCGTAACTGGGTGGCGGGGCTGAAGGTCGTCACTGGTAAAGGCGATCTGCTCGAGCTGAACAAGGATTTGATCAAGAACGCCACCGGCTATGACCTGCGCCAGCTGTTCATCGGCGCCGAGGGTACGCTGGGCTTCGTCGTCGAGGCGACCATGCGCCTGGAGCGTCAGCCGACCAACCTAACAGCGCTGGTGCTAGGCACGCCGGACTTCGAGTCGATCATGCCGGTGCTGCACGCTTTCCAGGACAAGCTGGACCTGACCGCCTTCGAATTTTTCTCCGACAAAGCACTGGCCAAGGTGCTCGCCCGTGGCGACGTGCCTGCACCGTTTGAAACCGATTGCCCGTTCTACGCGCTGCTGGAATTCGAAGCCACCACCGACGAGCGCGCCGATCAGGCGCTGGCGACCTTTGAGCACTGTGTCAACGAAGGCTGGGTGCTCGACGGCGTGATGAGCCAGAGCGAGCAGCAGCTGCAGAACCTATGGAAACTGCGCGAGTACATTTCCGAGACCATCAGCCACTGGACGCCGTACAAGAATGACATCTCGGTGACCATCGCCAAGGTGCCGGCTTTCCTCAAGGAAATCGACGCCATCGTCGGTGAGCATTACCCGGATTTCGAGATCGTCTGGTTCGGTCATATTGGTGACGGCAACCTGCACCTGAACATCCTCAAGCCGGATGCGATGGACAAGGATGAGTTCTTCGGCAAGTGCGCCACCGTCAACAAGTGGGTGTTCGAAACCGTACAGAAGTACAACGGTTCGATCTCCGCCGAGCACGGCGTGGGCATGACCAAGCGCGACTACCTCGAGTACAGCCGCTCGCCGGTGGAAATCGAGTACATGAAGGCGGTCAAGGCTGCCTTCGATCCGAACGGCATCATGAATCCGGGCAAGATCTTCGCTGTTTGAACAGACAGGAACCCACCATGACCTACAAGCACCAGTACACCGACGGCACGACTATCCACTACCCGCTGGGCAAGGTCGTCTGCATCGGCCGAAACTACGCCGAGCACGCTAAAGAGCTGAACAACCCGGTGCCGACCGAGCCATTGCTGTTCATCAAGGCCGGCAGCTGCACCGTGCCGCTGGACAGTGGTTTCAGCATTCCAGCGGACCGTGGCGCCGTGCACTACGAGGCGGAAATTGCCGTGCTGATCGGCAAGCCGCTGTCGCGCAAACCGAACGACGAGGAGGTTCGCGATGCGATCTCCGGTATCGCTCCCGCTCTGGACCTGACCCTGCGCGACGTGCAGGCCAAGCTGAAGGAAAAGGGCCACCCGTGGGAGATCGCCAAGAGCTTTGACGGCGCTTGCGTGCTGGCACCCTTCGTGCCGGGCGATGCGGTGGATGACCTCGGCGACATCGGTATCCGCCTGACCATCAACGGTGAAGTCCGTCAGGACGGCAACAGCAGCCAGATGCTCAATGCCATCCTGCCGCTGTTGCAGCACATTGCCGGGCACTTCAGCTTGCAGCCTGGCGACGTCGTGCTGACCGGCACGCCGGCGGGGGTCGGTCCTCTCAATCAGGGCGACGACCTGGTAGTGGAGCTGGTCGGGCTGTCGCGCTTCGAGAGCCGCGTGCTTTAACGTGCATATGAGCCGGGTACGCCTGACGTATCCGGCCCGCAGAGCTCTATCCTCCCTGTGACGGTCATGCTGTAATCGCACGCTCTCCCTGGGTTTGCCTACATGCCTGAGTCTGCCGTCCGACGTTCCCGCCTACGCCTGTTCCTCTACACTTCGCTGTTTCTGACCATTGCAATGGCCTTGCTGGCCGGCTGGATGCTGCATTGGAATGACCAATTGAAGCTCTATTGGCAGGAGCAAACTGTCGATGCCAACGCCCGCGCGGCGAGCATCTGGTTGCCGGACTATGAACTGGCGCTGGAGACCACTTTGTCCGGCCTCGAGGAAGACGAAACCTCAGGCCTGACCTGGAACGCAGAGACCGGGACGCTGTTCACCGTCACCGGACAAAACCCCCAGCTCGTGGAATTCTCCCCCGGCGGCGTGGTGCTGCGGCGCATCACCCTGACCGGATTCTCTGATCCTGAGGCGGTCGAAGCTCTGGATAACGGACAGCTCGGTATCGTCGATGAGCGGCGCCGACTGGTTGCAGTGTTCCGGTTGGCGCCTGGGGTGGAGAGCCTCGATCTCGAGGATCTCGCCACCTATGACCTGGGTTTCGACGGCGCCGGAAACAAAGGCTTCGAAGGACTGGCCTGGAATCCGCGCACCCAGCGCATGCTACTGGCCAAGGAGCGCGATCCGCAGGGCTTGTTCGAACTGCCCTTCCCTGGAGAAGATGGCGCTGCCGGCGCCCTTGAGTCGCTCCCTGACCAGCCGCTGCTGGTACGCGATATCTCGTCGGTAGCCATCGACCCGCGTACCGGGCATACCCTGATGCTTTCCGACGAGTCGCGTCTGCTGGTCGAGCTTGACTTGCAGGGGCGGCCACGCAGCTTCATCAGGCTGCTCGGCGGTCTCAATGGTCTGGTGGAGGGCATCGACCAGGCTGAAGGTGTAGCCATGGATGGGCAAGGCAGCATCTACGTCGTAGCGGAGCCGAACCGCTTCTATGTGTTCAGTCGGCGACGCTGACCTCCGATCCAGATCGCCGAAGCATAACTACTACCATCAAAGGTGATCAGCTATGACCACTTGCGGCGCCGGATGCGGCCGTGGGGGCGCGCACCGGGCTGATGGAGCCTGCCGCGAGAGGTCAGCGCTTGAGCGTCTGAACCCCGTCCGTTGTGCCCAGCAGCAGGACGTCGGCCGGGCGGGCAGCGAACAGCCCGTTGCTGACCACGCCCACGATGTTGTTTATCTGCGCTTCGACATCCGGGGCGAAGCCGATCATGAGGTTGTGCACGTCAAGGATGACGTTGCCGTTGTCGGTCACCACACCCTCACGGTAGACGGGGTCGCCGCCTAGCTTGACCAGCTCGCGCGCGACGTGGCTGCGGGCCATCGGGATCACTTCCACCGGCAGGGGAAACTCGCCGAGGCGTTCGACCAGCTTGCTGCCATCGGCGATACAGATGAAGGTGCGCGCCACTGCCGCGACGATCTTCTCGCGGGTCAGGGCTGCGCCGCCGCCCTTGATCAGCTCCAGATGGCTGTTGGTCTCGTCGGCACCGTCGACGTAAAACTCCAGGTCCGCTACGGAGTTCAGGTCATAGACCGGAATGCCATGGCCTTTCAGGCGCTCGGCGGTGGCATCGGAACTGGCTACAGCGCCGTCGAAGAATCCTTTGTGCTTGGCCAGCAGATCGATGAAGAAGTTGGCGGTTGAGCCGGTGCCGACGCCGACGATGCTGCGGTCGGTGAGCTGCGGCGCGATGAGGTCGACAGCGGCCTGGGCAACGGCCTGCTTGAGTTGATCCTGGGTCATGGCGTAAAGGTCCGGTCGGTAAGTAAGTCGTGGGGCGAGAGTATAGCGGGGGCTCGTCAGCGGGTCTTGCCCGCGAGACTGTACGGCTGTTTTGTGCGCGGATTGCCGGTGGTCGCGGCGTTTTTCGCAGAGTAGACTCGTCTGCCCCGCAAGGCCCGCCAAGATAGCTCACGATGCTCGAACAGTACGTCAAGAAGATCCTCACCTCGCGCGTCTATGACGTTGCGGTGGAAACCCCGTTGCAGCCTGCCCGTCAGCTCTCTGAGCGGCTGGGTAATCAGATTTTGCTGAAGCGCGAAGATCTGCAGCCGGTGTTCTCCTTCAAGATTCGCGGTGCCTATAACAAGCTGGCACAGCTATCACCCGAGGAGTTGGCGCGCGGCGTGGTTACTGCGTCGGCCGGTAACCATGCGCAGGGCCTGGCCCTGGCGGCCCGTGAGCTGGGCATCAAGGCGACCATCGTCATGCCGCGCACCACGCCGGAACTGAAGGTGCAGGGCGTGCGTGCACGTGGAGGCAAGGTGGTGCTTCACGGGGATGCCTTTCCCGAGGCGTTGGCCTACTCACTGAAGTTGGTCGAGGAAAAGGGTTACGTCTATATCCACCCCTACGACGACCCGCACGTGATTGCCGGGCAAGGCACCGTGGCGATGGAGATCCTTCGCCAGCATCAGGGTCAGCTTGATGCGGTCTTCGTGCCGGTCGGTGGGGGCGGCTTGATTGCTGGCGTCGCTGCGTACATCAAATACCTCAAGCCAGACATCAAGGTCATTGGCGTCGAGCCGGACGATTCCAATTGCCTGCAGCAGGCGATGGCTGCGGGCGAGCGTGTGGTGCTGCCGCAGGTGGGTTTGTTCGCCGATGGGGTGGCGGTGGCGCAGATCGGTCAGTACACCTTCGACATCTGCCAGCACTACGTCGATGAGGTGATCACGGTCAGCACCGATGAGATCTGCGCGGCGATCAAGGACATCTACGACGATACCCGCTCAATCACCGAACCAGCAGGTGCGCTGGCAGTGGCCGGTATCAAGCGCTATGTGGAGCGCGAGGGCATTGAGCATCAGGTGCTGGTCGGCATCGATTCCGGCGCCAACGTGAATTTCGATCGGCTGCGTCATGTGGCGGAGCGCGCTGAGCTTGGCGAGAAGCGCGAGGCGATCATCGCGGTGACCATTCCCGAGGAGCCTGGCAGCTTCAAGGCATTCTGCGAGGCCATCGGCAAGCGCCAGATTACCGAATTCAATTACCGCTACCACGAAGACCGTGAGGCGCACATCTTTGTGGGTGTGCAGACCCATCCGGAAAACGATCCGCGGACGGCCTTGGTGGATGGGTTGCGGGCGAAGGGTTTCCCCGTGCTTGATCTCACTGACAACGAACTGGCCAAGCTGCACACCCGGCACATGGTCGGGGGGCACGCCTCTGGCGTCAGTGATGAAGTGGTCTATCGGTTCGAATTCCCGGAGCGTCCGGGCGCGCTGTTCAACTTCCTCAACAATCTCGGCGGGCGCTGGAATATTTCGATGTTCCACTACCGCAATCACGGCGCGGCTGACGGGCGGGTGGTTGCCGGCCTGCAGGTACCTGCCGAAGACCGTCACTTGTTGCCGGCCGCACTGGACAAGATCGGCTATCGCTACTGGGACGAAACAGACAATCCGGCCTACCAACTTTTTCTCGGCTGACCAGCCGTACCGCGGGGATCGATGGAACACTACCAACTGCTGAACATGACTCACGCCGCTCTGGCGATTCTCCTCACGCTGGGGCTGATTGCCCACATCATCATGCTGTGGAAAGCCTGGCGGCGGGCCGATCCGGTGGTGCTGCAGAACAAGCTGCGCCGCACCCGGTTGATGTCGCTGCCATTGCTGGCGGTGTTTGCCTTGTTGCTTCCGGTGACCGGCTGGTGGCTGGCGCACCTGGCAGGTTTTCCGCTCGGTCAGCTGTGGTTGCTGGCCAGCTCGGTGCTGTTCCTGGTTCTGGTGCCACTAGGCCTGCTGCTCAGCGGCCGCCTGCGTGCCTGGCAAGCGCTGGGCGATGCCCCAGCGCCCGCGCGCCTGCCGCGCTTTGCGCTGGTTTACGCGGGTCTGATCCTGCTGATTCTGGTCGCCATCATGGGTTTGATGGGCGCCAAGCCGGTCTAGCGTTGAGGTCAGCGCAGGCTGATGATGCGCCAGCCGCGTTGCTCGGCGATGCCCTTCAGGGTCGGGTCCGGATCGACCGCTACCGGATGGCTGACGCGCTCCAGTAGCGGCAGGTCGTTGCGCGAGTCGCTGTAGAAATAGCTGTCATCCAGGCTCTGGTCATTTTCCATCAGCCAGCGTTCGATGCGCGTTACCTTGCCCTCCTGAAAACAGGGCACGTCGGTCAGCCGACCGGTGTAGCGTCCCTCTTGCATCTCACACTCGGTGGCCAGCAGCGTATCGACGCCCAGGCGCTTGGCGATTGGCCCGGTAATGAAGCGGTTGGTGGCAGTAATGATCACCACCCGGTCGCCGGCTTCATGATGCTGACGCACCAGTGCCTCACCCTTGGCCAGGACGATGGGCTCGATGTGGTCGCGCATGAACTCGGCGTGCCACTGCTTCAGCTGCGGCATCTCGCTGCGGCCCAGCAGCTCCTGGCAGAAGTTCTGATACTCCAGTACATCCAGCGCGCCGGCCAGATAGTCCTGATAAAAGGCATCGTTGCGGGCGCGGTACGCCTCGGCATCGACCAGCCCGCGCTGGCAGAGAAACTCGCCCCAGGCGTGGTCGCTGTCACCGGCCAGGAGGGTGTTATCAAGATCGAAAAGAGCCAGGCGCACGCTGCGTTCCTCGGGGGATAAAGGGGGGTGAAGCATAGCGGTATCGCTCGATAGATGGCAGCCGGCAAGCGTTCGGATCGAGGATCGGAGCCGGTAGATCAATGGCTTCCATGCGCGCTTTCTGCTTTTCACGTTTTTGTGGAACAATGCCGCGATATGCGTTTGCGAGGTTGTATGCCGTGATCGACTCCGATGGTTTTCGCCCCAATGTCGGCATCATCCTGACCAATGATGTCGGGCAAGTGCTGTGGGCCCGGCGGATTAATCAGGATGCCTGGCAGTTTCCGCAAGGCGGAATCAACCCGCGCGAGACGCCGGAGGAGGCGCTCTTTCGCGAGCTGAACGAAGAGGTCGGCCTGGAAGAGCAGGACGTCAAGATTCTCGCCTGCACCCGTGGCTGGCTGCGCTACCGCTTGCCTCAGCGGCTGGTGCGTACTCATAGTCAGCCGCTGTGTATCGGTCAGAAGCAGAAATGGTTCTTGCTGCGCCTTACCGGTGCCGAAGACCGGGTTCGTATGGATCTGACCGGCAAGCCCGAGTTCGACGGCTGGCGCTGGGTCAGTTACTGGTACCCGTTGGGGCAGGTGGTCACCTTCAAGCGCGAGGTTTACCGTCGCGCCTTAAAAGAACTCGCTCCGCGCCTCCTGGCGCGGGACTGACGGGAGAAAGCCCCTGAGCATGCTCGGCACGCTGCGCAAGATCGTCCAGGAAGTAAACGCTGCCAAGGACCTCAAGGCGGCCTTGGGCATTATCGTGCTGAGAGTTCGGGCGGCCATGGCCAGCCACGTCTGCTCGGTCTACCTGCTCGATCCCGAATCCGGGCGTTTTGTCCTGATGGCCACCGAAGGCCTGAACAAGAAGGCCATCGGCAAAGTCAGCATGGCGCCGAATGAGGGTCTGGTCGGCTTGGTTGGCACGCGCGAGGAGCCGCTCAACCTGGAGCATGCGTGTGAACATCCGCGCTATCGCTATTTCGCTGAAACCGGCGAAGAACGCTACGCCTCCTTTCTCGGCGCACCGATCATCCACCACCGGCGGGTGATGGGTGTTCTGGTCATCCAGCAGAGAGAACAACGCCTGTTCGACGAGGGTGAAGAAGCCTTCCTCGTAACAATGAGTGCACAGCTTGCCGGTGTTATCGCTCATGCCGAGGCGACCGGGTCGATCCGCGGCCTCGGCCGGCAGGGCAAGGGCATCCAGGAAACCCGCTTTATCGGTATTCCCGGCGCGCCTGGCGCGGCAGTGGGTACCGCTGTCGTCGTTCTGCCACCCGCTGACCTCGATGTGGTTCCGGACAAGACGATTGAGGACATCCCGGCTGAACTGGTGCTGTTCGAGGCTGCGCTCGAAGCAGTGCGAGCCGATATGCGTGCGCTGTCGGAAAAGCTAGCGACCCAGATGCGCAAGGAAGAACGTGCGCTGTTCGACGTCTATCTGATGATGCTGGATGACTCCGCACTCGGCGGCGAGGTGTCCAAGGTTATCCGCACGGGCCAATGGGCCCAAGGCGCGCTGCGTCAGGTCGTCAGCGACCACGTCGGCCGTTTCGAGATGATGGACGATGCCTACCTGCGCGAGCGCGCCTCGGACGTCAAGGACATCGGCCGGCGCCTGCTGAGTTATCTGCAGCAGGCCCGCCAGCAGACCCTGACCTACCCGGACAACACCATTCTGGTCAGCGAGGAGCTGTCCCCGGCGATGCTCGGCGAGGTGCCTGAAGGCAAGTTGATGGGCATGGTTTCGGTACTGGGTTCGAGCAACTCACACGTGGCGATCCTGGCGCGGGCCATGGGTATTCCCACGGTGATGGGGGCGGTTGACCTGCCATATTCGAAGGTCGATGGCATCGAGCTAATCATCGACGGCACCCGTGGCGAGATCATCACCAACCCGGCCAAGGTCCTGCGCGAGCAATACCTGGTTCTGGCCGAGCAGGAGCGGCAGCTGTCCGAAGGGCTCGACGTGCTGCGCGAGCTGCCTTGCGAGACCACCGACGGTTTGCGCATCCCGCTGTGGGTGAATACCGGTCTGCTCGCCGATGTGGTGCGCGCGCAGGAGCGCGGCGCCGAAGGCGTCGGCCTGTATCGCACCGAAGTGCCCTTCATGATCAAGGAGCGCTTCCCCAGCGAGAAGGAGCAGATGGCGATCTATCGCGAACAGCTGCAGGCCTTCCACCCGCTGCCAGTGACCATGCGCAGCCTCGACGTTGGCGGCGACAAGAGCCTGCCGTACTTCCCGATCAAGGAAGAAAACCCCTTCCTTGGATGGCGCGGGATTCGCGTGACCCTCGATCATCCGGAAATCTTTCTGCTGCAGACTCGCGCCATGCTCAAGGCCAGCGCCGGACTGAACAACCTGCGCATTCTGCTGCCCATGATCTCTGGCACCCGCGAGCTGGAAGAGGCACTGCACCTGATCCATCGTGCCTGGGGCGAGGTACGCGATGAGGGCACCGACGTCGAAATGCCGCCGGTGGGCGTCATGATCGAGGTGCCGGCTGCTGTCTACCTGACCCGTGAGCTGGCCCGTCAGGTCGACTTCCTCTCGGTGGGCTCCAACGACCTGACTCAGTATCTGCTGGCGGTGGACCGCAATAATCCGCGCGTCGCTGATCTGTACGATTACCTGCACCCGGCTGTGCTCGAAGCGCTGCAGCGGGTCGTTCGCGAGGCGCACGAGGAAGGCAAGCCGGTCAGCATTTGTGGTGAGATGGCCGGCGACCCCGGTGCCGCCATCCTGCTGCTGGCGATGGGCTTCGACAGCCTGTCGATGAACGCCACCAACCTGCCAAAGGTGAAGTGGATGCTGCGTCAGATCAGTTCGGTCACGGCGCGTGAGCTGTTGGCCAAGGTGATGAAGATGGACAGCCCGCAGGTCATCCACGCCACCGTGCAGCTGACGCTGCGCAATCTCGGGCTGGATCGCATGGTTAATCCATCTGCCGCGATCTAACCCAACACCTTTGCGGGCTCAGTTGTCGTCGGCGGCAGGTCTATCGCTGTTTCACCGGTCACACCCTTCGCGTCGAAACGGCGCTCGGTCATGCTCATGGATCCGTCCGAGCGGCGCACCAATAAGGTGATGGCGCGGGTGCCGTAGTCCGGGCTGGCGATGAACGCGCTGGACAGCAGCTTCTCCATCTCATGCGAGATGCCGGTAGTGGGCAGTTCGGCATCCGCGGCGGGCCGTGAGTCGCTCATGATCTCTAGCAACCGGTCGCGCTCCGGCGCACCGAGGCAGGCCTCTAGCGCCGATCGAGTGCTCAGCAGCTTTGGCCAAGGCGTATCCAGCGCTGCATTGGACAGACCGTAGACGCCCGGCGATAGAGCGCGGGGCGTTGCTTCCTTTGAATTGAGATACCAGAGCTCGGTGAGATTCCCGACCAGCAGGTTGAAGCCGGAATATTGACCGAGATTGCCGGTCAGCTCCTGCATATAGTGCGCCGGCGATTGCGCGCCCCGCAGGAAGCGTTCGGGCAGCTCGCCTCGCGAGCGCTCGCCAAGAGGGGCGCCAGGCGCACGAATATTGGTCAGCGCAGCGAAGCGTCCATCCGTGGTTTCACCCATCCAGGTGCCGCCTGCCTGCAGGTCGCGACCGGCTACGACCTGCGGCGCGTCGTCCCAATGCCCCAGCGGCAGACTGGGGCGCGCATGAAATTCGTCACGGTTGGCGGCGACGATCAACGGCTGTGCATGGCCGGGGCGCCAGGCGAATACGATCAAGCACATTAGAAACCGGACTCGGTAGCAAGGAAGCACCGAGGCTAGACGAAAACGCAGCGCCCACGCCACATCGGCAGGACGCTGGTTACGTTTCAGAGGATTGCCGCGTACCGCCCCGCTGGCGTTTTTCCGCTAACATGCCGCTTTGTTTTTCAAGGTGGCTCGATGGAGTTCGCGCTTTATCTGCTTCTCGGCGGATTCGCTGGTGTACTGGCAGGGCTGTTCGGTGTCGGTGGTGGCCTGATCATCGTTCCGGTGCTGGTGTTCAGCTTTACAGCGCAGGGGTTCGATCCACAGATCCTTACCCATCTGGCCGTCGGCACCTCGCTGGCAACCATCGTCTTTACCTCGATGAACTCAATTCTGACGCACCATCGCAAGGGCGCCGTGCAGTGGCCCGTGGTGCTCTGGATGACGCTTGGCATTCTGTTCGGTGCGGCGCTGGGAAGCCTGACGGCGGCGTCGATTCAAGGCCCGCTGCTGCAGAAGATCATCGGTTTGTTCGCCATCGCCATGGCGGTGCAGATGGGTTTTTCACTGCAGCCAAAGGCCAGTGCCGGTGTACCGGGCCGGCCTGTGCTGGCCGTTGCAGGCGCAGTCATCGGGTGGGCATCGGCCATCTTCGGGATCGGCGGCGGTTCTTTGACCGTGCCCTTCCTCAGCTGGCGCAGTGTACCGATGCAGCAGGCAGTGGGCACCTCGGCAGCTTGCGGTTTGCCGATTGCCATCGCCGGTGCATTGAGCTTCGCGGTTGTTGGCTGGCAGGATGCGCACCTGCCTGACTGGAGCGTCGGCTATGTCTATTTGCCAGCGCTGGTTGGCGTCGCCATCACCAGCATGTTCTTTGCCCGTGTCGGCGCTAATCTGGCGCATCGATTGTCCGCATCAATGCTGCGGCGCCTGTTCGCGCTGCTCTTATTGGGCGTAGGTATCAATTTCTTGATCTGAGGAAAACCCGGATGCTGCCTTATCCGCAGATAGACCCTGTGGCCGTGTCGCTTGGCCCGCTGCAAATCCACTGGTATGGCCTGATGTACCTGATCGGCATCGGCGGTGCCTGGCTGCTGGCATCGCGTCGGCTGCACCGCTTCGATCCCACTTGGGACAAGGACAAGCTTTCCGACCTGGTGTTCTGGGTGGCCATGGGCGTGATCGTCGGTGGGCGGCTGGGCTATGTGCTGTTCTACGATCTGGCGTCCTATATCAACGACCCGACGCTGATCTTCCAGGTCTGGAAGGGCGGCATGTCATTTCACGGTGGTCTGCTGGGCGTGCTGCTATGCACCTGGATATTCGCCCGGCGCAACGGCAAGAAGTTTTTCGAGCTGATGGACTTCATTGCCCCCTTTGTCCCCATTGGGCTGGGTGCCGGGCGTATCGGTAACTTCATCAATGCCGAACTCTGGGGCAAGGCGACCGATGTGCCTTGGGCGATGGTCTTCCCAACCGATCCGCAACAGCTGGCGCGGCACCCGTCGCAGCTCTACCAGTTCGCCCTGGAGGGCGTGGCCCTGTTCGTCATTCTCTGGCTCTACTCGAGCAAGCCGCGGCCGACCATGGCGGTGTCCGGCCTGTTCGCCGTGTGCTACGGCATCTTCCGCTTCATTGTCGAATTCGTTCGCGTACCCGACGCCCAGCTCGGTTACTTGGCGTTTGGCTGGCTGACCATGGGGCAGGTGCTGTGCATCCCGATGATCCTGATCGGTCTTGGCATGATTGCCTGGGGCTACCGTCACGAGCCGGTGAAGGCGGTCGCCTGACCGCACACCGTCCGGCTTCGTCGCCAAAAGGGCGACAAGCCGGACGTCGGCTTTTACTATTTGCAGCATTTCTCTCACCGCGCCCCGGCGCCCGCTTCGAGCCCATCGATGAAACAGTATCTCGACCTGATGCGCCATGTGCGCGAGCACGGCACCTTCAAGAGTGATCGCACCGGCACCGGCACCTACAGCGTATTTGGTCATCAGATGCGCTTCGACCTGGCGGACGGTTTCCCGCTGGTGACGACCAAGAAGTGCCACCTGAAATCGATCATTCACGAGCTGCTGTGGTTTCTTCAGGGCGATACCAATATCAAGTACCTGCAGGAAAACGGGGTGCGGATCTGGGACGAATGGGCCGACGAAAACGGCGAACTCGGCCCGGTCTACGGCTACCAGTGGCGCAATTGGCCGGCGCCCAACGGCGAGTCGGTCGACCAGATCAGCAAGCTGGTGGAGATGATCAAGAAAAACCCGGATTCGCGGCGGCTGATGGTATCAGCCTGGAACCCGGCGCTGGTCGATCAGATGGCGCTGCCGCCATGCCACGCGCTGTTCCAGTTCTATGTGGCGGACGGCAAGCTCAGCTGCCAGCTCTACCAGCGCTCGGCTGACATCTTCCTCGGAGTGCCCTTCAACATCGCCAGCTACGCATTGCTGACGCTGATGGTGGCGCAGGTGTGCGACCTGCAACCCGGTGAATTCATCTGGAGCGGCGGTGATTGCCACCTCTATGCCAATCACCTGGAGCAGGCCGACCTGCAGTTGACCCGCGAGCCGCTGCCGCTGCCGACCATGAAGCTCAACCCCGAGGTAAAGGATCTGTTCGCCTTCCGCTTCGAGGACTTCGAACTGGTCGGCTACGAAGCCCATCCACACATCAAGGCCCCGGTTGCCGTCTGAGACGCCCTTGCTCTATTGCCCGCCCAGGTAGCGTGCCTGCATGTCCGGCCAGCGGGGGCTGTTGGTGATATCCAGAATCGCCTGGCTCAGCCGCTCCCGGTACGGGCTGCCAGCGCGCACGGCAAAGGCATAGGATTGATCTTCAAAGGTGCCGGGCAGCAGTCGTAAGCCCTCGCCCTGCCTCTCGGTGTTTCGGTACTGAAGGATCGGCTGGTCGTAGACGACAGCGTCGGCCTCTCCATCGATCACGGCTTGAATCGCCTGACTGAGGTCGGAAAAGGCGGTGGTGCGCACGCGGTGGTGCTGTAAATAGTCGGAGCTGACGGTGCCGTCTACCGTCGCTACGTGAGCGCCGCGCAGATCGTCCGGCCCTTGCAGCCCGCTTTTCAGGCTGCCAACCGTCAAGGTACTGGTCACGGCCGCGGTGAAGGTCGACACCATGATCAACGCAGCGAACATCCAGACAATGGCGATCAGGCGACCGCCGAGGGTAACCGGCGCCTTGTCACCATAGCCGACGGTGGTCATGGTGACCGCTGCCCACCAGAAGCTGTTGCCTAGCCCCTCGACCGAACTGCCGCCGAACTGCTCGCGGTTGCGCCGGCGCTCGAACAGCCAGAGCAGCGCGCCGACCAGCAGCAATAACGCGCCCAGGCCCAGCACCAGGCTCGCGAATTGCCAGGAAAACAGGGCTCGAACGGCGCCCCAGCCACTGCCCTGCTGGGCTGGCGGAACGCCGATTGCCAGCCCCGTGCGGTAGAACGGGTGGGTGAAATCCACCAGCGCCTCGCGCTCGGCGGTCATGGTCAGCGCACCGACCACCACATCCAGCTGATCCTGCTCCAGTCCGGGCAGCAGCTGATCGAACGCCATGGGCTGCAACTCGTAGCGATATCCGGCCTGCTCGGCGATGGCCTGCCACAGATCGATGCTGATGCCGCTCCAGCGGCCATCGGCCTCCTGAATGACGAAGGGCGGCACCTCTGTGATGCCCACACGCAGCACCTCGCCTTGTGACTGGGCAGTGGCCTGCTGGCTCAACAGGGCGAACAGCAAAACGATCAGAAACCTCGGCACATGACTTTCCTCGTTGTCGTTATGCGCCAAGGGTAGCAAAGCTGGGCGGGAGGACTGCGGCGCCTTCGGTCCAGGAAAGTCGCCAGAGTGCCATCTGCGTTGTATAGACTCCGGTGAAACCATGATCAGAGGACGGAGCATGCGACGGGTCGTATTCAATCAAAAGGGCGGTGTCGGCAAGTCCAGCATTGCCTGCAACCTGGCTGCAGTCAGCGCAGCGCAAGGCTATCGCACGCTGCTGATCGACCTGGACGCGCAGGCCAATTCCAGCCATTACCTCACCGGCCTGACCGGCGACGAATTGCCAACGGGGATCGCCGACTACTTCAAGCAGATCCTGGCGGGAGGGCCCGCAGGGAAAAAGGCTCGCCCACCGATCACCGAAACCCGCTTCGAAAACCTGCACCTGATTACCGCCACCGCCGAATTGGCCGATCTGCAGCCCAAGCTCGAAGCCAAGCACAAGATCAACAAGCTGCGAAAGCTGCTGGAAAGCCTCTCTGAAGAGTACGGGCGCATCTATCTGGACACGCCGCCGGCGCTGAACTTCTTTACCCTGTCGGCCCTGATAGCTGCGGACCGCTGCCTGATACCGTTCGACTGCGACAGCTTTTCCCGGCAGGCGCTGTACAGCCTGCTCGAGGAAATCGAGGAGCTGCAGGAAGACCACAATGAAGCGCTGCGAGTCGAAGGTATCGTCGTCAACCAATTCCAGCCGCGCGCGGCCTTGCCGCAGCAGATGATCGACGAACTGCTGGCCGAGGGGCTGCCCGTACTACCGGTGCACTTGATGAGTTCGGTGCGCATGCGTGAGTCGCATCAGGTCTGCACGCCGCTGATCCACCTCGACCCACGGCACAAGCTGACACAGCAGTTCATCGAGTTGCACGCACACCTGGAAAACGCGGGCTGACCGAATTTCACGGACCGCTTTTTCGCGCCCTCGATGCGGTGGCCAAGGCTCGTCGCTCTTGTTTATAGCGCTAAACGTCGCAAGTTTTTGTGCAGGCGCAACCGCAGCGCCCGGCAGGACGGTTCCGTCAGAACTGTCCGCTCGCAACATCTATTGGCCCGCCCGGGTGTCAGTGCGCGATCAGCACGTCGCAGGGGGGCTGGTCGAGATACTCTCGTGTAAGGCTGCCGAGCAGCGCTTCGCTCATCGTGCCACGGCTGTGGCTGCCCAGTGCCAGGAGTTGTGGTTGCACCGCCGCAATGGCCGAGTCTAGACAGTTGTTGCGCTCACCGTACCGTAAGCTCGATTGCAACTGGGCACCGGTAGCGGCCAAGTGCCGGCGAAGATCCGCGACAAGCTGGTCGAACAGTTCGTGCTGCAGCGTCAGCTCGGCTGATTCCGGCGGGCACACTTCCGATGACTCATAGATATTCAGTGCGGTTAGAGCACTCCCGCCGGGCATCAACTGCCACGCCGACTGCAGTGCGCGACTGGCGCAGTCGGAGTAATCCAGCGCAGCCAGCGCGCGTGAGTAGGGGGCTGCCGGCGTGACCGCCAACAGTAGCGGCGCGGGGCAGCGCTGCAGGACCTGCTCCAGCGTGGTGCCGGCGAAGCCTTGCGGCGAATGCCGGTGGTGGCGGCCCATTATCAGCAAGTCAATTTCCAGCCCGGCGGCTTGGGTAAGAATTTCCTCGGCTGCGCGACCCTCGCGGATCCAGGGCTGCAGCTGAGCAAGGCCGTGGCGTTCAAGCCTTGTGTGCAGATAAACCTGTGCATGCTGCTGCTCCTTCGCGTCCGGCTGGCCTGTCAGAACGTGCAGCACGCTCAGTCGTGCTCCGGTTTGCTGCGCCAACTGCGCCGCGCGGCTCAAGGCCAGGTCGGCCTCGGGGCTGAGATCGTGGGCGACAAGAATATGCTGAACCATGACGGCCTCGCGGTTTGCTGAGCGAAATGGCTGCAGTATGCCGGGCAGATCCAGGCGTTGTCCTGATCAGGAGCAGGTGTCCTCTGTGTGCACAAAAAAGAGGCTGGCCGCCGCTTTGATCTGGAACGCTTTTTTCATCGGGCTGCTGACGCTATGCTGGCGGCCATTCATGCAGGAGCGAGTGATGAGCAAGGTCAGTGTGCTGGTGGTGGATGACGCACCCTTCATTCGGGATTTGATCAAGAAAGGGTTGCGTAGCCACTTCCCGGGGATTCGTATCGAGGACGCTGTGAACGGGCGTAAGGCCCAGCAGATGCTCGATCGCGATTCTTTCGACCTGATCCTCTGCGATTGGGAAATGCCGGAAATGTCCGGTCTTGAACTGCTCACCTGGTGCCGCGCTCAGGAAAAGCTCAAAACCACCCCGTTCATCATGGTCACCAGCCGTGGCGACAAGGAAAACGTGGTGCAGGCGATCCAGTCCGGTGTGTCCGATTTCATCGGCAAGCCATTCTCCAACGAACAATTGACCACCAAGGTCCGCAAGGCCCTTGGAAGGGCCGGCAAGCTCGGTGCGTTGGCTGCCAGCGCACCGGCACGACCGACCAACACCGGCATGGCTAACGATTCCTTGGCTGCGTTGACGGGCGGTAAGGCTGAAGTCATCAAACCGGCGTCTGCTGCGGCGGCAGTGTCACCGGCGCCCGGTTCCGCCGCGCCGCTCGTGCAGCCGGGCGCAGCCAAACCAACAGCAGCCAGTGGCGGTCGCGGCCAAGGCCAGCTGCGCCTGGCGAGCGGGACGCTTGCGTGCGTCATCAAGGCCCTCAGTCTCAAAGAGGGGCTGCTAGTGGTCAGGCGCGGTGAGACGCTACCGCAGGTGCTGGAGAGCGCAGTGCTCGATCTGGAGCAGGGCGAAGGCGGGGAGGTGGCACGCCTCAATGGCTATCTGCACGCGGTCGCAGCGCTGGAACCCAAGCCGGACAGTGAGTGGCTGCAATTGACCTTTCGCTTCGTCGATCGCGATCCGCAAAAGCTCGATTACCTGTCCCGGCTGATCGCTCGGGGCACCGCTCAGCGTCACTTCGTGCCGGGCGCTTAAGGCCCGCCGAGGCAATTGAGAATGCGAGCAGTGCGACCGACTGTCCGGAAAGCCCATTGATGCGATGAACCATTTCACAGGCTGGCAGTCGGTGGCTCGCGCTTACACCGCTGCGCTGTTAGTCTGCAGCGCTCTGACACATAACCACATGAAGTCTGCCGTTATGTTGGGGCGCACCTTTCTTGCTCTTGGGTTGTTCTGGCTGGCCATGCCTGCCTCGGCCCTCACCATCTACAAGTACACCGACGCCAACGGCGTGGTCACCTACAGCGACCAGGCTGCACCGGGTGCGCGCGTGTTCACCTTCAGTGATCGAATGGTCGAGAAGCTCGACACCCAGGTAAAGCTGGAAACCCGCAAGCATGCCGGCGGCGAAACCCTCGTGGTGCGCAACGACCTGTTCGCCCCGGTCGATGTGGAGCTCAAACTGACGGGCGTGCAGAACGCCGTCGGCGCACCGGACAAGCCAATCCGCTGGGTGCTGCCGCCGCGCAGCCAGATCCGCCTGGCGACCCTGGCCCCACTCGACCCTTCCAAGCCGCTGAAATACACCCCCAAGCTGCGCCACGCGCTCGGCGATCCACGCCTGTTACCCAAGCCCTACAAGTATCCGCTGCCCTGGCGCGGCGGCCCGTTCCGCCTGACTCAGGGCGCCAACGGCAAGTACAGCCACTTCACCCCGAAAGGTCGGTACGCCGCCGACATCGCCATGCCCGAGGGTACGCCGATCATCGCGGCGCGGGGCGGAATGGTGGTCAAGATCGAGAACGCCCAGAGCGGACGAGGCAACAACCCGGCCGGTAACTTCGTCCGTGTGCTGCATGATGACGGCACCATGGGCGTCTACCTGCACCTGATGAAAGGCTCGGTCAGTGTTGGCGAAGGTCAGCGCATCGAAGCCGGTTCCCTGCTGGCGCGCTCGGGCAATACCGGCAACAGCACCGGCCCGCATCTGCATTTCGTCGTCCAGCGCAACGTCGGCCTGGCGGTCGAGTCGATCCCCTTCGATTTCGCCCAGCCAGTCAACAGCCTGCCGAATTTCGCGGTTGGTGGGGACTAAGGGTAGCTGCAAGCTCCTAGTCATGGGTCGAAAGCAAAAGCCCGACGCTAGCGCTCGAACCGCAGCTGAAAGCTAGCTGGCCTATTCCTGCTTCAACACCTTGGCCAACACGATCTTCGGGCCGCGCATCTTCTTGACCACGATCTGCAGATCGTCGACCAGCAACTCCTCGTTTTCTTCCGGGACGCGCTTGAGGGTTTCGTAGATCAGCCCTGCCAAGGTGTCGGCCTCGATATGGTCCAGGTCGATACCGAGAAGGCGCTCCAGCTTGAACAGCGGCGTGTCGCCGCGCACCAGCAACTTGCCAGGCTGATAGGCGAGGATGCCGCGCTCGGTCTTGCGATGCTCGTCCTGAATGTCGCCGACCAGCACTTCCAGCACGTCCTCCATGGTCAGGAAGCCCACTACCTTATGGTCGCCCTCTTCAACCAGCACGAAGTGCGCTCCGCCTTGGCGGAATTGTTCCAGCAGCACGTTGAGCGGCAGATAGCGCGGCACCCGTTCCAGGGGTCGCAGTATGTCGCTGAGCACGAAGTGCTGGGCCAACTGGTCGTCGCTGGCTAACGCCAGCAGCAAGTCCTTGATGTGCAGCAGCCCGATGTAGTCACCCTGCTCGCTGTCATATACAGGGTAGCGGCTGTACTTATGGCGGCGGATCACGTCGAGGATTTCTGCCAGCGAGGCACTGTGTTCCAGCTGAACCAGGTCCTCCCGGGAGTTGGCCCAGTCCGCCACCTCCAACTCACTCATCTCGACTGCCGAGGCGAGCACTTTGATGTCTTGGTTCGCCGGGTCCAGCGCCCGGTTTGAATGCAGGATCAGCTTCAGCTCTTCGCGGCTGTAGTGGTGTTCATGATGACTGCCAGGCTCACCCTGGCCGGCTACCCGAAGAATCGCGTTGGCGCTGGCGTTGAGCAGGTAGATGGCGGGGTACATCGCCCAGTAGAACAAGTACAGCGGTGCAGCCGTCCACAGCGAAAGCAGCTCGGGCTTGCGGATCGCCCAGGACTTGGGCGCTAGCTCACCGATGACAATGTGCAGATAGGAAATGATGAAAAACGCCGTGAAAAAGGCGATGCCATGCACGACCGCCGGGGACTGGATGCCAACGGCAGCCATGACCGGCTCCAACAGGTGAGCAAAGGCCGGCTCACCGACCCAGCCGAGGCCCAGGGAGGCGAGGGTAATTCCCAGCTGGCAGGCCGAGAGGTAGGCATCCAGCTGACTGTGCACTTTGCGCAGGATGTGCCCGCGCCAGCCATGCTGCTTGGCGATGGCCTCGACCTTGGTGGCGCGCAGCTTGACCATCGCGAACTCGGCCGCCACGAAGAAGCCATTGAGCAAGACCAGGAAAAGTGCAAACAGAATCATGCCGAAGTCGGCGAAATAGGATGAAGCGGCGTAACTAGCGGGGGAAGGGTCCATTAGGGTGTCAGGTAGTCGAAGACGGCCCAAGGATGGGGCCGGCCCGGGGTTATTTCAAGGCGCCATTGGGCGTCAGGTTTCGGCCGGCCGCGCAGCGGTCACTGTACCGTGGCCTGGCTCAACGGGAAGTGGCAAGTGAAGGTGCTGCCCTTGCCGGGCGTGCTGTTGATGTCCAGGCGGCCTTGATGGCGCAGCAACACGTGCTTGACGATCGCCAGGCCGAGGCCGGTGCCGCCGGTGTTGCTGGCGCGGCTGGAATCGACTCGGTAGAAGCGTTCGGTCAGGCGCGGCAGATGCTTGGATTCGATGCCGATGCCGGAATCCTGCACCGCCAGGTGCGCGCCATGTTCGTTGCACCACCAGCGGATATGCACTTCGCCATGGTCCGGCGTGTATTTCACGGCATTGAACACCAGGTTGGAGAAGGCACTGCGCAGTTCGCTCTCGCTGCCCTTGAGCAGCAGGGTTGGGTCTGCTTCCAGCAATATTCGATGGTTGCGCTCGGCCGACAGCGCCTGGGCGTCGCCCTTGATCGACTGCAGCAATGTCGCGACGGCTACCGGCTGTGAGTTGGTCGGTGGATTGGTTGCCTCCAGCTTGGCCAGCAGCAACAGGTCGTTGAGCAGGTGCTGCATGCGCCCGGCCTGCTGGTTCATCTGGTTCAGCGCACGCGGCCAGCGGGCCGGCATTTCGTCGGTATGTTCGAGCATCGTTTCCAGATAGCCGGCGATCACCGTCAACGGCGTGCGCAGTTCGTGGGAAACGTTGGCCACGAAGTCCTTGCGCATTTGCTCCAGCAGATGCAACCGGGTGATGTCGCGCACCACCATCAGGTGCTCGCTGTTGCCGTAGCGGGTGATGGTGACCTGCAGCCAGAGTCTGTCGTTGACGGGGGAGGACAGCTCCAGTGGCTCCTCGTGGCGCCCTTTTTCGAAATACTCCTTGAAGCTCGGGTGGCGCACCAGGTTGGTCACCGGATGACCGGTGTCCTGCGGCTTCTTCAGGCCCAGCAGACGCTCGGCAGCAGGGTTCCACCACTCCAGATTTCCGTCGCTGTCGAGCATGATCACTGCATCCCTGAGTGCAGTGGTAGAGCCCTGCACCCGGTCGATCACCGACTGCAACTGGGCGCGCAGACGCAGGTCGCGGCGCTGGAGCTGGTACAGGTTGTCGAAGATTTCGCCCCAGATGCCATGGCTGTCCGGCGGCGGCTGGTCGGTCTGATCGCTCTTCAGCCACAGCAGCAAACGGCGGATCTGGCGCAGGGTCCATGCCAGGTAGCCGGTGAGGCCGATGACCAGCGCCCAGGCATATTCGCCTGTGATCAGGCCCGCCAGCAGGCATCCAGCCAATATCAACAGCAGGCGGCGCACCAGGGCGCCTTGCCAGTCTTGATTCACCGCTAACGCTCCTTGAGGCAGCTTGGGGCCGGCCGGAATGGATCTACAACGCCAGCGAATGCCCGGCGGTTGCGGCTTGTTCAGCTCTTGGTGGAGAAACGGTATCCGGTGCCACGCACGGTTTGCACCAGGTTTTCATAGGTCTCGCCCAATGCTTTGCGCAGGCGACGGATATGCACGTCCACGGTGCGCTCCTCGACGTACACATTGCCGCCCCACACCTGGTCGAGCAACTGTCCGCGGGTATAGGCACGTTCCTGGTGGGTCATGAAGAACTGCAACAGACGGTATTCGGTAGGGCCCATGTCCGCCGGCGTGCCGTCGATGGTTACCCGGTGGCTGATGGGGTCCAGCAACAGACCGCCGATCTCGATAGGCGTTTCGTTGTCGCTGGTGCCTGCGCGGCGCAGCACGGCCTTCAGGCGCGCAACCAGCTCACGTGGCGAAAAGGGTTTGGTGATGTAGTCATCGGCGCCCACTTCCAGGCCCTGGATCTTGTTGTCCTCGGCGTCCTTGGCGGTAAGCATGATGATCGGTGTGTTGGCCGTCATCTCGTCCCGCTTGAGGCGTCGTGCCAGCTCGATGCCCGAGGTACCTGGCAGCATCCAGTCGAGCAGGATCAGGTCCGGTTGGCGGTCGATGATCAGCGCATGGGCCTGCTGGATGTTTTCCGCTTCAAGGCATTCGTAGCCGGCCATCTCCAGCGCTACCACGATCATTTCCCGAATCGGCGCTTCGTCATCGACGATCAGTATGCATTTGCCGTTCATGTCCGCTCTCGGTCCGTTTTATTGTCGCTCGGCATTAGATAACGGAAATGTTGCAGCCATGTGACAGGAAGTGACTCGCTGCAACAGGGGCTGGTGCCCGACCCGCTCTAGCAGATGATTTCGAGGGGGCGGTCTTCGGTCAGGCTGCGTCTTGCGGCGGCTAGGCCGCTCTCGTCGCGTAGTCGAGCATGATCCCCACAAGAATCGCCAGCCCCGCCCAATGGTTGTGCAGAAAAGCCTGGAAGCAGACCTGTGGCTTGCGCGAGCGTGTTTTCCAGAACTCCCAGGCGAAACAGGCCGCGGCGATGGTCAGCCCAAGGTGAAACCACTGCCCGAGCTCGAAGCGTAGCCCGGCAAGGATCAGGCAGAACAGGGCGAGGCCCTGCAGCGTGGCAATGATGACCCGATCAGCTTCGCCAAAGAGGATTGCGGTGGATTTGATGCCGATCTTCAGGTCGTCCTCGCGGTCGGCCATGGCGTAGTAGGTGTCGTAGCCCACTGTCCACAACACGTTGGCGATGAACAGTAACCAGGCTTCCGGTGGCAGCTCGCCTCGCTCAGCCGTAAACGCCATCAGCATGCCCCAGGAAAAAGCTGCGCCGAGCACGACCTGCGGGTAGTAGGTGTAGCGCTTCATGAAGGGGTAGAGCGACGCCACACCGAGCGCGCCGAAAGACAGGAAGATGGTCGCTGTATTGGTCAGCAGAACCAGGCCGAAACTCAGTGCGACGAGAACGGCAAACAGGATCCAGGCTTCCTTCGAGGTGACCCTGCCCGTCGCCAGCGGACGGCCCTTGGTGCGGCTGACGTGTCCGTCCAGGTTGCGGTCGGCGAAGTCATTGATCACGCATCCGGCGGCGCGCATGAGGATGACGCCGAGTACGAAGATCACGATGTTCTTCGCGCTGGGCGAGCCCTCGCCAGCGATCCACAGCGCCCAGAGCGTGGGCCACAGCAGCAGGTAGGTTCCAATCGGGCGATCCAGTCGCATCAGCTGGATAAAGTCCCAGGCGCGCGGATGAAGGCGATTGCTCGATTGCAGAAGCTTTTGATACATCAGCGGGGCTCCGATCGGTGAGGCGGTTGCGGGGCAGTGTGTGCCGGGTTCAGGTCGCGATCCGTGCGGCCTGCCACAGGGCCGGCAGAAACACTTCAGCGACCAGCACACGCAGGTCGCCCTGACTGAAACAGGAGCGGCGGGCCCACAGCTGGGACTGGCGCACATCCTGCGGCAACCAGGCAGCCGGATAGCGGCGGGCTTGCAGCGGTCCGCGGCTGAACGCCGGATCACTGAACAGCAATTCGCCGAGTGAGCGGCTGCCCAGGTGTGGCAGGTCCAGCCCGGAACGTTCCAGCGCGTGGCGGGCGGCGACACTGCGGGCGAATACCCAGGGCTCGTGGTGGCCGCGCAGGTAGACCTCGCGCACCCAGCCCTCACTGCCCTCAGCCACGTCTAATGCGGCGCACTCATCGGCGCGCATGACCTGCCAACCTTCATTCAGCGGTTCGACGCTGAAGGCACCGTTGGCGAGGTCGGTCAGGCGATGGGTGAGCGATCCCCGGTCGACGTAAAGCCAGTCGTGCAGATCAGGGGCGGGCGGGGCGGAAAGATGGTCGGCAGGCAGCCAGGCTTGAGAATCGGGCACGGGCGATAACGGGCAGCAGAAAGAAGCGGCGAGTCTAGCATGGGGGCTGTCAAGCGGCTTCAAGGCGTAGGGTTTGCCTTGAGACGGCCAGCGCTTAACGCGGTGAGATGAGGGGGCAGCGGAAAAATACGCGCTGTTATCTGCAGTGTCGCGGTTTGAGCGCATGTCGCAGTTCACGGGTGGCGCGAGCCCCGCCTTGCGACCTGTGCCGCAGGCGGGGCCTGGTGCGAACCGAGTCCTTGGGACCGGGTTAGCTCTGCTGGAACAGGCTCCGCAGGATTTGCGCAAGCTCGGTGATGTTTTTCTGAACGCCTGGCGTGAACTGATCACCCATGGCGTATGGGCGCCACTCTTCTTCAGCCATCTCGGTCTGGCGATCCAGTTCCTTCTCCATCACGTCCAGACGCTGCTGAGCTTTCTGAAGGTTAGGCTTGTTGACGGTCATGCCATCCATACGTTCCAGCGCCTGAACAAGATCCTCGACGGTTTCCTGCAAGTCATCGACCTGATTCGCCACGTCGGCGCTGTCGATTTCCTGCATTTTCTGGCTTTTCGCCCCGCCAAGCATTTTGGCCACTTCATCGAGATTGCTGGCAAGCTCGTTGACCTGCTGGGTCACGCTGACCTTGTAGTCATCACCCGTGATCCAGGTCGACCAATCGTCGTCAGTACGCTCGGCTTTCTCGTCCAGGCGATGCTCCATCTGCTGATTGAGCTTTTGCTCCATCTTGTCCAGCTGGGAGTCGCTCTGCTGCCAGTTGGCTACGCCCATGGAGACACCGGAATGGCGCAGCGAACCGATCAGGTCGGCAACGTTTTCGCGCACATCGTCAACGGCATCAACGACATTATGGCCAACTCGAATGGAGGCGCCTGCCTGCTGAGTCTGCATGCTCTTTTGCGTCTCTTGAGCGGCGGCGGGCAGCGCCAGGCTGGCGGCCATCAGGGCAGTGGCGAGTGCTAGTGGCTTCTTATTCAATGCGTTCATTGTTCGTTCCTCACAGGTCATGGTCGGGGTTCTGCTGGGCAATCACGGGGTGGCCCTCAGCGCGCCTGACTGCTGCGGCTGGCGAGACAAGCAGTGACTGTTTCGCACGGTTCCTCCTTTGTAAGGGCGCTATGCTCGGGGCTTCAGGTGCTAGCGCTCGGTTTCGACGTCGACATTTGGAAGCGGCACGGACCGCTCCTTGATTCCAACATCCACGTCCGCGTCTTTGACGTCATACTCGGGCATGTTGCCGCCTTGAACATCAACGTCGGGCAACTGGCCGGACTCTTCCTTTTCGATGGTGCAACCGCCTACGCCCAGCATGAGTGCCAAGAGACTGCCGCCGACGGCTAATTTGGTTGATTTGTTCATGCAAACGTCCTCCGAATGGCTAGCAATGACGCGGGTTCCCCAAGACAGCAACGCCTATGCGCCGCCGAGGCAACGGTTCGTCCGCGCTTACTAAAGTCGACAGGGTGTGGCTTTTACAGTTCAGCGTATTGTTCGGTTTGGCTCGACCGGCTGACAGAGCGGTCTATCTGGGTTGCCGGCTGTCAGGCGGCGAGGCATGACGCAAACAGCCATGCCAGACGGATCGAGAAGGGGTACTGATCCTCTGCGTTGTTGGAGAGCAGCGATTACGCCCATCCCTCCAGGCGCATGGTCGCGCGCACCAGCCGCTGCTCCTCCTGCTCGATCTCCTTGAGGTTGTCGCGAATGCTGTGGATGTGATCGCGCGCCGCGCGCTGGGCCTGATCGGGCAGGCGCTCGGTGATGGCGTGGAACAGGCGAGAGTGCTGACGATCGATCTGCCGCTTCTGCATCGGCCGGTGATAGAGGTTGTTCACCGAGGCAAACACGGTGGAGAGCATCAGGTCGGTCAACGACTGCAGGGTGTGCACCAGTACCGGGTTATGCGAGGCCTCGCTGACCGCCAGGTGAAAGGCGTGGTCGAGGCGCGCATGCTCGCGCGGGTCGGCCTCCTCGGCGGTGTGCGCGGCGAGCATCTCTTCATAGCGGCGACGCAACAGAACGAAGTCGGCATCGGTGCCGCGCAACGCGGCCAGTCGCGCCGATTCGCCTTCGAGCAGGGCACGGACTTCGAGCAAATCGTACAGGGTGCGCGGCTGCGAATTGAACAGGTGCATCAGCGGGCTGGCGTCCTGTTCGCCGGACAGCTTGGCGACCTGAGAGCCGCGCCCCTGGGACGTTTCGATAATGCCGCGACCGCGCAGTACGCGCAGCCCTTCGCGCAGGGCCGAACGCGAGATGCCGAGTTTTTCGCACAAGCGACGTTCCGACGGCAGCGTTTGGCCCACCTTGAGCACACCGTCGACGATAAGCCGCTCGATACGCTCGGCCACCACGTCCGCCAGCTGGCGACGCTCGGTATTCTCGATCAACATGTTTCGCCTCCGTAACTGGTAGGACCAGCTTGGCGGAAGTCTATCTCACCGAGCGCTGTAGATGCATCAGCCCTTAATATATGGGGCTGCTGGCTGTATCGCTTGAAAGGTTGCTGAAAGAAACTGGTAGGACCAGTGGTTTTCGAGATAGACGATGAGGGGCTGTCGGGCTAATGATGCGTCAAACCACCGCAGCTGGCCGTGCTGACGGTGAACGAATGAAGAGCCTGACTGCCATGAATATCCTCTACGACGAACGTGTCGACGGTGAGCTGCCCAAGGTCGACAAGGCGGCGCTGCTGGCCGAATTGCAGGCGCAACTGCCCGGCATGGACATCCTCCATCGCGGCGAAGACCTCAAACCCTACGAGTGCGATGGCCTGTCGGCCTACCGCACCACGCCGATGCTGGTGGTATTGCCCGAGCGCGTGGAGCAGGTCGAAACCCTGCTGAAGATTGCCCACAAGCGTGGCGTGCCGGTGGTGGCACGTGGCGCCGGCACTGGGCTCTCCGGCGGCGCGCTGCCGCTGGAGCAGGGCATCCTGCTGGTCATGGCGCGCTTCAACAAGATTCTCGAGATCGACCCGGCCGGTCGCTTCGCTCGCGTCCAGCCCGGCGTGCGCAACCTGGCGATCTCCCAGGCAGCGGCGCCCTATGAGCTGTATTACGCCCCCGATCCGTCTTCGCAGATTGCTTGTTCCATTGGCGGCAACGTCGCCGAGAACGCCGGCGGCGTGCACTGCCTGAAATACGGCCTGACCGTGCATAACCTGCTGAAGGTGGACATCCTCACCGTTGAGGGCGAGCGCATGGTGCTCGGCTCCGACGCGCTGGATTCGCCGGGCTTCGACCTGCTGGCGCTGTTCACCGGCTCCGAAGGGATGCTTGGCATTGTCACTGAAGTGACGGTCAAACTGCTGCCCAAACCGCAGGTGGCCAAGGTGCTGCTGGCGGCGTTCGACTCAGTCGAGAAGGCCGGTCGCGCGGTGGGCGACATCATCGCCGCGGGCATCATTCCCGGCGGGCTGGAGATGATGGACAACCTGTCGATTCGCGCTGCCGAAGACTTTATCCGTGCCGGCTACCCCGTGGACGCCGAGGCGATCCTGCTCTGCGAACTGGACGGTGTCGAAGCCGATGTGCACGACGACTGTGCCCGCGTGGGCGAAGTGCTCAAGCTGGCTGGCGCCACCGAAGTTCGGCTGGCCAAGGACGAGGCCGAGCGCGTCAAGTTCTGGGCTGGACGCAAGAACGCCTTCCCGGCGGTTGGGCGCATCTCGCCGGACTACTACTGTATGGATGGCACCATCCCGCGCCGCGAGCTGCCGGGCGTGCTCAAGGGCATCAGCGACTTGTCCGACGAATACGGACTGCGCGTGGCCAACGTGTTCCACGCAGGGGACGGCAACATGCACCCGCTGATCCTCTTCGATGCCAACACCGAAGGTGAGCTGGAGCGCGCCGAGGCGCTGGGCGGCAAGATTCTCGAGCTGTGCGTGAAGGTGGGTGGCTCGATCACCGGCGAGCACGGCGTCGGTCGCGAAAAGATCAATCAGATGTGTTCGCAGTTCAACGCAGACGAGCTGACGCTGTTCCACGCGGTAAAGGCGGCCTTCGACCCCAGCGGTCTGCTCAACCCCGGCAAGAACATCCCGACGCTGCACCGCTGCGCAGAATTTGGCGGTATGCACGTCCACGGCGGGCAGTTGCCCTTCCCTGAACTGGAGCGCTTCTGATGACGGTTTCCTTCGACGACAGCGGGCAGCTGCTCGATCAGGTCAACCAGGCGTTGGCCAGCAACACCCCGCTGCGTATTCACGGTGGCGGCAGCAAGGCGTTTCTCGGTCGCGAAGTCCAGGGCACGCCGCTTGATACCCGCGCCCATCGCGGCATCGTGACCTACGATCCGACCGAACTGGTGATCAGCGTTCGTGCCGGCACGCCGCTGGCCGAACTGGAGGCCGCGCTCGACGAGGCCAACCAGATGTTGCCGTGCGAACCGCCGCACCTGGGCGAAGGCGCCACCGTCGGCGGGATGATCGCAACCGGTCTGTCCGGCCCGCGGCGGCCATGGTCCGGCTCGGTGCGCGACTTCGTGCTGGGCTCGCGGGTCATTACCGGGCACGGCAAGCACCTGCGTTTCGGTGGTGAGGTGATGAAGAACGTGGCCGGTTACGACCTGTCGCGCCTGATGGCCGGCAGCTTTGGTTGCCTTGGCCTGCTCACCGAAGTCTCGCTGAAAGTGCTGCCCAAACCGCGCCTGTCGCGCAGCCTGCGGGTAGAAATGCCGGTCGATCGCGCGCTGCTGAAACTGGCCGAATGGGGCCAGCAGCCGGTGCCGATCACTGCGGCGAGCCATGACGGCCAGGCCCTGCACCTGCGCCTCGAAGGTGGAGAAGGTTCGGTCAATGCTGCTTGCGACCGGATCGGTGGCGAGACGCTGGATGCCGATTATTGGAACCAGCTACGCGAACAGCGCCTGGGCTTCTTCAGTGATGCGCGTTCTTTGTGGCGACTGTCGCTGCCAACCAATACCGGTGAGCTGGCCCTGCCGGGCGAACAGCTGATCGACTGGGCCGGCGCCCAGCGCTGGCTCAAGTCTGATGCCGATGCAGAGGCCATCCGCGCCGTCGTCAGCGAAGTGGGCGGTCATGCCACCTGCTTTACCGCTGGCGCAGCGGCGAACCCGTTCCAGCCGCTGGCCGAACCGCTATTGCGCTATCACCGCCAGTTGAAGGCGGCGCTCGACCCGCAGGGGATCTTCAACCCCGGCCGCATGTATTCCGAGGTCTAGTTCTAACCATGCAAACGAATCTCAGCGAAGCCGCGAAGAAACTGCCCCGTGCCGAGGAAGCCGAAAGCATCCTGCGCTCCTGCGTGCACTGCGGCTTCTGCAACGCCACCTGTCCGACCTATCAGCTGCTTGGCGACGAGCTCGATGGGCCGCGTGGGCGCATCTACCTGATGAAGCAGATGTTCGAGGGCGGTGAAGTCACCGAGGCCACCCAGACCCACCTGGACCGCTGCCTGACCTGCCGCAACTGCGAAACCACCTGCCCCTCCGGCGTGCAGTACCACAACCTGCTGGATATCGGCCGCGACTTCATGGAACAGCAGGTGCCGCGCTCGACGAGCGAGCGCCTGCTGCGCACCGGCCTGCGCACGGTGATTCCACGCCCGGGCCTGTTCAAGGCCCTGCTAGGCGCCGGCAATACGCTGCGTCCGCTGATGCCGGCGACACTCAAGGCACACATGCCGCGCCAGGTCACCCCGGCCAAACAGCGGCCGCAGACCGTGCATGCGCGTCGCGTGCTGATTCTCGAAGGCTGCGTGCAGCCAAGCCTGTCGCCCAACACCAACGCCGCCACGGCGCGGGTACTCGATCGCCTGGGCATCAGCGTGATAACCGCGCGTGAAGCGGGCTGCTGCGGCGCGGTGGACTATCACCTCAATGCCCAGGAAGCAGGTCTCGACCGCGCCCGTCGCAACATCGACGCCTGGTGGCCAGCCATCGAAGGCGGCGCCGAAGCCATCGTGCAGACCGCCAGCGGTTGCGGGGCCTTCATCAAGGACTACGGCCATCTGCTGCGAAACGACCCGACCTATGCGACCAAGGCCGCCCGGGTCAGTGCCTTGACCAAGGATCTGGTGGAAGTGATGCGCAGCGCCGAACTGGAGCGGCTGAAGGTCGAGACCGACAAGCGCATGGCCTTTCATTGCCCCTGCACGCTGCAGCACGCACAGAAGCTCGGCGGCGCAGTCGAAGACGTGCTCACCCGCCTCGGCTTCCACCTCACCGCGGTGCCCGACGCGCATCTGTGCTGCGGCTCGGCGGGCAGCTACTCGATCACCCAGCCGGAGATTTCTCACCAGCTGCGCGACAACAAGCTCAACGCGCTGGAAAGCGGCAAACCGGAAGTCATCGTCACCGCCAACATCGGTTGCCAGACGCACCTCGACGGCGCCGGGCGGACCCCGGTGCGGCATTGGATCGAGATCGTCGAAGAGGCGATGCACTAACCCCAAACCCAAACGCGCCGTGACGCACATCGAATCGATCGACAGGAGAGAACATGAAAACCAAAGCCATGCTGACCCAGACCGAAGTGACCGCCATCCTGGCCGCAGCGCGCAGCGAAGCGCAGAACAACGGCTGGGCCGTGACCATCGTGGTCGCTGACGACGGCGGCCATCCGCTGGCACTGGAACGTCTGGACGGCTGCGCGCCGATCGCCTCCTACATCGCCACCGAAAAGGCGCGCAGCGCTGCGGTAGGCCGTCGCGAAACCAAGGGCTATGAGGACATGGTCAACGGCGGGCGCAATGCGTTCCTGTCCGCTCCGGTGGTTTGCTCGCTGGAAGGCGGCGTGCCGGTGATCGTCGAGGGCCAGGTGATCGGTTCGGTCGGCGTGTCTGGCGTGACCGCCGCTCAGGATGCACAGGTCGCAAAGGCCGGCGTTGCCGCTGTCGCCAACTGATTCGGGATAGGAGAACAACATGACCGAGCGTGTAACCCTGGGCCGCCTGCAAGTGGCAGCCAACCTGCAACGCTTCATCGAAGACGAAGTTCTGCCGGGCACCGGCGTCGAAGCAGCCGCCTTCTGGAAAGGCTTTGACGAGCTGGTTCATGACCTGGCACCGAAGAACCGCGCCCTGCTGGCCGAGCGCGACCGCCTTCAGGTCGAGCTGGACAACTGGCACCGCAGTAACCCCGGCCCGATCAGCGACATGCCGGCTTACCGCAGCTTCCTCGAGTCCATCGGCTACCTGCAGCCCGAGCCGGGCGAGGTGAAGATCAGCACCAGCAATGTCGACAGCGAGATCGCCACCCAGGCCGGCCCGCAGCTGGTCGTACCCATTGGCAATGCGCGTTATGCGCTGAACGCCGCCAACGCCCGCTGGGGCTCGCTGTATGACGCGCTCTACGGCACCGACGCCATCAGCGAGGAGAACGGCGCGCAGAAGGGGCCGGGCTACAACGAAGTGCGCGGCGCCAAGGTCATCGCCTTTGCGCGCAACTTCCTCGATCAGGCCGCGCCGCTGGCTGAAGGCAGCCATGCCGAGTCGGTCAGCTACCGCGTGCAGGACGGCGGGCTCAAGGTCACCCTGGAAAACGGCAGCGTCACCGGGCTGAAGCAGCCCGAAAAGTTCGTCGGCTATCAGGGCGAGGCCGTCGAACCGACCGCGATCCTGCTGAAGAACAACGGCCTGCACGTCGAGATCCAGATCGACCCGAACAGCCCCATCGGCCAGACCGATGCCGCCGGCGTCAAGGATCTGCTGGTCGAAGCCGCCGTCACCACCATCATGGACTGCGAGGACTCCACCGCCGCGGTCGATGCCGACGACAAGGTGCTGGTCTACCGCAACTGGCTGGGCCTGATGAAAGGCGATCTGGTCGAAGACCTGGAAAAGGGCGGCAAGCGCATCACCCGCCGTCTCAACGAGGATCGCGAATACACCGCGGCCGACGGCTCCAGCCTGAAGCTGCACGGCCGCTCGCTGTTGTTCATCCGCAACGTTGGCCACCTGATGACCAACCCGGCGATTATCGACGGCGAAGGTCACGAGATTCCCGAAGGGATCATGGACGGCGTGGTCACCAGCCTGATCGCCAAGCATGACCAGCAGCGCAAGGGCAACTCGCGCACCGGCTCGATGTACATCGTCAAGCCGAAGATGCACGGCCCGGCCGAAGTGGCCTTTACCGACGAGCTGTTCGGTCGCGTCGAAGACCTGATCGGCCTGCCGCGTCACACGCTGAAGGTCGGCATCATGGATGAGGAGCGCCGCACCAGCATTAACCTCAAGGCCTGCATCGGCGCGGCGAAGAACCGCGTGGCCTTCATCAACACCGGTTTCCTCGACCGCACCGGCGATGAGATGCACAGCATCATGGAAGCCGGCGCGGTGCTGCGTAAGGGCGACATGAAGAGCACTGCCTGGATCCAGGCCTACGAGCGCAACAACGTGCTGGTCGGCCTGAACTGCGGCCTGCGTGGCAAGGCTCAGATCGGCAAGGGCATGTGGGCCATGCCGGACCTGATGGCCGCCATGCTCGAGCAGAAGATTGCTCATCCCAAGGCCGGCGCCAACACCGCCTGGGTACCGTCGCCGACCGGCGCCACGCTACACGCGCTGCACTACCACCAGGTCGACGTGCAGGCCGTTCAGGCCGAGCTGGAAAAAATCGATCTCGCCGCCGAGCGCGACAAGCTGACCAATGATCTGCTGACCATTCCGGTCGCGCCGGAGCGCAACTGGTCGGCGGCAGAGATCCAGCAGGAGCTGGATAACAACTGCCAGGGCATCCTCGGCTACGTGGTGCGTTGGGTAGAGCAGGGCGTTGGTTGCTCCAAGGTGCCGGACATTCATGACGTCGGCCTGATGGAAGACCGCGCCACGCTGCGTATCTCCAGCCAGCACCTGGCTAACTGGCTGCGTCACGGCGTGGTCGACGAGGCGCAAGTTCGCGAGACGCTCGAGCGCATGGCGAAGGTGGTCGATCAGCAGAACGCTGGCGATCCGGCCTACCGTCCTATGGCGGCTGACTATGCTGGCTCGGCGGCGTTTCAGGCGGCTTGCGACCTGGTGTTCAAGGGGCGCGAGCAGCCGAGCGGTTACACCGAGCCGCTGCTGCACGCCTGGCGTCAGCGCTTCAAGCAGCAGGTCGGTTGAGCGGTAGCTGTCCAGTTGGCGGTCGGCAAGTGCTGTCCGCCAACCGAGGTTGACGAGCCCCGGGCGCTTCAAGTGCCCGGGGCTTTCGAGCATGAGGGATCGGCCAATGTGACCTGTTGGTCAGTCGCTCGGACTGGAGTGAGTTGTTCATTTCAGCCATGCGTGGGACCGGGATGTTCCCGGATAGAAGCGGTTCACAACAAAAAACAAGGAACCCAACAATGAGTCAGACACTGCTGTCCATATTGGCCTTCGTGCCGCTGGTGCTGGCGGGGGTACTGCTGATCGGCTTTCGCTGGCCGGCCAAGTACGCAATGCCGCTGGTTTTCGTCCTCACTGCGTTGATCGGCCTGCTGGCCTGGGACATGACCTTCAACCGGGTCCTGGCTTCCACGCTGCAAGGCCTGATTCTTACCGCCGCGATCCTCTGGATCATCTTTGGCGCCATCCTTCTTCTCAATACGCTCAAGCACTCCGGGGGCATCGCTTCGATTCGTCGCGGCTTCGCCAACGTGAGCCCGGACAAGCGCGTCCAGGTGCTGATCGTGGCCTGGCTGTTCGGCTGCTTCATCGAAGGTGCTTCGGGCTTCGGTACGCCGGCTGCGGTGGCTGCGCCGCTGCTCGTCGCACTGGGCTTCCCGGCGCTGACGGCCGTTGTGCTGGGGATGATGGTGCAATCGACGCCGGTGTCCTTTGGTGCGGTGGGCACGCCGATTCTGGTGGGCGTCGCCGGCGGTCTGGATCAGGCCACCCTTGGCGGGCAAATGACGACCCTGGGTAGCAGCTGGGACGTGTTCTTCCAGCTGATCTACTCGCGTGTGGCGATCATTCATGCGCTGTGCGGCATCCTTATGCCGCTGATCATGATCTGCATCATGACGCGCTTCTTCGGTCGCAACCGCTCTTGGGGCGAAGGGCTGGCGATGGCGCCGTTTGCCATCTTCACCGGTCTGGCATTCGTCATCCCTTACGCTGCCGCGGGTGTATTCCTCGGTCCGGAATTCCCGTCGATGATCGGCGCCCTGGTCGGTCTGGCTATCGTGGTTCCGGCCGCCAAGGCGGGTTTCCTGCTGCCCAAGACCAGCTGGGACTTCGCCCCGGCCAGCGAGTGGCCGGTGGAGTGGATGGGCAAGATCGAGATGAAGATCGACGACGTCGCTGGACGTACACCGATCTCCGTACCGATGGCCTGGGCGCCGTACCTGTTGCTGGCGATCTTCCTGGTAATGTCGCGTATCTTTCCGGAGCTCAAAGCTGCGCTGATGTCGGTCAGCTTCGGCTGGAAGGACATCCTTGGCGAGACTGGCGTTTCCGGTACCCTCGAGCCGCTGTATCTGCCAGGCGGGATTCTCTGCATGGTGGTGCTGGTGACCTTCTTCCTGCATCGGATGAAGGCCGCTCAGCTGGGCGCTGCCATCGCCGAGTCGAGCAAGACACTACTTGGTGCTGGCTTCGTGCTGATCTTCACCATTCCCATGGTGCGGATCCTGATCAACTCGGGCGTGAATGGCTCGGATCTGGTGTCCATGCCGGTGGCCATGGCGCAGCTGGTAGCCAACAGCGTGGGCGGTGTCTATCCGTTCTTCTCGCCTGCGGTCGGCGCGCTGGGGGCCTTCATTGCGGGCTCCAACACCGTGTCCAATCTGATGCTCTCGCAGTTCCAGTACAACACCGCCAGCCTGCTGGGCCTCTCCGGCGCGTTGATGGTGGCGCTGCAGTCGGTGGGCGCGGCGGCGGGCAACATGATCGCCATTCACAACGTGGTGGCGGCTTCGGCCACGGTTGGTTTGTTGGGGCGTGAAGGCATCACCCTGCGCAAGACCATGCTACCGACGCTGTACTACCTTGTGATGGCCGGTAGCATCGGTCTGATCGGCTTTTATGTGATGGGTATCAGTGATCCGCTGGTAGGTATCGCGACCGCTCGTTAACGCGGCGTGAACCCGGACGGGCGGCTCAGGCCGCCCGTTTTGTTTGTCCGGAAAATCTTTACGGGTTCGCGGTCTATCACCAGGCGGCCGGTGTTTGGCGGTACGCGGTGTTCTGGTATAGCGTGCAGCGCAACCGAGACTGATCGAGGTGAACGATGAAAAAGTGGCAATGCGTGGTGTGCGGCTTCATCTACGACGAGGCCGAAGGTTGGCCGGACGAAGGTATCGCTCCTGGCACCGCCTGGGAAGATGTGCCGGAAGACTGGCTGTGCCCCGACTGCGGCGTCGGCAAGATTGACTTCGAAATGATCGCGATCGGCTGATATGAACGACTCGAACGATAAAGACTTGCCTCTGGTGATCATCGGCACCGGGCTGGCGGGCTATAACCTCGCCCGCGAATTTCGCAAGCTCGACACCGAGACGCCGCTGCTGCTGATTACCGCTGACGACGGCCGTTCCTATTCCAAGCCGATGCTCTCCACCGGCTTCGCCATGAACAAGGATGCCGACGCGCTCGGCATGACGGTGGCCGGGCCGATGGCCATCCAGCTCAACGCCGAGATTCGCACCCACACCAAGGTGACGCGCCTTGACCCGGCCAACCGTCGCGTCTGGATCGGCAGCGAGCCCGTGCCCTACCGTGATCTGGTCATTGCCTGGGGCGCGCAAACCATCAACGTGCCGGTTGCCGGTGATGCGCAGGAGGCCATCTTCCCCATCAACGATCTGCTCGACTACGGCCGTTTCCGTGAGGCCGCACAAGGCAAGCGCCGCGTGCTGATCCTCGGCGCCGGGCTGATCGGCTGCGAATTTGCCAATGACCTGCTGCACGGGGGTTATGAGGTGGAGCTGGTCGCGCCATGCGAGCAGATCATGCCGTCACTGCTACCGGTCGAGCCGGCAGCTGCAGTACAGCGCGGGCTGGAGTCTCTGGGGGCTCGTTTCCATTTGGGTCCGGTGCTAGAGCGGCTGGAGCGCGACGATGACGGGCTGGTGGCGCGGCTGTCGGATGGCCAGAAAATCCCGTGCGATCTAGTGGTCAGTGCCGTGGGACTGCGGCCGCGCACCGAGCTGGCCGAAGCTGCGGGCATGCAGGTCAGCCGGGGCATCGAAGTCGATCGGCTGCTGCAGACCTCGGCGGAGCACGTCTACGCCCTGGGTGATTGTGCCGAGGTCGAAGGGCTCAACCTCCTTTATGTGATGCCGCTGATGAGCGGCGTTCGTGCGCTGGCCAGAACCCTCACCGGTCAGCCGACACCCGTTACCTACGGGCCCATGCCAATCACGGTCAAGACGCCGGTTTGCCCCTTGGTTGTCTCACCGCCAGCAGCCGGAAGCGAGGGCAGTTGGAGCGTCGAGGGTGAAGGCAATGATCTGACGGCGCTGTTTCAGGATCGCGAAGGCCGCCTGCTGGGCTACGCCCTGACCGGAACGGCCGTGCAGCAGCGTTTGGCGCTCAACAAGCAGCTACCGCCGGTGTTGGCTGAACTGCCCCAAATTCTGTCCTTAAAGTCTCCGCAATGATTCGGCAAAGCGCTGGCGAGGACTGGCGCGAGTGCTAGCAGCGTGCCATGCTCCGTTGACCCGCTGGTGCAGCCTAGAGCTGCTGCGGCGGTATGGAACGCTGTTCGGAGAGCAGCGAAACAAAAAAAAACAATAAATATGTAGAGGCTATCTATGCGCAAACCGGAACTCGCAGCCGCTATCGCTGATAAGGCCGATCTCACCAAAGATCAGGCCAACCGTGTACTCAACGCCGTACTGGATGAAATCACCAGCGCACTGAACCGCAAGGACAGTGTCACCCTGGTGGGCTTCGGCACCTTCGTACAACGACATCGCGGGGCCCGTACAGGCAAGAACCCGCAAACGGGCGAACCCGTCACTATCAAGGCCAGCAACACAGTGGCTTTCAAGCCGGGAAAGATGCTCAAAGACGCGATCAACTAAACGTCGCGCCGCCCGGGGCCACCCAGGCTCCGGGTCAACCTGACTGAGCAGTCCTCTCCAGACCCCTCTGTTCTCCTGCTTCCGCCGCTCCGACCAGCCGCTACAATGCCGCTTTTCCCGCCAACGGTCGGTCAAACATGAAATTTCGCTTTCTTCTCTGGATGCTTGGTCGCCTGATGGCCAAGGCCAGCCGCAACAACCCAGATTTTCAGAAACAACTCGGCGACAAAGACCTGACCTTCCAATTGCATACCCTCGACGGCAAAGTGGCTCGCCACTACCGGGTCAAGGATCAGCGCGTCACCAGCCACGGCGGCCCTGCCGTTGAACCTGCCTTCGCCATTGGATTCAAGGACAGCGCCTACGGTTTCGACACCATGAACGCGAAGAACAAGCAGCTCGCCTTTATGCAGGGCATTCAGAACAAAGACATCCAGATCCAGGGCAACCCCGCGCTGGTGATGTGGTTTCAGGGCCTGACGAAGTATCTGAAGCCGCGAAAGAAGAAGCCGGAAGCGGCCTGATTCGCCGGCTGTGCCTGTCCGGCGAGGTGCAATTACTCCAGGCTGACTGGGGAGCACACCAGTCGGCCGGCAAGCCCGTCAGCGGCTAGCCTGCTGAGCCATCCAGGCGTGCACTTCGTCGAGCAGCCAGTCGCGGAAGGCATTCAGGGCGGCCGACTCCACGCGTCGCTCGGGGATCATCAGGTGATAGGCCTGATCCTCGCGCCGGAACGAGTGGGGGTGTGCAATCACCAGGCGCCCCTCGGCAAGTTCGCGCTGAATCAGAAACGGCGGAATCAGCGCGATGCCCATCTGATGCTCGGCAGCCTGGGCCAGCATCGAGAACAGTTCGAGGCGGGGACCGGTCATGTCCCGTGCGACTTTCATTCCCAACGAATCGAACCACTGACGCCAGGCATAGGGTCGGGTGGTCTGCTGCAGCAGCGGCATTTCTGCGATCGTCTGGACAGTCAGTTGGCCCGTATTGCCGAGCAAGGCGGGGCTGCACACCGGCAGTGAGTGTTCCGGCATGAGGCGATGGGCCACGGTTCCGGACCAGTCGCCGTCGCCGAAGTAGATGGCTGCATCGAACTCGGTATCGGCGAAGAGGAAGGGGCGGGTGCGATTGGTCAGGTTGACGGTGATTTCCGGGTGCAAGGCCTGGAACTGACGTAGGCGCGGCAACAGCCACTGGGTTCCGAAGGTCGGCACCAGCGCCAGCTCAATATTCTGAGCGCCCTGCTGCCCCATGACCGACAGGGTGTCGCGCTCCACCGCATCGAGCTGAGTGGCGACGCGGCGCGCATAGGACTGGCCCGCCTCGGTCAGCTTCACGCCTCGGCGTGAGCGGCGAAACAGCTCCAGCCCAAGGAATTCCTCGAGCCCGCCGATCTGTCGGCAGATGGCGCTCTGGGTCAGCGCCAGCTCCTCGGCGGCACGGGTGAAACTCTGATGACGCGCCGCCGCTTCGAAGGCGACCAGCGCGGCGGTGCTGGGAATCTTACGGCGCATTATGCGGCTGCCTCACTAATAGCCGGATATTCAGGCCGTTGAGCATACTCTGAAGTGAGTAAATCGCACAGATTGATGCGAATTACTCGTTTGCTGGGTGCGCCGGCAGCTTCTAGTATCAATCCATCCAATGCTGCACCGGGCCGTGTGCCCGGTTCATCGTCTACGACAAGAGGACCACCCATGGCCGGCAAAGCAAGCTTCAACTGGATCGACCCGCTGCTGCTCGATCAGCAGCTCACCGACGAGGAGCGCATGGTGCGTGACAGTGCCCAACAGTTCGCCGCCGACAAGCTGGCGCCTCGGGTCCTCGAAGCCTTTCGCCACGAGCGCACCGATGCAGCGATCTTCCGGGAGATGGGCGATACCGGTCTGCTTGGCGCGACGATTCCCGAAGCCTACGGCGGCAGTGGCCTGAACTATGTGTGCTACGGCCTGATCGCTCGCGAAGTCGAGCGCATCGACTCCGGTTATCGCTCGATGATGAGCGTGCAGTCTTCGCTGGTGATGGTGCCGATCAACGAGTTTGGCAATGAAGAAACCAAGCAGAAGTACCTGCCCAAGCTGGCCAGCGGCGAGTTCATCGGCTGCTTCGGCCTGACCGAACCGAACCACGGTTCCGACCCGGGTTCGATGGTCACGCGGGCCAAGAAGGTTGATGGCGGCTATCGACTGTCCGGCGCCAAGATGTGGATCACCAACAGCCCGATTGCCGATGTCTTCGTCGTATGGGCCAAGGATGACGATGGCGCGATTCGCGGCTTCGTGCTGGAGAAGGGTTGGGAAGGGCTGTCTGCTCCGGCGATTCACGGCAAGGTTGGCCTGCGCGCCTCGATCACCGGTGAGATCGTCATGGATAACGTGTTCTGCCCGGAAGAGAACGCCTTCCCCGACGTGCGCGGCCTGCGTGGCCCGTTCACCTGCCTGGACTCGGCCCGATACGGCATCAGCTGGGGTGCCCTCGGCGCCGCCGAGTTCTGCTGGCACACCGCCCGCCAGTACACCCTGGACCGCCAGCAGTTTGGTCGCCCACTGGCTGCGAACCAGCTGATCCAGAAGAAACTGGCCGACATGCAGACGGAGATCACCCTGGCGCTGCAAGGCTGCCTGCGCCTCGGCCGGATGAAGGATGAGGGCACCGCGGCGGTGGAAATCACCTCGATCATGAAGCGCAACAGCTGCGGCAAGGCGCTGGACGTGGCGCGCCTCGCCCGCGACATGCTCGGCGGCAATGGCATCAGCGACGAGTTCGGCGTGGCCCGGCATCTGGTCAATCTCGAGGTGGTTAACACCTACGAGGGTACGCATGACGTGCATGCCTTGATTCTGGGCCGTGCGCAGACCGGCATTCAGGCGTTCTTCTAAGCGGTGCCGTAGGGTGGATGGCGCTACTTCATCCACCTTCGGCTACGCCGACAACTTCAGCTCCGCTTGGTGGATGGGTAACGCGTCAGCTACGCGCCCCGATCCACCCTACGTTTTTCCTCGACCGGCTGCAGGCTGATGTCTGTGGCGGCGACAACACCTTGAGGCTTCATTCATGCCCGGCGCCCTTTCTCATATCCGCGTCCTCGACCTGTCACGTGTGCTCGCAGGCCCCTGGTGTGGGCAGATCCTCGGTGATCTCGGCGCCGAGGTGATCAAGGTCGAGCGCCCGCGCACGGGCGACGACACCCGCCACTGGGGGCCTCCATACCTGAAAGACCAGCAGGGCGAAAACACGTCGGAAGCCGCTTATTACCTGTCGGCCAACCGCAACAAGCAGTCGCTGACGCTGGATTTCACCCAGCCCGAGGGCCAGCGGATCATTCGTGAGCTGGTGGCCCAATGCGACGTGCTGCTGGAGAACTTCAAGGTCGGCGGACTGGCGGCCTACGGGCTGGATTACGAGAGCCTGAAAGCAATCAACCCCAAGCTGGTCTATTGCTCGATCACCGGCTTTGGCAGTGATGGTCCATACGCCCAGCGTGCGGGCTACGACTTCATGATCCAGGGCCTGGGCGGCCTGATGAGCCTGACCGGGCGCGCCGAAGACGAAGAGGGCGCCGGGCCGGTCAAGGTCGGTGTGGCGCTGACCGACATCCTCACCGGGCTTTACGCTACCGTTGGCGTGCTGGCGGCGCTCAACCGCCGGGAGCACAGCGGCGTTGGTCAGCATGTTGAGCTGGCACTGCTGGACGTGCAGGTCGCCTGCCTGGCCAACCAGGCGATGAATTACCTGACCACCGGCGTGCCGCCCAAGCGCATGGGCAATGCCCATCCCAACATCGTGCCTTATCAGGACTTCCCGACGGCCGATGGCGACATCATTCTCACCGTGGGCAATGACGGTCAGTTCCGCAAGTTCGCCGAAGTGGCCGGGCACCCGGAATGGGCCGGTGATCCGCGCTTCGCCAGTAACAAGGCGCGCGTGGCGCATCGCAAGGAGCTGGTGCCGATGATCCGCCAGGTCACGGTGTTCCGCACTACGGCGGAATGGGTCGCGATACTCGAGCAGGCTGGCGTGCCCTGCGGACCGATCAACGACCTGGCTCAGGTGTTTGCTGATCCGCAGGTGCAGGCGCGCGGACTGCGTGTCGAGATGCCGCATCCTTTGGCGGGCAGCGTGCCCCAGGTGGCCAGCCCGATTCGGCTGTCCGAGTCGCCGGTGGAATACCGCAAGGCCCCGCCGCTGCTCGGCGAACACAGCGAAGCCTTGCTGCAGCGGCTGCTGGGCTGTGCGCCCGAGCAGATTGACACGCTGCGTCGTGCCGGCGTGATCTGAGGTCGTTACAACCTGAACTCTCGGACCGCTCGGCTATCCTTATCCTGTACCCTGGATTTTTGGAAGGACGAGCGGATCATGCAGATGCAGCGTTATCGATTCACCTGGCAACTGACGGTTGTCCTGTTCATGTCCTGGCTGCTGGCCGGCTGTGGCATCAACAACATTCCGCAGTATGACGAGCAGGTGAAATCGGCCTGGGCACAGGTCGAGAACCAGTACCAGCGCCGCGCCGACCTGATTCCCAACCTCGTCGAGACGGTCAAGGGCTTCGCCCGTCAGGAACAGGACACCCTCACTGCAGTGACCGAGGCGCGCGCCAAGGCAACCTCGATCCAGATCAGCGCTGATGACCTCGACGATCCGCAGAAGATGCAGCAGTTCCAGCAGGCGCAGAGCCAGCTGACTGGCGCATTGAGCCGGCTGATGGCGGTGTCCGAGCGCTACCCGGATCTGAAATCCAACCAGAACTTCCTTGCGCTGCAATCGCAGCTCGAAGGCACCGAGAACCGCATCGCGGTCGCACGTCGCGATTTCATCGCCGCCGTCCAGCGTTACAACACCGAGATCCGGACCTTCCCCGGCCGCATCTGGCATACCCTGATGTACGGCGACATGCCCATTCGCGAGAACTTCGAGGCCACAACCGAGAACGCTGAACGGGCGCCGCAAGTGCAATTCCAATGATGCGTACGCTCCCCCTGATCCTCGCGCTGTTGTTCTGGGCGAGCGGCATCGCCGCCCAGAGCGTCGAGCTGCCTGCGCTGACCGGCCGAGTGGTCGATCAGGCCGAACTGCTCGATACGCAGGCCGAGGCGCGGCTGACCAGCATGCTCGCCGCGCATGAACAGGCCAGCGGCGAGCAGGTGGTGGTCGTCACTGTGCCGAATCTTCAAGGCCGCAGCATCGAAGAGTTTGGTGTCGAGCTGGGGCGTGAGTGGGGTATCGGGCAGAAAGACGAGGACACCGGTGCGCTGTTGATCGTTGCGCGTGATGATCGCCGAGTCCGCATTGAAGTCGGATATGGCCTGGAAGGCCGGCTGACCGATGCGCAGTCGTCGGTGATCATCAATCGCATCATCACACCCGCCTTTCGCGAGGGCGACTTCACCCGTGGGATTACCGAAGGCGCCGCGGCCATTATTCAGGTGCTGGGTGGCGATCCGCTGCGGACCGCTGCGCTGCCGCCGGCCATGCCGATGGGTGCGCAGCAGCCGGGCGGGCTCGGCATTCTTGGCTTCTTTCTGATGCTGGTGGCGATTTTCGTCATCGGTGGCGGCCGTGGTGGTCGCGGAGGCGGACGAGGTGCGGGTCGCGCGGTATTACTCGGTGCCCTGCTCGGTGGCATGGGCCGTGGTGGCGGCGGCGGCTTTGGCGGTGGCGGCGGATTCGGCGGCGGTGGCGGCGGCTTTGGCGGCGGCGGCGCTTCCGGTGGCTGGTAGCCGGCACGTGAACTCGATGGGGCCTGCCATGCAGGCTCGCCCCTTCAGATCAGAACGACAAGAGCCTCATCAATGATGGACATGCAATGACCCTTTTGAGCGAAAGCGAACTGCAGCAGGTGGCCGAGGCCATCGCCCGAGTGGAGCGCACAACGGATGCCGAGCTGGTGACCGTACTGGCCGGCCAGTCCGATGACTATCGCTATATCCCGCTACTCTGGGCGAGCTTGATTGCGCTGGTGCTGCCCGGTGCGCTGCTGTTCTTTACCGGTTGGCTGGCAGGCTGGCAGTTGTTGCTGGTGCAATGGCTGACCTTCCTGGTGCTGGCGGTACTGTTTCGTATACCCAAGGTGACCAGTCGATTGATTCCTCGCTCGGTACGGCACTGGCGTGCCTGCAACCTGGCGCGGCGGCAGTTCATCGAACTGAACCTGCATCACACCGACGATGGCACCGGGATGCTGATCTTTGTCTCCGAAGCCGAGCGTTATGTGGAAATTCTGGTGGATCGAGGCATTTCCAGCCGCATCGACAACAGCGCCTGGGAGTCGATCGTCGAAACCTTTACCGCCCATGTGCGCAGCGGACGGGTGCTGGAGGGTTTTGTCGGCTGCATCGATGCCTGCGGCACGTTGCTCCAGCAGCACGTACCGGCAACGCACGAGCGCAACGAGCTGCCGAACCACCTGGTGGTGCTGCCCTGAAGCCGGGATGCCGGCACTGCCGACATCCCTTCTGTCTCAAGCCGCGCTGCGCTGACGAGCAAGCAGCTCGCGTTCGCGCTGCAGGCCTCTCGCCAGACTGTGCTGATCGCTGCGGCGTGCGGCGGTGAGCAAGGTCTGGTCGATCAGGTCGCGCTGGGCGTGGCTGCCGCCAAATACATGAGCCTGACTGCGGACTGGCCTTAGCAAATCCACGCAACGCGCATATTGCCCATCGACGAACGCCGTCACTGCTTCGACCCCTGGACCACCGATCATCGCTGTAAAGCGTGCATTGTCGTCCTCCTGCCGACAGGCGCGCCGCTGCGCTTCGCTTAGCCCGTCGAGCAGGTCGGTACGACCGCTGCAGGCAAACGCCATCGCCGCGTGAAAATCATTGAAGGCGTAACGACCGTCATTGGCCATCGCGGCCCAGCGTTCGGCAACGCCCGTCCAGCGATTGCCGACATCCACACCGCGCAGTTGCAGGCGCCAGAGCAGCGAACTGGCGTCGATCAATTCCATTGCGAGGCTGCCCTGATGGCCATCGATCGGGCCGTCGTAGAGGGCCAGCACCGTTTTAAAATCCTCGTGCTCAAGATAGTGCAGGGCGAGGTGCCACCAATTGTGCACCGCGAGCATGCTGTCCTGCTGCCAGGCCGGGTTGCCTCGCATCCAGGCGATGCCTTCCTCACGCCGGCCCTGCATCTCGAGCACGTGTGCGACGGCGTGCTGCGCCCAGGCATCATCGGGTTGCAGTGACACCGCTTCGCGGCCAACGCGCTCGCCGTGCAGGTAGTCGCCAGATTCTTCCAGCCCAAAGGCGTACATGCCGAGCACGGCGTGATAGCCCGGCACCGAGGATGACCAGTCCGGCAATACCCGCGCGATGCGGTCGCGCAGCATGCGCGCATCCCCGGTGAAGAAGTCCAGCTGATGGCCTGCCTGCAATGCCAGCAGGTCATGCGGATACTCGAGGCTGAGGTCTTCCAGCATGCGCCCGGACGCGTGCCAGCGGCCGTCGATCAACAGTTGCAGCGCCTGAGTATGGCGCGCCTCCCGGTCGTTTTGCGGCAGAGCCCGGGCTTGGTTCAGCGAGGCTTGGGCAACGGGGATTCCAGCCGCTTCGGTGCCTAGCAAATAGAGCCAGGCATTAAGAACGTGGCCCATCACCAGTTCAGGAGAAGCTTCGAGTGCGGCTTCGGTGCTCGCCAGCGAGGCGGTGCGCAGGCAGCGGAACTGCTCCAGCGCCTGGTCAAGCAACGCCTGCGCTTGGCCGTTGCAGCCGGTCAGTTGGTAGCCATGTGCGTCTTTCATTGTTCTATGCTCCATGAGTCCAGTTCGTTGGCAGGTGCCAACGGAGCCCATAGTCGGGGTATGGGGCCGGTCGGACTAAAGCCATCCTGGAAACAAAACGGCCATTTCCGCCATGACACGCTCAGATCATGCTGAAAGACTGCCTCCCTTGACTGTCGCTCTTCTGGCGACACCGGATAGCACGGCTTCGACGCTGTTCGGTCTCTACGATCTGCTGTCGGGTGCCCGCCGCGACTGGCAGCATCTGATCAATCAGACCAGTGTCGATGCGCCTTTGTTGCCGCGGATCGTCAGCCGCGACGGGCAGCCGTTGCGTGTGTACAACGATGTCCTCGTGCACGCCCACGCCAGTCTGGACAGCATGGTCTCGGCCGATGTGGTGATTGTCAGTGATCTGGCCATCAGCCCCTGGGCGCCGCTGGATGATCGCTATGACCGCGAAGCGCAATGGATGCGCGAGCGTTACGAGGCCGGTGCGACGCTGGCTTCGGCCTGCTCCGGAGCCCTGCTGCTGGCGCGTACCGGCCTGCTGAAAGGCTGCGAAGGTGCCTCGCACTGGGGTTATTACGATTGCCTGCGGCGGGAATACCCTGAGGTTCACTGGCAGCCGGACAAAGCGTTGGTTACCGCTGGCGTCGGCCAGCGGCTGGTGATGTCGGGCAGCGGCAGCAGCTGGCATGCGCTGGGATTGTTCCTCATTGCCCGCTTCGTTGGCGCCACGGAAGCCATGGAGGTCGCGCGGATGAATCTGCTCGACTGGGATGCGACCAGTCCGCTGGCCTACGCCGCGATGATGCGCACCAGTCAACTGGCCGATCCGGTCATTGCCCATTGTCAGGAATGGGCTGCTCAACATTACGAGGCCGACGCGCCGGTGGCGGAGATGGTGCGGATCAGTGGACTGCCGGAGCGGACGTTCCAGCGCCGTTTCGCCCAGGCGACCGGGCTGTCACCGCTGGACTACGTGCATACGCTGCGACTGGAGGAAGCCAAGCAATTACTTGAAAGCGGAGACCTCCCGGTTGAAGCGGTCGCCTGGGAGGTTGGCTATCAGGATGCCGGCTTTTTCGGCCGGCTGTTCCGGCGCAAGGTGGGCATGACGCCGGCGCAGTACCGCCGACGTTTCGGTGTGCTGGCGCGGCGTCTGGCCGGGGTGGCGACCATGCAGGCCACGGCAGCAGAACCGCACTGAGCCGCTTGGCATACGACGCAGTGGCGGTCGCCAAGAAGCCCGCATGAGTGATCGCGGGCGTCTGCTTCAGAGCATTCCGGGGCCGTCGTCCTCGGGTTGCTCGACCGGTGCCAGATCAATAAAGCCGTCGTTCTCCATGGCGCTGGCGGCCACCCGGTCGATGCTGCTCATGGCATGGCCGATGATCGAGCTGACGCGGGCCTCATGATGATGCTCGGGCAAGCGCGCAATGGCGGCGAGGACCTCTTCACCCGGCACGGTTTCCTCGGCCAGGAGTTTGTCAGCGATCTCATCCAGCGCCGGCTTGAGCTGCTGCAGCAGGGCCATGCATTCACGGTCGAGCTGCTTGAGCAGGTTGTCGGCCGCGCGGATGGATTCGCCGGAGTCGAACTCGATATGCGCGTCGCGTACCGCCTGCAGACTGAGTAGCGAACCATTCGGGCCCATGCCCAACGCGCCAACCATCGACAGGGCGATCTTGGAGGCTTCCTGCAGATCCTGACCGGCGCCCGAGGACACTTCGTGGAAATACAGCTGCTCGGCCCCACGGCCAGCCAGCAGCATCTGGATGCGGTTGCGCAGTTCGGATTCCATGTGCAGACGCTTGTCCTCGACGGGCGTTACCAGCGTCACCCCCAGCGCCTGGCCGCGCGGCAGAATGGTGACCTTTTCCACCCGACCGGTTTTCAGCGCGGCAGCGACCAGCGCATGGCCGGCTTCGTGCACAGCGATGCGTTTGCGGTCGGTAGGCGACATGGGCGTCACGCCAGAAGGCTGCTCTCCGATGCGGCAGGTTTCCACCGCGTCGACGAAATGCGCCATGCTCACGGACTTTGCGGCGCCTCGTGCGGCGAGCAGGGCCGCATGATTGGCGATGTAGGCGATGGCGGCGGGAGTCAGGCCCACGGTGTTGCGCGCCAATTGTGCGTAGTCCAGATCCTGTTCCGCGCGGATCTTGGCGGCGTACAGGCGGAACAGTGCCTCGCGGTCGTTCAGCCCTGGCAAGCCCACTGCAATGGAGCGGTCGAAGCGACCTTCGCGCACCAGCGCTGGGTCCAGCGAGTTCGGAAAGTTGGTCGCACCCAGCACCAGTACACCGTTGGCGCCGTCGAAACCGTCCATCTCGGCAAGAAACTGGTTGATGATGCGGTTGCTCTCGGCATCGCTGGAGCGCTGCTGTTCAGCGCGCTTGCCGATGCCGTCGATCTCGTCGATGAAGATGATGCACGGCGCCTGCTTGCGCGCGGTACGGAACAGCGCCTTGACCTTCTGGATGCCAACGCCGAAATACATCGAGGAGAAATCGCTGCCGGTCACCTGAATGAAACTGGCATTGGATTCGGTGGCCAGTGCCTTGGCCAGCTGAGTCTTGCCGGTGCCCGGCTCGCCAGTAAGCAGCACGCCTTTTGGCGGGCGCGCACCCAGCGCAGTGTAGGCAGCCGGATCGCGCAGATAGGCGGTGACATCGCTAAGCGCCTGCTTGGCTTCGCTGGCGCCAATCACATCGGCAAAGCTGATGCCGCTGCCTTTGCGTTGGATCGGGAAGGCCTGGCTCTTGATCGCAAGGTAGGTGAGGGCGCCGATCAGCAACAGAATAAAGGGTGCGTAGGGCACGACCGGCTTGTACCAGGGCGCTTCGCCGTCGGTTTCAAACATGGACAGCGGGAACAGCTCGCCTCTGCTGCTGGCGTATTGGTCGAGCAGCAGCTGAGCGACACGCCCGGACTGGTCCGGTACCCAGTAACGAAGCCCATCGTGCAGGCTGATAAACACTGCATCCTTGCCCAGCGCGGCGCTGCTGATGCTGGCGCTACGCAGGTCGGCCATCAATACCGAAAGATCGCGGCGATTGGCTTCCCAGGGATCGGTAGATTGCTGCAGGGCCTCGAGCATGCTGGCCGCAGCGCCAGTCGCAGGGGTGGAGGGAGCAGCTGGCCGCAACTGCCAGAAGGCCACGCACGCGGCGATCAGCAGCAATAGGAAAACAGAGAGCACAGGGCCGCGGCGACCTTGTAGCAGACGTGGTGTTTTCATTTCACATCCAATCGGGAGGGCCCGATGTTCGACAAACAACCGCCGGAGGGCGGACCACAGTTGTTCACGGGAAAGTCCCGCGGCGCCAATTGGGTGGCGCAGCACAGTTCGGGCTTGTTGGATGCGATTTATATGCCGGACTGCGAATCGGGTTGCTGAACGCCGATAGCCGGCGAGAATACGGGAAGTGGCACCATACAAGCGGCTGCACGACGAATGGCAGGCCAGTTTTCGACGAATGACCGCTTGGTTGTGGAACGAAACGGCTGGGGCGGGGACGCAAGCCGTAGCCCGTCACCCGACCAGCTCAAGCGCCGTACTCTTGAACGACGCCGTGAGGTGTGGTCACTCGCGCTTGATCTCCGCTTGTCCATTCGGCTGGCCCGGCCGCGCTCACGCTGTAGTTAAAAAAGCGCCCACTCAGCTCTGAAGAGCGAGATTTATGTGTAAAAACAAGCCGTTCCGATGAGCGGCCTGCTGGACGTCGGCTACCCCGCGCAATCAGGGAGGATTCGTAGTAAATAGCCTGGTTTTTCGCACCCAGAGCATTACCCGCACCATGTCCACCCTGACCGAGTTGGCGCAGCAGATTGCCGCGCTCTATCCATTGCAAGACAAGACCGCAGGCAAGCGTTACCGCATCGTCAGCCAGCTCGCCGGCATGACGGAGTTGGAGGAGATCGGCGGCATGCCGCGCTACGTCGACACCTGCCAACTCGACGACAAGGAACTATGGGATGGTCGCGTCGCCAGCTAATCAAAGGTAAGTGACCGTCAGCTGGCGGCTGCAGTGGGACGCTGCAGAAACTCGCTGATATCTACCTGATCGAGTTGCTCGGGCTTGAGATGGCGATGGCCATAGCTGAGGTGCAGTCCCGATGAGAGGAATAGGGCAAAGAGGTCGGCGTCGATATGGCCGCGATCTCGCAGCCGCGCCAGGATGCGGATCGACTCACTCAGCGGTTTAGCCTTCTTGTAGGGGCGGTCGCAGGCGGTCAGCGCCTCGAAGATGTCGGCAATGGCCATGATTCGTGCGGGTATCGATAGCTGATCGGGCCCCAGTTGCCGCGGATAGCCGGTACCAAGCAAGGTTTCATGGTGGGTGCCGGCATATTCCGGCACGCGCTGGAGGTTCTTGGGAAACGGCAAATTCTCCAGCATGACGATGGTCTGCACGATGTGCTCGTTGACCTTGAACCGCTCCTCGGCGGTCAGGGTGCCGCGGCTGACGCTCAGATTGTAGAGCTCGCCAAAGTTGAACTGATGTTCGGGCACGCTCATCTTGAAGCCGTACTTGGGGTCCAGCGCCTTGGTTTCGGCGCGTGGCATCAGGTGTTCTGGCTTGTCCGACAATAGCCTTTCGGATGCCGGAAGCGGCGTGGCCGGGAAGCCTTCCAGGCGCGTCTCCTCCTCATGGGAAAGGCCCAGCCGGTCATCGAAGTGACGTGTCCAGCGCTGTTCGGCGATGCGCTGCAAGCGCTCGATCCGCTCCGGCGCCATCAGCTCGCCGCCGATGTTGCACTCGGCCACGAAGGTGAACTCCTCCTGCAAACGTGCCACCTCGGCGGCGTGTCGGGTCTCGACGGCTTCTGGTGGTTCGCCGGCCGCCAAGGCGGCGAGACGCTCGATCATGGCGTCGCGTAGCAGGACTTCGAAGCGCATGCGGATCTCATGGATTCGGTTGTAGACCGTTTCCAGCTTGGTTGCCTTGTCGACGATGTGCTCGGGTGTGGTGACCTTGCCGCAGTCGTGCAGCCAGGCGCCGATGCGGAACTCCCGCCACTGCTCGTCGGTTTCGAAGCGGAAGTCCGCCAGCGGACCTTCCGCCGTCGCACTGGCCTGTTCCGCCAGCATCAGCGCGAGCTCAGGTACGCGGGCGCAATGCCCGCCGGTATAGGCGCTTTTGGCGTCGATTGCGCCGGCGAGGATCTCGATCATCGCGTCGATCAGCGCAGTTTGAGAGTCGATGAGGTTGTGGTTCTCCAGTGCGACGGCCGACTGGGAGGCCAGTGCTTCGACGAATCGAAGGTTCTGCCTGCTGAAGCGGGTGACGTCGCCACTGTTGGGGTCGGTCGCGTTCATGAATTGCAGAACACCGAGTACTTCGCCGCCGTGCGCAACCAATGGCACGCAGAGCATCGAAACCGTACGGTAGCCCGATTCCATATCGAAGCGGCGGGTGCCGGAGAGATCGAAGCGCGTCTCGCTGTACACGTCGTCGATGATCACGGTTTCCCTGCGCAGGCCCACATAGGTCGACACGTGCCGCTCGTTGGGCGTGCCCGTGTCCGGATCGTGCAACGGCAGTTCGAATGCAGGTAATTGGTCAGCCTTCGAACGCAGGGTAAAGCGCAAGCTGTCGTGATCGGTCATCAGATAGAGCGTGGCGGCATCGGCGTTACAGATCCGCTTGCCTTGCATCAGGATGTGCTGGAGCAAACGGTGTTTGTCGCGCTCGGATGACATCAGCATGCCGTTTTCGACCAGGCTCGCCAGTTTCTCTTGAGCCTCTTCCAGCGCCTGGTTCTGTGTGTGGATCGAGCGTCGCATGCTGTCGTGCTGGCGGTGCAGCTCGTCGAGCTCGCGAATCGGCGAGTGAGGACTGCTGTGCGGGCTGAAATCGAGCTCGCGGATGCGCCGTGTGTCTTCTGCCAGTGCGCCCAGCGAGCGGCGGATGCTTCCCAGGCACACGAACAGCAGTGGCAGGCTGAGAAACATCAACAGCAGCTCGACAAGCAGCACGCCGCGCAAGTCGAGCCACCCGAAGCCGGCCAGCAGAAGCACCGGCACGGTGGGTACGAGAATGAACATCGTCACCAGTGCTGAGGCCCAGGTCTCGTAGCTGAGCTTGTATTTGCTAGAGGTCATACTGCATCCTGCGGCGATTACTTGACGGAAATGCCAGGAAAACATCGGTGAGCGCAGCCAGAAGCGCGGTGCACCGATTCGCAGGCCATTGGCCGACCACGGAGGTTACATTGATCATGGCCACTAGAAGCGCCCCAGTGGTAAAAATTGCCCGAACTGTGCTTGTCCTTGGCTTTATGGCGGCCTCTGGGCTGGCAGTGGCGGATGACATCAGCGAGCCCGTTGGTTACATCATGAAAGTCCAGGGCGAGGCGACCATGACCAGCCGTGGACAGACCATCGAGGCGCGGGTAGGGCAGGCGGTCATCATCGGGGCGACACTGCGCACCGGTGCCCAGGGGTCGATGGGCGTCACGTTGAGCGACAACACGGTGATGTCGTTCGGTCCCAACAGCGAGTTCACGCTGGATGAGTACCAGTTTGAGCCAGCTCACGAAGAACTGAAGCTGAGCGCGCAAATCAGCCGAGGTACGCTGAACTTCATCTCCGGTGTGATCGCAAAGCTGAAACCCGAGGCGGTCGAGCTGAAAACGCCGACCGGGACCATCGGAGTACGGGGTACGCATTTTCTGGTGAAGGTTAGCGAGTGAGGCGAATGCTACAGAGAACGTTTGCGCTGTTGTGTCTAGCGCTGCTGATGACAGGCTGCGCGACGGGTGACTATGTGGTGTTGCTGGAGAGTCCCGATGGCACCACCGGTGCCGTGGTCATCGAAGATGCACAGGGTCAGACGCGTCTTGATCGCAAGCATCAGGGTGCCGTGATCGGCTCACGGGGCTTCGGCTCTGGGCCTTTCGAGGTTGGCGACATGCGCATCGCTCGCGATTTTTCCGCCGCGCTGGCTGCACAGCCAGCGTTGCCTCAGCGGTTCCAGCTGTACTTCAAGATCGGTAGCGTTGAACTCACCGAAGAGTCTGAGCAGGCCATCGACCAGGTATTCGAGACGATCCGTCAGCGCGGTCCGTCTGCGGTCTCGGTGATAGGTCATACCGACACACTCAGCGGCCCACGCTGGAACGAGCAACTGGGGCTGAGCAGGGCCCAGGCAGTCGCCGAGATGTTGCGTAAGCGTCATATCGATGTGATCGATCTCAGAGTTTCGTCGCATGGTGAGCGCAACCTGCTGATCAAAACCCGTGATGGCGTGTCCGAGCCGCGCAATCGTCGCGTGGAAGTCAGCGTTCGTTAAGAGATCTACTTATCTGTCATCACGATGAGCTCTCCGCGTTGCCCGCTGCGCAACCGATCGAGCTGGTAGCGCACCAGCGCATCATCCTGCCGCTGAATATCCAGCCGTTCGAATGCTCCGAGGGCGTCTTCCTCGTCCTCTGACAGTAGTTTGTGTGCCGCCTCGTACTGAGCGTCCGGTTGCGTTTCGCAAGGCTCGTAAAGGCGGAGCGGCTGCTCCTTACCCTTGAGCAATACATTGCCGACCGGTCGCATCGGCGTGTCGGGGTTGGCATCGCGAATCGCCTGCGACACGCACAGCTCGGTGCCGAAATAACGGTTCACACCTTCGATCCGCGCTGCGACATTGACCGCGTCGCCGAGCGCACGGTAGTCGAACAGCGTCGAGCCACCGAAATTGCCTGCCACTACGTCGCCGCTGTGCACGCCAATGCGAGTGGGGCCAAGCGCAATTCCGGCGGTGTGCTGGGCGGCGGCATGCTTGCGAGTGAACCGGCGAATCTCCAAAGCGCAGGCGAGTGCGCGTTGCTGATGGTCGGGCTGCGCCAACGGTGCGGAGAAAAGAATGGCCATACCGTCGCCCATGATGCGTTCCAGCGTTCCGTGATGGCGGAAGGCGATCTGGATGATGCCCTCCAGATATTCATTGAGCATGCTTACCACTCGCTCTGGCGGTTGCCCCTCCATCAGCCGGGTCGAATCTGTCAGGTCAGTGAAGACGAAGCTGCAGCAGCGCCGCTCGCCACCCAGGCGCAACTGTTCCGGGTGGCGTACCAGATGCTCGACGAGGTTCGGTGAGATATAGCGGGAGAAGGCTGCGCGCACCCAGCGCTGCTGCTGTTCGCTGGCACGATGGCGAGCAATGCTGGCGCCAAGGTAGGTGATGGTCAGACCCAGGCTTGGGCTGAGCGCATCGAACAGCAAGCCATGGCGTGAGTAGGCCCACCAGGCAATGACATTCAGCGTCGCCAGCAGTCCAGCCGATACCAGGGCACCGGTCAGAGCTCCGGTGGTAAGCGTAATGCCACAGAGAACAAGGGCGGCGAGAAGGAGAGTCACAGCCTCGATCGGGTTGGCCCAGTAAGGACGTTGCAGTGGCGTGCCGAACAGTGCCTGCTCGACGGCCTGCGCATGCACCTGTACGCCGGGAAGCATGCCGCCAAGCGGGCTGAAGCGTAGGTCCTGCAGCCCTTGCGCCGAGCTGCCTACCAGCACGACGGCGCCCTGCAGTCTGGGGTCGGGACGTCCTTCGAACAGCTGCCATGCCGGCAAGTTCTGTGCGCTCATGTCGGCGCGATAGTGCACCCAGAGTTCGCCGCGACGATTGGTCGGCAGAGCGATACGGCCGACGCTGACCTGGGCGACGTCACCGCGTGAATCGGCGTCGACGCGGTAAAGATTCTGCTTTAGAAAGACGCGTATCGCTTCGGCCGAAAGCGATGGCAGCAGATAATCGTCAACCTTGATCATCAGCGGCACGCGCCTTACCACGCCGTCCCCGTCCGGCTGGAACGTCATGGCGCCGCTTCCTGCTGCTGCCGATTCCAGTTCTGGCAATGCCGTGGCGGTGCCGGCGTACATCGGAAAGGCGGGGCTACGCCCATCAGCCTGCAGCCGCACGGCGAAGCGGTTGATGGGCGTTGACCGGGTCGGCGCGCGCGTCGCTGCAAAGCCGAGAACACTGGGCTGGCGCTCGAGTGCTTCGGCGAACAGCCGGTCATGATCCGGCAGTTGCTTCAGTTGCGCAGCGAGATCGGAAGGGAGCCATTCGTGGAGTTGCGTCGGGGAACTGCGGTCCGGTTCGGCGAACAGCACGTCGAATACCACAACGGCAGCGCCAGCCTCACGCAGCCGGTCCAGCAGCTGCGCCATCTGGTCCCTGGGCCATGGCCACTGACCGAGACGCGCGAGGCTGTCTTCGTCGATGTCCAGGACCAGCACGTTGGTTTGTGCCGGCGCTGGCCGAGGCTGCCATCGCTGATACTGGTCGAACAGACTGTTGCGCAGTGTCTGCAGCAGCATCGGTTCGGTGAGGTAGAGCACGCATGCTGCCAGCAAGCCAACGCTGACAAGCAGCAGGCGTGGTGCCAAGCGGCCGGGTAGAGTCATCAGTCGCGCTCCCTGCAACCGGCCGACAGGCTGGCCCGATTACTCGAGTACCAGAACGGCGTCCATTTCGACTTGCGCGCCCTTGGGCAGCGCAGCAATGCCGATGGCGGCGCGGGCGGGGTAGGGCTGCTGGAAGTAACGGCTCATGACCTCGTTGACGGTGGCAAAGTTGCCGAGATCGGTGAGGAAGATGTTCAGCTTGACGATATCTTTCAGCGATCCGCCAGCGGCCTCGGCGACGGCCTTGAGATTCTCGAAGACCTGCACGGTCTGGGCTTCGAAGCCATCCACCAGCTCCATCGACTTGGGATCCAGCGGGATCTGACCGGACATGTAAACGGTATTGCCGGCTTTGATCGCCTGGGAGTAGGTGCCAATGGCGGCGGGTGCGTTGTCGCTGTGGATCACGGTCTTGCTCATGGGCTGCTCCGATAGAAGAGTGCGGCCCCAGAGGATACGGGCTGCAGCGAGCGGGCAAAAGCCCCGTGACGAGCGTGGAACTGGCGGAGTCGCTAGGCCTTCATCCGGGTGATGCGCATGACGCCCTTGATGGCGCGAAGCTTCTTGATGACGCGGGCCAGGTGTACCCGGTCGTGAACGCTGACCACCAGCTGGACCACGCTGATGCGACCGTCGCGCTCGTCCATGCCGATCTTCTCGATGTTGCCGTCGGCAGCATTGACGCTTCCCGCCAGCAACGCGATCAGGCCGCGCTGGTGCTCCAGTTCGACCCTCAGTTCGACATTGAACTCGCCGGTGACATCCTTCGACCAGGACAGCTGGATGCACTTGTCCGGGTTGTGCCGTACGTCGGCAATGTTCCGGCAGGTGTCGAGGTGCACCACCATGCCTTTGCCGGCCGACAGATGACCGACGATGGGGTCGCCAGGAATCGGCGTGCAGCACTTGGCATAGTTCAGCACCAGGCCCTCAGTGCCACGGATAGCCAGCGGGCCTTCATCGCTCGGTGCCTGTTCGCCGTCACTGGCGAGCAGACGCCGGGCAATCACATAGGCCATGCGATTGCCCAGCCCGATGTCTTCGAGCAGGTCCTCGATGACCTCCATGTGGTACTCGTTGAGTACCGTGCGGATGCGTTCCTGGGAAATACTTTCAAGGCTGGTTTCGAAACCGGTCAGCGCCTTGTTCAGCAGGCGCTCGCCGAGATTGATCGATTCCGAGCGGCGTTGCAGCTTCAGTGCATGGCGGATATGCGTTCGCGCCTTGCCGGTGACGACAAAGTTAAGCCAGGCCGGATTGGGGCGAGCGCCCGGCGCGGTCACGATCTCAACGGTGCAGCCACTTTCAAGGGCCTGCGAAAGCGGCGCCAGGCGCCGATTGACGCGGCAGGCGATGCAGGTGTTGCCGACGTCGGTGTGCACCGCATAGGCGAAGTCCACTGCGGTGGATCCCTTCGGCAGCTCCATGATGCTGCCCTTGGGGGTGAAAACGTAGACCTCGTCGGGGAACAGGTCGATCTTGACGCTCTCGATGAATTCCAGCGAATTGCCGGCGCGTTCCTGTAACTCCAGCACGCCTTTGAGCCATTGGCGTGCGCGGGCGTGCGTGCCCTTGGGAGCCTCTTCCCCGTTGGATTTGTACAGCCAGTGTGCGGCGATGCCGTTGTTGGCCATCTCCTCCATCTCGCGAGTGCGGATCTGGATCTCGATGGGCACCCCGTGCATACCGAACAGCGTGGTATGCAGCGACTGATAGCCGTTGGCCTTGGGGATCGCGATGTAATCCTTGAAGCGGCCCGGGAGGGGCTTGTAGAGACTGTGTACCGCGCCGAGTACGCGATAGCAGGTATCGACCTTGTCGACCACGATGCGGAAGGCGTAGACGTCCATGATCTCGTTGAACGCCTTTCGCTTGCCGCGCATCTTCTTGTAGATGCTGTAGAGGTGCTTCTCGCGGCCGACGACTTCGCCTGCCAGGCCGTCGCGTTCAAGGCAGTGAGTCAGCGACTGCTCGATCTTTTCGACGATTTCGTTGCGATTGCCGCGCGCGCGACGCACCGCGGCGCGGATCCGCTCCGAGCGCATCGGGTGCATGGCCTTGAAACCCAGATCCTCGAATTCCACGCGCATGGCGTGCATACCCAGCCGGTTGGCGATGGGCGCGTAGATTTCCAGGGTTTCCTTGGCGATGCGTCGACGCTTCTCGCCTGCCAGCACCTCAAGGGTGCGCATGTTGTGCAGGCGGTCAGCGAGTTTGACTAGGATCACGCGGATGTCGCGTGCCATGGCCATGGCCATTTTCTGGAAGTTCTCGGCCTGAGCTTCGGCCTTGGTTTCGAACTTCATCTGGGTGAGCTTGCTGACGCCGTCCACCAATTCGGCGACGGTTTCACCAAATTGTGCGGTGAGCGCTTCCTTGGCAATGCCGGTGTCTTCGATGACGTCATGCAGCATCGCGGCCATCAGGCTCTGATGGTCCATGTGCATGTCAGCAAGGATGTTGGCTACCGCAAGGGGATGGGTGACGTAGGCTTCACCGCTGCGCCGACGCTGACCATCGTGGGCCTGCTCGGCGTAGAAATAGGCACGGCGGACCAAGTTGACTTGGTCGTCGCCGAGATAGGTCGACAGGCGATCAGCGAGAGCGTCTATGGCTGGCAAGGAATTACTCCTCGCCGGCGCTGCACTGTGACTGCGGTTCGACTTCGACCTGGCATTTAATCAGAGGGCCTCGTTGGGCTCTTCCTCGTACTGAACGAACAGCGGTTCGTCGTCGACGATGTCGTCCTGAGCGATGACGTCATAGTCCACCAGGCCGGAAGCGATTTCACGCAGGGCCACGACGGTCGGCTTGTCATTTTCCCAGGCTACCTTGGGCTCTTTGCCACCGGTGGCCAGTTGGCGCGAGCGCTTGGTCGCGAGCATGACCAGCTCGAAGCGGTTATCTACGTTGTCCAGGCAATCTTCAACGGTAACGCGGGCCATGGTGTTCCTCATCAATAACGGTAAAGCGTGCCCGAATGGGCGAGCGGACGGGATAGTCTAAAAAATCACCAGCCAATAGGGAAGCGGTAAAAGCGCAAAGCCACTCCGGGCATCCAGGCTCAAGCAGAAGCGAGAGGCTTCTGCTGCGGCTCGGCGCCAGCCGCCACCCTCATTGCTTACAGTTTTGCAGTCGCCGCTTTCAGGCGAGCAGTTGCCCGAGCAACGCTTCGAAGCGCTGTTGCTGAGCGGTCTGTAGAAGCTGGTTGGCGCGGAAGATGGCCTGCAGATCGATCAGCGCGTGGGCGAAGTCGTCGTTGATCACCAGATAATCGTATTCCACGTAGTGAGTCATTTCGCTCACGGCTTCACGCATGCGTTTTTCGATCACCTCATCACTGTCCTGGCCGCGGTTGGTCAGCCGCTGGCGCAGGGACTCCTGGGTGGGCGGCAGGATGAAGATCGACTTGGCCTGGGGCATCAGACGCCGAACCTGCTGTGCGCCCTGCCAGTCGATCTCAAGAATCAGATCGAAACCTTCGCTCAACGTCTGCTCAAGCCAGCGCTGCGAGGTGCCGTACAGATTCCCGAATACTTCGGCGTGTTCGAGGAATTCGTCGTGCTCCAGGCGTTCCAGAAACTCCTCACGGCTGACGAAGTGGTAGTTGACGCCATCCACTTCTCCGGGACGCATAGGCCGAGTCGTATGTGAAACCGAAACCCGAACCTGCGGTTGCGCATCGAGCAGGGCCTTGACCAGGCTGGTCTTGCCGGCCCCGGAAGGCGCGGAAACGATGTAGAGCGTACCGGTGGAGGCTGCCATGTAATTCTCTTTGCGGATTGCTGACTAGGATCTGGCGGTCTTGGCCCGTCGAGTAGGCCAAGCTTAGTTGCTATTCGATGTTCTGGACCTGCTCGCGCATCTGCTCGATCAGTACCTTGAGATTGACCGCTGCCTGGGTGCTGCGCGTGTCGAATGCCTTGGAGCCCAGTGTGTTGGCTTCGCGGTTGAGTTCCTGCATGAGAAAATCCAGACGGCGACCGGCCGCTCCGCCGGACTTCAAAACGCGGCGTACTTCAGTGACGTGGGTGCCAAGACGATCAAGCTCTTCGGCCACGTCGCTTTTCTGCGCAAGCATCACAAGCTCTTGCTCAAGACGCTGAGGATCCAGCTCGGCGCGCATTTCCACGCAGCGGTCCAGCAGTTTCTGACGCTGCGCCGCGAGCATCTGTGGAACCTGGCTGCGGAGTGTGGCGGTTTCCGTGCCGATGGCATCAAGGCGTTCGTTGATCAGGCGGGCAAGTTCTTCGCCTTCGCGCAGGCGGCCGGCTTTCATCTGCTCCAGCGCCTGATGAAACAATTGCAGAGCGGTGTTGTTGAGTGCTTGCGGGTCCGCAGCGTCGCCGACCAGCACGCCTGGCCAGGAGAGAATCTCAAGCGGGTTCAGCGGCGCGGGCTGTTTGATCATTGCCGCGACGCTTTCAGCGGCAGCGATCAGCTGGCCTGCCCGTTGGTGATCGACCTGCATGGAGCGACCTGCTGCATCTTCGGCAAAGCGTAGGGTGCATTCGATCTTGCCGCGGGATAGCCCCTTGCGCAGTGCTTCGCGAATGGCGCCTTCGAGGTCGCGGAAGGACTCGGGCAGGCGCAGGTGCGGTTCAAGGTAACGGTGATTGACCGAGCGGATCTCCCAGCTCAGGGTGCCGTGCTCGCCGGCCTGCTCGGCACGGGCGAAAGCGGTCATGCTGTAGATCATGGGGAACCTCTCGATGCGGTGGCGAAAGGCGGAGGATTGTAAAGGAAAACGCGGTCAGTGACGCCGGTGCATAGTTAACTGCCGTCAAGGCCGTTTGGCGTATAGGGTGCTCGATTCAGTCGCTGGCTCGTGAGTCGAGTGGCTCGACGGTGGCCCTTACCGTAGGTCAGGCCTCTATAATGCAGGTCAATTCACTCAGAATCAGGAAAGCCTCATGAAGCGTCCCAGTGGCCGCGCTGCCGATCAGCTGCGATCGATCCGCATTACTCGCAACTACACCAAGCACGCCGAGGGTTCGGTTCTGGTGGAGTTCGGCGACACCAAGGTGATTTGTACCGCCAGTATCGAGAATGGCGTGCCGCGCTTCCTCAAGGGGCAGGGGCAGGGCTGGCTAACTGCGGAATACGGCATGTTGCCGCGAGCTACTGGCGAGCGTAACCAGCGTGAAGCCAGTCGCGGAAAGCAGGGCGGGCGCACCTTAGAAATCCAGCGATTGATCGGCCGTTCACTACGGGCATCGTTGGACATGAGCAAGCTGGGCGAGAACACCATCTATATCGACTGCGACGTGATACAGGCGGACGGCGGTACGCGTACTGCATCAATTACCGGAGCGATGGTGGCGCTGGTCGATGCGCTGAAGTTGCTGAAGAAGCGCGGCGGGTTGAAGGGCGGCGATCCTCTCAAGCAGATGGTCGCGGCTGTCTCGGTAGGGATGTATCAAGGTGAGCCGGTCCTGGATCTTGACTACCTGGAGGATTCGGCCGCCGAGACGGACCTCAACGTGGTGATGACCAGTGGCGGCGGTTTTATCGAGGTGCAGGGCACCGCAGAGGGCGCGCCGTTCCAGCCGGATGAGCTCAATGCCATGCTTGGTTTGGCTCAAGCCGGTATGCAGGAGCTGTTCGCTCTGCAGCAGGCCGCGCTGGCCGACTAATCAGAAGGAGAACGCCATGTCTGACCAAGAATTGATTCCGGTACCGTCTGCCCAAGTGCGGCAATGGGCCATGTTCTGTCATTACTCGGCGTTCTTCTGGTTTCTGGTGCCGATGATCGGCAACGTCCTGGGGCCGTTGATCGTCTGGCAGCTGAAGAAGGATATGGATCCGTTCGTCGATGAGCAGGGAAAAGAGGCGCTGAACTTCCAGATCACCTTCAGTATTTTGCTGATGATCTGTGGCGTGTTGGCCTGGATACTTATCGGTTTTCCGCTAATGGCGCTGATCAGCGTGGTAGCTCTGGTACTGGTTGTGATTGCTGGCATCCGTGCCAACGAGGGCAAACCCTATCGTTATCCGTTCTGTTGGCGGATCGTTAAATAGGGTTTAGCTCAGATTGTCCCAGCCAGCGCGCGCCTAGGTCAGGCGCGTGCTTGTTGAGTAGTTAGAGGCTCAGCGTCCAGTCGTAATCCACGACCAATGGGGCGTGCTGGGAGAAGCGCGGCTGGCGCGGCAGGCGGGCGTTACGGACGAAACGGCGCATGCCGGATGTCAGGATTTGATAATCGAATCGCCAGCCGAGGTTGAGCATCTGAGCCTGCTCGGTATCGGGCCACCAGCTGTAGAGATCGCCCTCTCGAGTGACTTCGCGCAGCGCATCGATGTAACCCATGTTGCCAAAAATCTCATCCAGCCACGCACGCTCGGGCGCTAGAAAGCCAGTCGCCTGCTGGCAGTCGCGCCAGTTCTTCACATCCAGCTTCTGATGCGCGACGTATAGTGAGCCGCAATAGATATATTCGCGACGCTTGCGGCGCTGCTTGTCGAGGTAATGGGCGAAATCGTCCATGAATTTGAATTTCTGATTTAGGTCTTCATCCCCGCCACGGCCGGTTGGCAATAGCAGCGTGGCGATGCTGACCTTATCGAAGTCGGCCTGCAGATAACGGCCGTAACGGTCGGCAGTTTCGAATCCGAGGCCCATGATCACAGCCTTCGGCTGCAGCCTGGAGTACAGCGCGACACCGCCCTGTTCGGGGATTTCAGCATCGACGGTATAGAGAAAATAGCCGTCAAGCTGGTAGGCCGGATCGTCGAGTTCTACTACAGAGGCGCGGGTATCCTGCAGGCAGATGACATCGGCATTCTGCGCTTGCAGCCAGCTGAGCAAACCCCGCTGCGCCGCCGCTTGAATGCCATTCACGTTGACGCTGATGATCCGCATAAATGGCCCCTAAAAACACGTGTGTGTATGATAACCCAAGCTCTTTGCAATTAGCTAAATCAGTGTCTTCCGGGAATATTCTTCATGCAGGCGTATCAGCGCGAGTTCATTCGCTTCGCCATCGAGCGCGGGGTTTTGCGCTTCGGTGAGTTCACCCTGAAGTCCGGGCGCACCAGCCCCTACTTCTTCAATGCCGGATTGTTCGACAGTGGCGCGGCGCTGGCACAATTGGGCCGCTTCTACGCCGCAGCGGTTGCCGACAGCGGCATCGATTTCGATGTGATCTTCGGGCCAGCCTACAAAGGTATTCCTCTGGCGGCGGCGACGGCCATCTCCCTGGCTGAGCATCACCAGCGTGACCTGCCTTGGTGCTTTAACCGTAAGGAAGCCAAGGATCATGGCGAAGGAGGTACGTTGGTCGGCGCGCCTCTTAATGGTCGCGTGCTGATCGTCGATGACGTGATCACCGCAGGGACCGCTATTCGCGAAGTCATGCAGATCATTCAGGCCCAAGGTGCGCAAGCCGCTGGCGTGCTGATTGCGCTGAATCGACAGGAGCGGGGCCAGGGTCAGCTGTCTGCCATTCAAGAAGTAGAGCAGGACTACGGCATGCCCGTCGTGAGCATTGTTTCTCTCACTCAGGTGCTGGAGTTCCTGGGACAGGATGAGCAGCTCAAGCGGCACTTACCTGCCGTCCAAGCGTACCGCGACCAATATGGCATCTGAGAGCGGCCCGTCATGCCTGTTAAGTTGACCTGATCAACGGGTTTCCGCTGTGCCTGATTTTTGTCAGTTACTGACCAACTGTGGCTGCCCCGGCGTCCGGAAGCGGTCGTCAGTGCGGCGCTGTGGTAGCCGGCTGGCTCCCTAGTGTAATTAGCCGGGCCGCTTCGGTCTGGCGTCGCCCTGCCAAGCACCTTGCGACTCACGCTTGACCGTTGCTTTGTAAACCAACGGACAGGTCCGCGCAGTTGGTGTGCTTATTGCTGCGCAACTGTGCCTGGGTTTGTATAAGCTGAGACCCTTCGGCATTAAGAAGAAACAGGCATTTGGACTCGCAGTGCCGCACGCACCGATACGGAAGAGGCTGAAGTATGCGAATAGGGAGCAGCGCACTCTTGCTGTTGGGTTTACTGGCCTCGACGGCAGCGCAGGCTGAGCTGTATCGGTATGTCGATGACAAGGGCGTTGTGGTCCTTGATCGACATGGTGTGCCGCCGCAGTTCATTGGTCGCGGTTATGAAGTCCTCAACGACCAGGGCCGCGTGACGCAGGTTGTGCCACCAGCGCCGACAGCGCAGGAACGCAAACTGCTGCTGGAAGCCAAAGCCCGAGCTGAGACTGATGCACAGTTGCTGAGACTGTATGCCAGTGTCGCTGATGTGGAACGTGCCAAGGCGCGCAGGCTGTCCGAACTCGACAGCATTATCGGTATCACTCGCGGCAACCTCCAGTCTCTGCGGACGCAACAGGCGAACCTGCAGAGTCAGGCGGCCAACCATGAGCGTGCTGGTCGGAAAGTGCCCGAGCAACTACTCGTACAGATCGACAACCTCGCCAAAGAGCAGGCCAGCCTGAGACGGGATGTCGAACGCTACAAGCAAACCCGAAAGCAGGCCGAAGTGAGCTACGGTCTGGAACGTGAGCGAGTGGCCGAGTTGCTCGGTCAGTCGGAGTAGCAGGTAAACCCAGACGAAAAAAAAACCCGGCTTTTCATCCGAGAAGCCGGGCTTTTTCATGGTTTTTTCAGTGAGGGGCTGAAGCCTTTCGATTGGTGATCAGCGTGCCCACGCCGATGTCGGTGAAGATTTCCAGCAACACCGCATTGGGTACGCGGCCATCGATAATGTGTGCACTGTGCACGCCGCCTTGGACCGCATCCAGTGCACAGCGAATCTTTGGCAGCATCCCGCCGTAGATCGTGCCGTCGGCGATCAGGTCGTCGACTTGCGCGGTGGTCAGCCCGGTCAGGACCTGGCCCTGTTTGTCCATCAGGCCGGCAATGTTGGTCAGCAACATCAGCTTTTCGGACTGCAACGCCTCAGCGACCTTGCCGGCCACCAGGTCGGCATTGATGTTGTAGGACTCGCCGTCCGGACCAACGCCGATGGGCGCAATGACCGGAATGAAATTGCCGCGGACGAGCATTTCCAGCAGCTCGGTATTGACCCCGGTGACTTCGCCAACCTGGCCGATGTCGATGATTTCCGGTGAGGTCATTTCAGGTGTCTGACGCGTGGCCTTAAGCTTTTTCGCGCGAATCAGCTTGGCGTCTTTACCTGTCAGTCCGATGGCTGCGCCACCGTGCTGGTTGATCAGGCTCACGATGCTCTTGTTGACCTGGCCGCCGAGCACCATCTCCACCACGTCCATGGTCTGGCTGTCGGTGACCCGCATGCCGTCGATGAAGTGGCTTTCGATGTTCAGGCGCTTGAGCAGGTCGCCAATTTGCGGGCCGCCGCCGTGCACCACCACCGGGTTGATGCCTACCGCTTTCATCAACACGATGTCGCGCGCAAAGCCGGTTTTCAGCTCCTCGCTTTCCATCGCATTTCCGCCGTACTTGATGACCAGCGTCTTGCCGACGAATCGGCGGATGTAGGGCAGCGCTTCGGAAAGGACCTGGGCGAATTGGGTGGCGGCTTCACGGCTGAGGGTCATGCAGGGCTCCGCAAGTCAGAACGGCAGGGTGAGATCAGGCGCGACAGTATAGAGCTGGGCGCGGAAGACGTCCTGTATGCGCTTGAGTTCTTCCTCGGTTTCGGCTTCAAAACGCAGCACCAGCACCGGAGTAGTGTTCGAGGCGCGCACCAGGCCCCAGCCTTTCGGGTAATCGACCCGCACACCGTCGAGGGTGGTGATGTTGGCGTCGCCCCAATGGGCGTCGCGATGCAGCGACTCGATGATGGTGAACTTGCTTTCTTCGGTGACCTGAATATTGATCTCGGGTGTCGAGATATCGTTCGGGAAGGCCGAGAAGACTTGCTCGGCGTTGCGCTTGTCCTGGCTGAGGATCTCCAGCAGGCGCACGGCACTGTAGATACCGTCATCGAAACCGTACCAGCGCTCCTTGAAAAAGATGTGTCCGCTCATCTCGCCAGCGAGCAGCGCACCGGTTTCCTTCATTTTCTTTTTGATCAGTGAATGCCCGGTCTTCCACATGACCGGACGACCGCCGTAGCCACTGATCAGCGGTGTCAGGCGACGTGTGCATTTGACGTCGAAGATGATGTCGGCGCCGGGGTTGCGCGACACGACATCCTTGGCGAACAGCATCAGCAGACGGTCGGGAAATACTACGCTGCCCGCATTGGTCACCACGCCGACGCGATCGCCGTCGCCGTCGAAGGCCAGGCCGAGGTCAGCATTCTCTGATTTCACCTTGGCGATCAGATCCTCGAGGTTCTCCAGCTTGCCTGGGTCCGGGTGATGGTTGGGGAAATTGCCATCGACCTCGCAGAACAGCGGAATGACCTTGCAGCCCAGGGCTTCAATAAGTTGCGGCGCGATGACGCCCGCAACGCCGTTGCCGCAGTCCACCACCACCTTCATCGGCTTGGCCACGGCGATATCGTCGCGGATTCGCTTGAAGTAGCTCTCCAGCACGTCGACCTGTTCGGCCTGGCCGACACCTTCGCTGAGGTTGCCGGTTTCGATGCGCTGGCGTAGCGCCTGGATCTGCTCGTTGGCGAGGGTGTCGCCCGCAATTACGATCTTGAAGCCGTTGTAGTCAGGCGGGTTGTGGCTGCCGGTGAGCATCACGCCGGATTTTCCGGCCAGAACATTGGCGGCGTAGTAGAGCACTGGGGTCGGGACCATGCCGACGTCGCTGACGCTGCAGCCGCTGTCCACCAACCCTTGGATCAGGTGCTGGACCAACTCAGGGCCGGACAGGCGTCCGTCGCGGCCGACTGATACATTTGGCTCGCCCTGAGCCAGGCTTTCGGACCCTACTGCCCGGCCTATCCAATACGCGGTTTCGGTGGTCAGGCTGTCGCCGACCACGCCACGGATGTCGTAGGCGCGGAAGATGCTTGCAGGCAGTTGCGGGGCTTTAGCGGCGCTCATTGCAGTTTCTCGCTCCTTGGTATCGAGGCCAAGCCAGTCCTGGTCCTCGTCGAGAATGTCGATATCGAGAATGTCGGTGTCCTGGAAAAGAGGGTCGACATATTCGGTAGATGGGGGTTGCCTGACCGCGGCCTGCTCTGTGGTCGGTGCTTTGGTCGATGCCATTCCGGCGGTGCGAAGCGGCAATCGGACCAGGCTTTTCGCCAGTGCATCAAGCGCCGGCAGGCTCAAAGTCGGTGTTTTGATGGTCTTGCCGTTGGAGAGTTCCTGAACCATCTGGCCCAGATGCAATACATCTTCGCGAAGCCTCCGTTGCTGTGCGCTAAGCACTGCCTGGAGGCCGAGCAGCAGGCCGAACAATGCCGCCAGCGCCGCCACTAGGACGAGTACTGGCGAAAGGCCCCCCGCGCCAAGCGCCGGTGCCGGCAGGAAACTGATCTTCCAGTTCGGGTTGTTGCTCGGCAGGTCTATCGCGGAATCGTCCAGTCCGGCTCCGCCACGCTGCACCAGCAACTGTGTCGGGGCGCCGCTGAACTGTTGAACCAGCCGCAGCTGCCCGGCTTCGCTTGGCAGCTGCGGCAGGGTCGCCAGGAACCGTTCCAGGCTGGTGACCAGCAGCAGTGTGCCCTGAACCGGCTGCTCAGGGCTCGCGCGCAATGCGGCGGCGCTGTAGAGCAGCCAGCGTGACCCAACCTTGAACGCTTCGGTAGCGGGCGTTTGCCCATTTTCGGCGCGCTGCAGCATATCCAGCGCGGCAAAATTCAGGGGCCCGGGCCGGCCGACATCCGTTCGCGCTTGGCCGCGAAGGCTGAGGTGAGCATCGATGACGCCGTCCCGGTAGTTCAGCTCACGTTCGGCGGCTCGTATCTGCTGCGGCTGTTCGCTGCGCAGCGCCTCGAGCAATTGCGGATCGCTGGCGGCGGCGCGCGTGTCTTCGGCCAGTTGGCGCAGGGCCTGATTGATCGCCGAAGCCTGACTTTGGCCCCATGCCTCGGCAAGCGCGCTGGCTTGCTGCTGTTGACTGCTCTGTTGGGCAGTCCAAAGCAACGCTCCCGCCACCACAAGGCCCAGCAGTCCTGGGATCAGGCCGGGTGCGAGGGTCTTAAGGCCGACGCTTCGGCGCGGGCGGGGTGCGGCGGCATCGGCAGGATTGAGAACGGTGTCGTCCTCGGCGGTGCGCTTGAAGAGTTTCATGGAGCCCCTCGGTTCGTCCTGAAAAAAGGCGAGAACTATCTCAGTGGCTGCCCGAGTGGCCGAAGCCGCCGGCGCCACGCTCACTGTTGTCGAACTCATTTACCAGTTCGAACTGCGCCTGGATCACCGGGACCAGCATCAGTTGGGCGATGCGTTCTCCTATGGCTATGTTGAAGCTGGTCTGGCCGCGGTTCCAGCAGGAGACCATCAGCTCGCCTTGGTAGTCGGAGTCGATCAGGCCGACGAGATTGCCCAGCACGATGCCATGCTTGTGGCCTAGGCCAGAGCGCGGCAGGACCAGCGCCGCGAGGTTTGGGTCGGCAATATGAATGGACAGGCCGGTAGGGATCAGCAAGGTCTGCCCAGGCTCCAGTGTCGTATCGGCTTGCAGCATGGCGCGTAGATCGAGTCCGGCAGAGCCGCTGGTGGCGTACTCAGGCAGCGGGAAATCCTTGCCAAGACGGGGGTCGAGAATCTTCGCTTGAAGTTTGTGCATGGTCAGGCCTGATGGTAACGGTCGGCGATAAAGGCGATCAGCTGGCGAGCGATATGTCCCTTGCTGGCTTGGCTGAAGCGGGTTTCGTGTTGCTGGCGGTCAATCACCGTGACGGCGTTTTCTTCGCTGTTGAAGCCAATGCTCGGGTTGGCGACATCGTTGGCCACGATGAGGTCGAGGTTCTTGTCCCGCAGTTTGCGCGTGGCGTACTCCAGCAGGTTTTCCGTCTCGGCCGCGAAGCCGACGCTGAAAGGTCGGTCTGCCCGCCCGGCCAGCGTGGCAAGGATGTCGGGGTTGCGGACCATCTGCAGAAGCAGGCCGTCGCCCTTGGTTGGGTCTTTTTTCAATTTGTGCGGTGCGACCACTTCTGGCCGATAGTCGGCAACCGCTGCGGCGGCAATGAACAGATCGCACGGCATCGCTGCTTCGCACGCGGCAAGCATGTCCCGGGCGCTGACCACGTCGATGCGTTGAACGCGGTCGGGGGTTGGCAGAAACACCGGACCGGCGACCAGGGTTACGCGTGCACCGGCTTCGGCGGCGGCCTCGGCCAGGGCGAACCCCATCTTCCCGGAGCTGTGATTGGTGATGTAGCGCACCGGATCGATGTTTTCCTGAGTCGGGCCGGCAGTAATCAAAAGATGCTTTCCGGTCAGCAGACTGCGTTTGAAGCAATCAGCAGCCGCCTGAGCCAGATCATCCGCTTCGAGCATGCGGCCGAGGCCCACATCGCCGCAGGCCTGGCTGCCGGATGCGGGGCCGAACAGGCGGATCCCTCGCTGCTCCAGCAGTGCGCGGTTGGCTTGGGTGGCAGGATCAGCCCACATGGCCTGATTCATTGCGGGCGCCAGGGCTACCGGTGCGTTGGTCGCGAGCACGAGGGTGGTCAACAGGTCGTTGGCGACACCCTGAGCCAGGCGTGCCATCAAGTCGGCAGTTGCGGGCGCCACCAGTACCAGATCGGCCCAGCGCGCCAGCTCGATATGCCCCATGGCTGCTTCGGCAGCAGGGTCGAGCAGATCCATATGTACAGGATGGCCGGACAGGGCCTGGAGGGTTAGCGGCGTAATGAATTCACGACCGCCGCTGGTCATCACGACGCGCACTTCGGCGCCCTGGTCGCGTAGCCGGCGTACCAGCTCCGCGCTCTTGTAAGCGGCGATGCCGCCGCCGACGCCCAGGACGATGCGTTTACGATAAAGCCGCTGCATAGGCCTGCCTTGTAACGGGGTGAGAACTGGTTCCGGCGAAGGCCGGTTGCCGTGGATAAAAGGCCGCTAAGATAGCACAGCGCCCTCAGAGGACGAGGGGCTCGCTCGACATGGAGGTGACATGAGCATTCGTGACTGGCCAGCGGCGGAACGGCCGCGGGAAAAGCTGTTGGAGCAGGGTGCAGCGGCCCTGTCCGATGCGGAGCTGTTAGCCATATTCCTGCGCACCGGCGTGGCCGGGAAAAGCGCGGTGGATCTGGCGCGGCATCTACTCAATGAGTTCGGCAGTCTGCGGGCTTTACTGGAAAGTGATCTCGTCCAGTTCAGTGAGCACCTGGGCTTGGGGCCGGCCAAATTTGCTCAGCTGCAAGCCGTGCTGGAAATGGCGAGGCGACACCTGGCGGAGCGCATCCGGCGGGATTCGGCGCTGGAAAGCCCGCAGGCCGTGCGCGATTACCTCAAGGCACGCCTGCGGCATGAGCCGCACGAACTCTTCGGCTGTCTGTTTCTTGACTCCAAACACAGGGTGCTGGCTTTCGAGGTGCTTTTCAGCGGTCTAGCGTTTACTAATAAATAATATATCCCTTTTTTCTGTGCTGTTTTTGTATAATGCGAGACCGTTCAAGCTAGGGATGAGTTTATGAACAGCTATTCAGACGATAGAAACAAATTCGCGGAAAATGTTTTTATGGCGTTGAAGCACGACTACCGAATTCCTGTCTCGCATACGGAAATGGATAGGGGCGGAGAGCTAGAAGAGTTTCTAGATTGTTGTTGGGATTCTAGTCGGAACGTTGAGGAATGTGCTCTCCATATCGCGTTAGAAAAAATTAAAATTCTAACCAGCTTAGGGAAAAAACTCGAGGCGATTGAAATTATCACTCGCATTGAAATGCTATGCCCATATTTGCTGAATAAAAAACTTATCAGTGAGTATTTTGCTGAGTTCTTGAAAGATAAGCTAAATCTACTCAAGGATATTATCCTCAGCGAATGCTGAATTGACAAATCGCATTAATAAATTGTCTGGCGCTGGCTTTTATGATTATTCCAGCAAGCCCGTAGGGCATAGGCTTTTGACTCATTTCTATAAATTTTCTACATTTCTCTAACTTACATAGTCGTTTTTGACTTCCTATTGCTACGACTTTTCTACGAAAAATAAAACTTCGTTTTGCGTTTTATTCGCTTCGCTCTTAAAACTTTGCGAATTTTATTCGCATTTTTCTCAGAATGCTTTTGCTTGTGTTTGAATGAGAAAACCCCGTTTTCGATTTCAACATACTTTTATAATCCTTTTAACTTTTCAAACCCGCATAAATACTGGCCTTGGGTGTATGTTCGGTTCCGAGTTGTAATAATTTCGGTTCCGGGTTCTAATAATATTCCATATTTATTGTTATATATTGTATATTTTCGGTTCTGGGTTCTAATAAGGAGCTTGATTAGTTTAAGGGTAAAATAATAGGTTCCAAGTTTAAATAAGCATATCAATTGACTTTCAATATTTTAATGTTATAAATATTGTATAGATTAATAATTGTGAGGAACCAATGGGGAAAGCATTTGTAAGAATTAGATATACAGATAAGAAGTTATTTGTTCAGGACCATTTTATATCTGTCACCAAGGCTCTTTTGTCTCTTCCGGTATTTAATATTAAACAAAGGAAGAATGCGTTCTTACAGTTAAGAATAGGGCGTATTGCTCAATACGAAGACATCAAGATTGATACTTATCAACTTAGCCTAGATATTGATTTCAATCTTTTCCTTTTCTTAACAATAAAAGCAAATACAATTCAATCCGAGCGTTTTAGTTTTAGCCTTGATGAGTTGTTCGATTTTATGAACGTATCTAAAACAAATAGGTTTGGATACGTTGATAAGATAGATGAATCTTTACGTAAACTTAAAGTGTTAACTGTCTCTTTCAAAAAAGGGCCAGAAACCTTTATTTGCGGATTGCTGAATGATGCGGTTGTTAACAGAGAAACAAAAACTGTAGATATTCAAGTAAGTGATAAATACAAAAACTTTTTTATTGCCGATAGCAATGCTATTTACAATGTTCTTCGTGATAAATACAACGAGCTATCAACTGAATATGAAAAGGCGCTTTATCTTTTCTATACAACAAACAATGCGAACACCCTTAACACATACAGCGTTGAGTTGCTAAAGGTAAGACTTCAATGCGAAGAAGTAGAGGATAAGAAGTTTCTATTCAATGTTAGAAAAGCCAATAAAGCACTCGAAGATAAAGGATTGATTGTTGAGTTCTTCGAGAACAAAGCTTGTAGAAAAACCGTGTCAATATCAGTCAATGTCAACAAGCATAAGCCGTTCAAAAATCAAGAATACAAGAGAAGTGAAGTTTCAGATATAGGAATGAATGGTGAAGTTAAAGGAATAACAGAAGAAGTGAAGGAAAAGAAGACAAAGCTCAACTGGGGATTTAAAAGGCCAGAAGCTGAAGCAATCGAAGAAGAAGATGATGATTTACCATTTTAAAACAACAAGAGCCTTAAAAGGCTCTTTATTTTGCCCGTCAACATTAGCTTAACGGATATATCTTCGAACCCTTGACAATAGTTTATTCGATGTTATGTTATAACTAACAACGGAGAAACTTATGGAGAAATCAAATCTTAAAAATCAAGCAGAGATAAAAGGCTGGATAGGCGGACAAATCAGCGGATATAAGAGAAAACAAAAGGCTTTATTTCTAATTGATTTTGTCAAAATGATTGAAATGTTGGAGTATCCAGCATTCAAATTAACTTCAAGTCTGGCAAAGAAATTAATCGCCGGATTCACTGAAGGTAAATCAATTAGCAATAATTACTTAATTGGTTCATTTGCTGAAGCTGGAAACAAAGAAAAACAAGCCAATTTAGATGGCTTGGTTTTGTCATTAGTTGAACGCCATCAGCAAATATATATTGAGCAATGGGCTATGGCCAAAATACAAATAGATAAAGACGCTATAGAATTAAAAGCCAAACTAAAGCAGGAATTAAGAGAAAGCACCTAACGGTGTTTTTTTTGGCCGATGTTATTAGCTTCCGAGATATATCCTTTAACCTAAGATTGTTCAACAAAAAAAGAGCCTTTATAAGGCTCGATTTTATGGGCAATAGACACTTCGTCTACGTCTCTTGGGTGGCTCTGGCTGCGGTTGTGGCACGTTCTGCGGTGTTTCAGGTTCTTCCGGTGGGGTAGGTTCAGAAATGACAGGAACGGGCTGTATAGGTCCTTCAGGTGTCTTCTTCCATTTCTTATCTATAGCCGCATAATCTGCCTTACGTTGTTCCAATTCCTTTAAATCTGCTGGCGATGGTTCGTATCCGCTCAACGTAAAACCTTTGGCTTCAAGGTTCATCATTTTAAACTCAAGCCACATTCTTTTTTTAGCGTGTTCTGGTCCAGAGCAATGCAAAGCTCCAGGCTCCTTAATATCTTGAGTAAGTCTTTGTAAACCCGCCCTTATAGATTGATTGGACAAATCACTGAAAGAGACTTTTGACGGGTCTTTGTAATATTCAAACGCTTTTCTATTGCTGGAGTTCTTATAGTAATACTCAACCTTTTCATTTTCCAAAATTGGAGAGAAATGCTTCACTAAAGTTGTTTGGTATTTGCTCTTAGTAAGAAAATCCACTTTTCTAGCTGTAGCTATAAAGGCTTCAATATCTTTTGGCTTTTCTTTGTTTTTGTAATGTTCTAATAGCTCTGTAAAATCGTGTTGCTCTTCAAGTTTCTTTTTTAATGAGACATAGGAAACGCCAAATTCAGACGCCTTGAATGTATTCCCGTCTTTGCTAATTGAATATGCGGTTTTACCGTTTGGGCTAATTGAATAGCCGTTATCGTGCAGATGACCAAAGAAATTTGTTGTAGTTCTGCTCTTGCTTAAAGCATTATTTACGTCTTCTCTGAACTGCTTCTTAATGGTTTTAATGCCGCGTTGCTCAAGTGCTTGCTCTTTCTTTGATTTACTTGGTTGAGTTTCAAGGTCAGGCTTTAATAGCTTTCTGTTTTCAACCAGATAAAGATTATGTTTTAATTCAAGTTCAGTTAGCTTCATTTCTATGATTCGATAGTCATCTTTTTGATAATATATTTTGTTGTTAAAGTCTCTTGGCGCCCAAATAAAATGGATATGTAATTCGTCCGTATCGTTATGAACGGCGAAAGAGTGCTCACGGTTTAAACCAATCGTATCTCCATAAAGTTCTTTGGCTATTTCAAGGGCTTTTTCGGGTGTGATATTGTCTGAGGTATGAAACGATAGGGTTTCGTGAAAAGAAGTATTTTCCTGTTTTCCCTTGCAAGCCTTATCGAACTTCTTTGAAAGAAACTCTACAAACTCTTGATTAGTTCCAATTTGGCAACGATTACTTTCAACCAATACGGCCTTTTTAATTGTATATGCCAAAGTGTTTTGTGTTTCTATTCTACTCTTTTGAGTGCTTAATTTTTCTCTAATCATTTATTCCTCTTGGTTGTTGAATATAATTTTCTTATCCTGACACTTTTCAAGCCTTATATGTAAGTTATTGAAGACTTTCACAACATTTGAAAATGTTGCTTCCATTTTTGAGTTTGGATTGTTTCCACCGTTTAGATATTTAGCTATTTGGTTAATATTTATCCCTACCTTATCCAGTGCTTGTTCAATTTCATCATAGCGATTCATTAATGATGGATTGTTAATCTCTACGACTTGATTAAGGCCTTTTCGCGCAATCGTTTCTATATACTCCCCCTGTTTCATACCCAACAGTTTTGCATTATCCGCAATCAGTTGTTTTGCTTCTTTAGAAACTCGAACATTTAATTGAATATCTTTTTTTGCCATATCATTACCTCATAATTAGTTAGTAGTTGGCTCCTTTTGTTTTCAAACGAAGTGAAGAAAATCAAGCAGGGATAGTAAGTGAAAATGTCCGAAGGAATTTTTACGGTAGGAAATAACGCCAGTTATTTGCTATACAATCCCATTGCTTGCCTATAGAAAAAGAAACCTATATCTATATTTGTATCATATAAATTATAAGTTTCAATATGTATAGCAAACTAATTTTTAAAATGTATAGCGGGGATGTATAGCAAAACGTATAGCAAAAAAGCGGAAATAAAAAGGCCAGCATAAATGCCAGCCCTTTATAGTTCGATTATCTATTTTATGATGTTAGATAAGTCATCAATACCAAACTCTGCCAATGGAGATTTTTCTGGAAATTTATGCCATACAGATAATTTAAAATCTGGCTCATCCTTCAATTTTATAGTTAGGATGACCGTTCCGACTTCTTTATCGAAATTGATAAAAAATAGGATTCCACGATTTATAAAGAATGAGTTCAATTTCATTCTTCCAATCTCTGTTTGATATAGTTCTATTATTTCTTTGGGTGTTGTTGCTTCTAATACTTCTGCTTCAACAATCAAATCACCTTCAAGATTTACAATTTCTTTTTCAAGTTCTGCAATTTTTGCTTCACTATTTGCAATCCGTTGAATAAATGTTTTTGGAATAATTCCATCGAATTGAGCAAGCGAAGCGTCAAGCATAGATAAAGAATTTTTTTCAATGAGCAGTTCTGTTTGCTTTGATCTTATTTCTTCTTTCTGTTTGCTGTTATCTTTTGCCGCAAAAAACTTGCCAAACGCATTATTAAAATTATCAAAACTCGCATAGTCCTTATCACTAAACCAAGTGAAATCTTTTCTCTTTTTCTCTGTTCGTTCATCTATATAACGATTTTCATACATTTGTTGAATAGCGCAAAGGAATATCCCAAAAGCCAATTCAAATCTAATTCTATTGCCGCACTCGCAAACTCGTTCTGCTCTGTTTGAACAAACTAAATAAGCATAACGTTTCTTCTCTTTACCCAAGCCTTGGAGATTAAAAAACATCCCAACATCGTGGTCATCGCATTTAATGCAATGCCTAAATATGTTGTAGTTGTTTGGTGCTCTGCGCCCACTTTTCCTTTCATTGAAGCGTTTTTTGATTGCTGCAACTGCTGTTTCAAAAGTGTTTTCATCTACAATCTTTGGATAATAATTAGGGATATATCTATCAAAGATACGGCCTTCGCCATCATCTTCTCTTCTTTGAAGAGCCAAAACACCAATAGGACTTTTAGTCTTAATCAATTCATCAATGTGTTTTCTTGTCCATTTTCGTTTCGATGTTTTATTTACTTCCTTGATTGCTTCCAAGATTCCGACATATTTCAATCGTTCAAAAATAGTTCTAATTTCGTTTGCTTCATCTTCAACAATTACAAATCGTTCTTCTTTATCATCATAAGCAAAGCCATAAGGACATTGCTTTCTAATGATTTTAGTTTCTGCTGCATTTCTCTTTTTAATCCAAGAAGATTTTAAGCGTTTTGATTTTGTGTCGGATTCTTCGTGTGCTCGCTTCGCAATCACACCGACCATTAACAATGTTTCTAAATCACGATTCGGATCATCATAAGAATAGGTTTTATTATCAATAGCGGTATGAATCCGCACACCTTTACGTAAAATAGATTGGATCAGTTCAACGGAATCATTCAGCCTTTGGCGTGTTAGACGGTCGATTGACTCAACGATGATGTAATCACCGGACTCAATTTCCCCACTCTCAATCCTATCCAACAAGCCTTTCAATTGACCTATGCGAGCGTTAGCACCACGAAAGGCACTAACACCCTTATCAATGATAGTTTCAACCACCTCTACGCCAGTGGTAGCCGTGAAGGCTCCAAGTGGTGTGGTTTGGCGTGTGTGGCTGTCTCTGTCCAAACCGCCTTGCTCGGCGGTTGACCATCTAACATAGGCGTAGGCTTTGGGCATTGCTGCAAGTCTCTAACGGTTTTATTAGATACTACTACACCGTTGTTTCACGGCACCATCGACGGGGCCAGTGTGTATCCCCGTCAAGTGGTCAAGCGCGCGCTGGCGCACAATGCCGCAGCGGTCATTCTGGCCCACAATCATCCCTCGGGCGTGGCCGAACCGAGCCAGGCTGATCGGCAACTGACGCGCAGGCTCAGCGATGCGCTCGGGCTGATCGATGTGCGGGTGCTCGATCATTTCATCGTCGGCGATGGCGAGCCGCTGTCCATGGCCGAATATGGCTGGATGTGAGCCAGCCATGTTCAGGCCAGCAGCGGTATCAGCAGCAACGGGACCAAGACGCTAAGGACGAAGCGGCCGTTCCAGCCGACGGCGATGCGCCAGGGCGAGAGCTGCGCGTGGCGCGCCAGTAATACCGCTGAGGGGCCGTAGGGCGAGAGCAGCATCGCCAGCGAAAAACCGAACAGCAGCGCCACGGCCGGCTGCGTTACCGCCAAGCCCTGGCTCGCCAGCTGTGCCAACAAGGCTGCGCACACGTTTAGCGATATCAGTGGTGCGACGCCGAGCAGCGCCATCGCCATGACTGACAGGGCACCGACCGCACCCAGCCCGAACAATATCAGTGGGGTGTTTCCCAGCTGATCCGCCAGGTGATGCACCGGTAACACGGCGGCTACCAGGCCGGCGAGCAATGCTGAGCTGGCAAAAATGAACGTCTCGTTGCGCATGCCGATGAGTGTTTCGCTTACCTCGCGGAACACCTGGCGCGGCGCGATCCGCTGCCAGAGCAGGATAAGGATGACGGCGCTTGGTACCAGCAACATGGCTGCTTGGGTGGCGGACAGCCAAGTCAGCGCTGCCAGCAGGGCGATCAGGCTGATACCGATCAGGCTGCCGATCAGCAATCCACCCACGCGACCGCCGGGCTGCTGTGTTTGTGTGCCGAAGTTGGCGTCAGGGGCATCGGCCAGCTGTTGCAAGCGTCGGTTCTCGGCTGGCCATCCGAACAGCAGCAGGAGCAGCCCGCCAAGCAGCCCGAAGGGAAGCAGCGTGCTCCAGCTGAGGCCTGGGAGTTCGCGGGTCAGGATCGCCACCGCAACGCTGGTCGGCGCGAGCAAGGGCACCAGCGCGAATCCGCGCAAGGCGGTAACCATTACCCCACGGCGGCCTTCGCGTCGCTGAGTGTCGTTGTAGGGGCGGCGCTCAAGGTGATTTTCCAGCGAGCCGCATATCAGGTTAAGCATGCCGAAACTGAGCACCGAGCTGATCGCGAAGGTGCTCAGCAGATAGCCTGGGTAGAGCCACGCCCGCGGGCCTGCCAGCAGCAGGCGATGCAGCTCGCTGAGTTGGTGCAGACGCTTGACGAGGCAATGCATCAGGCCCAGCGCGCCGATAAAGGCTGCGTAGTAGGCGGCCGACGACAATATGCGCGCGCCCTGCTGCCAGCTTGCTTCCCCTGAAAGCAGCCAGTACCCGAGTAGCGCCGCGGTGAACATTCCGAGGCGCCGCGGATAGGGCATCAGCGAGCGCCAGTGCCAGACGAAGAACAGGCCCAGCAGGGCGCCGCTGATCACGCTCAGCGGCTGGATTCGGGTTATCAGCGCCAACAGCTCGAACAATAGAGCCAGTGGCAATAGTGCGGTCATCTAGGCGGGCAGCTCCCGGCGAAGAGCGCCACGCTTGAACACGCCTTCGCCGAACGCGATCAGCCGATCCTGTTCATCCAGCAAGTCGCAGCTGGCCATGAACACCTTATGCCCAGACGAACGACATTTGGCTTGGGCTCTGACGCGACTCCCTGCTGCGGCTGCGCTGCTGAAATTGATGTTCATCGACAGCGTCAATGCCACCCGGCGGTCGGCCGGGTCGGCTTCCCAGGTGCCGCACAAGCCCATGGCGACATCCATCAAGGTCGCCATGACGCCGCCGTGCATGTTGCTGGCATTGTTCAGATGGCGTGGCAGCAGATCCAGGGCGAGGGTGGCGTGCTCAGGGCCATAAGCCAGCAGCTCGCAGCCGATGTCCTGGAAGAAGCCGGTAACGGAGGCGTGGACCTGCAGCAGTTGGTCAGGTGAGTAGTCGGTTGCGGACATGGCGTTCGATCACGGATGGCTTGCTAAGGAGACTGGCAGTCTTTAGGCTCGTGGTCAATTGGATGGAATAACGTTTCGCAGTGCGAAATAAAGATTGAGTTAAAGCGGTCGCTTTGCAACGCCATCTCTATTAAGGAGGTTTCCATGTTTTCTCGTATCGGCATCATCGGCGCCGGCGCTATGGGGCGCGGCATCGCGCAGCTTTTCGCCAGCGCTGGCCAGCAGGTCTGGCTCTACGACAGTCGCCCCGAAACCATCGACCAGGCCTTGCAGTTTAATCGCGAGCTGCTCGAGCGCAGCGTAGCCAAGGGGCGCATGAGTGCCGATGAGCTGACAGCAATCCTTGAGCGCATGCAGCCGGCGCATCAGCTGGCCGAACTGTCCGGCTGCGACCTCCTGATCGAAGCCATCGTGGAAAACCTGGAAGCCAAGCAGAGTCTGTTCGTCGAGCTAGAAGGCTTGATCGCTGCCGATGCCGTCCTCGCGACCAACACCTCGTCGCTGTCAGTCACCCGCATCGCCAGTGCCTGCAAGCGGCCCGAGCGAGTGGCGGGTTACCACTTCTTCAACCCGGTGACGCTGATGAAGCTGGTCGAGGTGGTTCGCGGTGAACGGACTGATCCGTCGGTGATCGAGCGGCTGGTGCAACTGGCCGAGCACGCGGGGCACTTTCCCGCCATCACCCCGGACACCCCCGGTTTTCTGGTCAACCACGCCGGACGCGCTTATGGCACCGAGGCGCAGCGGATTCTCAGCGAGGGTATCGCCACGCCAGAACAGATCGACCGCATCCTGCGTGACGGCCCAGGGTTTCGAATGGGCCCGTTCGAGTTGTTCGATCTGACCGGGCTGGACATATCCCATGCGGTGATGGAGTCGGTGCATGACCAGTTCTACTACGACCCGCGCTACACCCCGTCCTATCTCGCTGCCCAGCGGGTGGCGGCCGGGTTGCTCGGACGCAAGACCGGCCAGGGCTTCTATCGCTACGAAGAAGGGCAGCAGATCCGCTCGCCGGAGCCCCGCTACGAGCTGGTGACCATTGACCGACCGTTCTGGCTGGACAGTATCGAGCCCGCGCTGCGCAGCCAGGTTGGCTCAGTCCTGCAACAGGCAGGCGCGGTGCTGGAGGACGGTGCCGAGCCTTCGGACCAGGCAATCTGCCTGATCACGCCGCTGGGTGAGGATGCCAGCCATTGCATCGAGCGGCTGGCGCTGCCCGCGGTGCGCACCATTGCGCTGGACCCGTTCAGCGACCTCGACAGACGCCGCGTGCTGATGCGTCAGCCTGCGCTCGATCCGGGGCTGGAGGCGCAGGCACGTCAGGCGTTAGGGGCCGACGGTGTGCCCGTAGAAGTCATCAACGACTCGCCGGGCTTCGTCAGTCAGCGCATCGTGGCCAGTATCGTCAATCTGGGGTGCGAGATCGCTCAGAAGGGCATTGCCTCTCCGGAGACACTCGACCGCGCTGTAACGGTGGCCCTCGGCTATCCAAAGGGTCCGCTGGGGTTTGCCGCGCACTACAACCCGGCCCGAATCCTGACCATTCTCGAGGGCATGCAGCGCTGCTACGGGCAGGAACCGCGCTATCGCCCAAGCCCTTGGTTGCGGCGCCGGGTGCAGCTCGGTCTGCCGCTGACGGTGCCGGATCAGGCGCGCTAAGGCGAACGCCTGAGCGCAAGTTCAGACTAAGCGCCGCTTAAGGTTGGCTGCATCCAGCCGCTAAACCGGTAAGTCTGCCGCGCCGGACGATTGCTGGGGTTGCGCAATCGTGCCGTGCTCGGCAAGGCCATGTGCCACCAAGGGACAATGTTCTTTGTTGGCAGAGGTGGTACAACGCCTTTTTACCGGATGAAAACAAGAGGCCACCGATGCGCCCAACCTTCCGCCTACACCCCAGGGCCTGCCTGTTGCACGCGGCGGCTCTGTTGGGATTGCTGCTGTTTCATGGCTGGATGGAGCTGCCGTTCTATCTGACGGCGATTTCAGTTCTGCTACTGGCCCTTTGGCCCTGGCTGGGTCCGTGGCGCACAGCGGCAAAAGCCCCGATTGCAGAAGACGCCAGCGAGCTGAGCTCCGCTGCGCTGAGCAAGAGTCTCTCGCGGCATACCTGCCATAACGCGCTGTCGGCCGCTCAGGTGTCGTTCAGTGCTGAACAACTGGCGGCACGGCTACAGTCGCAGCTGGTCGCGGTCAGCGAGATTGCCAATGGCGCCGAGGCGATGACCGCGACGGAGCAGGACAGCGCTGTCCGAGCGCGGCAGGCCTTAGAGGCGGCCGAGGCCGTGCGGCGCAGCAGTGATACCGGCCGTATTGAGCTCCAACACGCTATCGAACGTATGCAGCAACTCAGCGCACAGACCGAGGCCAGCCGCGAACTGCTTGATGGGCTCTCGGCCCGTACCGAAGAGATCCGTCAGATCACCGAGGTGATTCAATCCATCGCCAGCCAGACCAATCTGCTTGCGCTCAATGCCGCGATCGAAGCCGCGCGCGCCGGTGAAGCCGGGCGTGGCTTTGCCGTGGTCGCTGATGAGGTGCGCAACCTGGCCGGACGCACCAGTAGTGCTACCGAAGAGGTCGGTCGGATGGTCAGCGATATCCGTGAGCAAAGTGGCGCGGTGGTCAGCCATATTCAGAAGCAGGCCAGTGAACTGGACGAGGCCGCCGCTCAGATCGCAGGGACGGGTACTCAGCTGAGCGGAATTGCTGATCTGGCTGGCAATGTCGAAACCCAGGTGGCGGAGATCGCGGCCGGCACGGCAAGCAATCATGAGCGACTGGCGCAGTTGTTCGTCGCGCTAGAGCAGTTGCGTGGCGACGCACTGGAGAGCGAGACCCAGACGCGCCAGCTCGAACAGGCGGCAGAGAAGCTCGTCGAGCAGGCGGAAACGGTCAGCGAGCAGCTCGCGGAGGTCCAGCTGGATGCCTACCATCAGAACGTTTTCGACCTGGCGCGCGAAGGCGCGGCGGCCATCGGTGCGCGTTTCGAGGCGGACCTGCAAGCCGGGCGCTTGACTCTCGACGATCTGTTCGACCGCAATTACCGGGCGCAGCCGGGCACCAACCCGATTCGTTACAACACCCGCTTCGATCGCTATGCCGACGAGGTACTACCTGCGATTCAGGAGCCCTTGCTCGCGCGTAGCGAGGCGTTGGTTTACGCCATCGCCACCACGCCCGACGGCTACGTTCCGACCCACAACCGTGCTTTTAGCCAGCCGCCGGTGGGCGACCCTGAGATCGACAAGGTCAAGAGCCGCAGCAAACGCCTGTTCAATGACCGCACCGGAGCGCGCTGCGGCAGCCACGAGCGCAAGGTGCTGTTGCAGACCTACAGCCGTGATACCGGCGAGCTGATGCATGACCTCTCGGTGCCGATCATGGTTGGCGGGCGCCAGTGGGGTGGTCTGCGATTGGGCTACCGTCCGGAGCCCTAGCGGAACGCGGCGTGTTTGGCACAAGCGCCGTGGCCTTTGGCACTCAATGACCGGCGGAAGCCGCGCGGCTTCCCGCCAAGCTGACTAAGCTTGCCAGTCAGGCTATCCGGAGTCCGCCATGAAAACGCTCACCGACCACCTTGCCCAGTACGCGGCCTATCACCGAGACCCGCGCAACCTGCTCAGCCATTTCATCGGCATTCCGATGATCGTCCTGGCTGTCGCGGTGCTGCTATCGCGACCAGGTCTGGAGGTGTTCGAACTTTGGCTCAGCCCGGTTGCGCTGGTCGCATTAATCTCGACACTGTTCTACCTGCGGCTGGACCTGCGCTTCGGCGTGCTGATGGGGGCGGTGCTGCTGCTCTGCGTGTGGGTCGGCGCAGCGCTTGCCCAGCAGTCGACAACACTATGGCTGACCGCCGGGGCCGGTTTGTTCGTGCTCGGCTGGATCATTCAGTTCATCGGCCACTACTTCGAAGGGCGCAAGCCCGCATTTGTCGACGACCTGACCGGGCTGATTATCGGGCCGCTGTTCGTGGCGGCAGAACTGGGCTTCATGCTCGGTCTGCGCGAGCCCCTGCGCCACGCTATCGAGGCGCGGGTTGGCCCTGTGCAGCTGCGGCAGCAGCCGGCTGATGCGTGAACGGTGAGCGCTCAGTCGGGCGCGAGCGCCATCCACTGGTTGCTGAGGCTGCGAGCGTGGCGATCAACCATGATCGGGGCGAAGGCGCGGCCTGAGGCGGTGTTGAAGCTGTTGTTACCGCTGTTCATGTCTTCGAGCGCGACCTTGAGAAATTCCCAACGCGTCTTCAACTTGGCGATGGCCGCATTCGATTTGCCGTCCAGCGCCGCCAGTTGCTCGTCGATCGACGGTACGAGGCGGCGCTCGTCCTGACCGAGGTAGGTGTCCGGCTGTTCGCGTGCGGTTTCGAACGAGCCGACATAGGCGCGGCTCAGGTACTGAACGGTAAGGTATTCCACTTTGGCCGGAAGCTCGGCACGCACGTCGGCGCCTTGCTGGCTGCGCACCGCCGTCAGGAAATCGCGTAGCGCCTTGCTCATCTGCAACGGCCAGCCCCAGGGCATGTCGTCCTCTTCACGGCCGAAGCTTGCGCCTTCACGCAGCGTTGTCTGCAGGACCTGATGCAATTGGTGCAGGTCATTGCGGGCGCCGGGAAAGCTGTCGACCGTTTCAGCTAGCGACTTGAGGTCGCTCTCCATTCGGGCCAGGTGCGCTTTCTGGAAGCCTTCACCTCGATAGAGCAACAGGCTGCTGGTGGCGCGGTTGGCATGGATCTGCATGCTTTCCAGCGCGGTGAAGGTCTGAGCGTGGGCAGGATTAAGCAGCGCTGGAAACCAGCACGCCAGCAAAACCACCATCCATAGCCACTTGCGATGAGTCATGTTGCGCTCCCTTTTTATTTTTATAGAAGCAGGTGCCAGGCTGTAGAACCAGCACGGCATAGGTTCGGTAGCCTAGCCAAGGGGTGGCGCTCTGGTATCACACAAAGGGATTAATTCTGCGGGGACGGCCATTTGCGCGGCAAGATTGGCGGAAGTGACACGAAACCCCTTGCGCTTATTGCAGTATCAGAGCATCCGCTCCAGTCCAATCACTCGGCTGAACCAGGCATTGAACCGTCGCCATGCGCCGCCCGGTTCGTGCAGTAGCACCTTTCGTTGCCCGTCATCCTCAGCGATCCAAATCAACCGCGCATCGCCGTTTCGCTCGATCAGTCGCACTTCATAGCTCACGGCGGGCGAAGTACCCTGCTGCGTGAGCTTGTGCACCTCGCTGGCCAGTTCGGAGCTGTCGATAAGGATGCCCACCTCGGTGTTCCACAACACTGAGCGGGGATCAAAGTTCAGCGAGCCGAGGAAGACCTTCTCCTTATCGAACACAGCAGCTTTGCTGTGCAGGCTGGATTCGGAATCGCCAGTGATGCTGAAGCGAGTCTCCTGGTCCGGTTGTCGGCGCAGTTCGTACAGTCTTACCCCCGCTTTCAGCAGCTCGGCGCGATAGGGCGCATAACCACCATGCACGGCGGGCACGTCGGTGGCTTCGAGGGAATTTGTCAGAATCCGTACTGCAACGCCGTTACTGGCGTGTTCTGCCAGGTAGTCAGCGCCTTGCTCGGTGGGTACGAAGTAGGCCGAGATCAACGTCAGGGATCGTCGAACCCCATCCATGCTGGGCTGAAGCTGAGTGGTCAGCAGCAGGCTTTCATCGGGGATGCCGGGCGCTTCAATCTTGTCAGGGTGATCCCAGAGCGCTTCGCCAGGTGCCCAGATGAGATCGCTCAGCCAGTGACTAGGCCGGGGCTGCAGCTCACTCATCAGGTGCTGATAGCGGCGCTAGTTCTTGCGTCGTTCAGCCTGCAGATAATCAGTGATATCGCGGCGGGCCAGCTCCAGGTCCGCTTTGCTGGGGGGATGGCGCAAGAACTGCTGGATCGGCACGCTCAGCGAATGGTTCCAGTACTGGTCGAAGCTGACCACCAGCTGCTCGGCGACGGGGCCGGCGGCGAGCAGGTCGATATCGGTGAAGTTGAAACTCTGGTCGGCATCGAAGTATTCGTCGCCCAGGTTGCGCCCGCCGATAATGGCCAGGCTGCCGTCGGCAAGCATCAGCTTGTTGTGCATGCGTCGATGTTGCTGGGAGAGGTTGAGCAGCCGACCCAGCGAGCGGGTAATCAAGGTGCTGCGGCCGATATGCAGCGGATTGAACACGCGGATCAGGATGTTCGGGTGTGCTGCCAGAGTGGCGATCTGATAATCGCTGCCATCGCTGGTGGTGTCATCGAGCAGCAGGCGCACCCTGACGCCACGGTCGGCGGCGCGCAGGACTTCTTCTATAAGCGCTCGGGTGCTGAGCCCATCGTGGACGATGTAATACTGCACATCGAGGCTTGTCCTGGCCTGACGAATCATCTGCATGCGCGCCGCAAAGGCTTCGGCGCTGTCGGACAGCAGGCGAAATCCGGAGGTGCCCGCAGGCTGCGCTGCTGCCAGCGCCTCGACTCGCTGGGCCAGAACCGAATCCTGAGCGGGCAGCGCATAAGACGTAGGGGTGGGCGTAATCTGGCCGGCACAGCCAGCCAGCAACAGCACTGCCACAAGTAGCAGGCGCATGCGCAAGTTCACTCCTGTCGATTGTTATGTTTCCTCGACAGATTGGACGCCAGCGCAACGGCGAAATTCAGAACTCGTCTTTAAGCCGATGCCAGAGCATGCCCAGGGCAAGGAGCGGTGAGCGCAGTCGCTGACCGCCAGGGAAGGTCGGGTGTGGCACGCGGGAGAACAGGTCGAAGCGCCCCTCGAGCTGTCCGCTGATGGCTTCGGCCAACAGGCGCCCGGCCAGATGCGTGGCGTTCAGGCCATGCCCGGCATAGGCCTGGGCGAAGTACACGTTTGGTTGGTCTGGCAGTCGCCCGATCTGAGGAAGGCGGTTGGCGCCAATCCCAATCATCCCGCCCCACTGGAAATCGATGCGGGTATTACGCAGGCGGGGGAACACCTCAAGCATCTTTGGCTGCATGTAGGCGGCGATGTCCTTTGGGTCGCGTCCGGAGTAGTGGCAGGCGCCGCCAAATAGCAGTCGGCTGTCGGCCGACAGGCGGAAGTAATCCAGCGCCACGCGTTGATCGCAGACAGCCATATTCTGCGGCAGCAATTCCTGTCTGACCTCTTCAGGCAGCGGCTCAGTGGCGATGATGTAACTGCCGGCGGGTAGCACCTTGCCGGCCAGCGATTTGTTCAGCGAACCCAGGTAAGCATTGCCGGCCAGCACGAGCTGGTCGGCGCGCACGCTGCCCTGCGCTGTATGCACGCGGACCTGCGGGCCATAGTCGATCCGTTTAACCGCGGATCGCTCGTAGAGCCGGACCCCGAGCGACTGCGCCGCAGCCGCTTCGCCCAGTGCCAGGTTGAGTGGATGAAGATGGCCCGAGCCCATGTCGATCAGGCCGCCCACATAGCGATCGGAGCCGATGACCTCGCGCATGGCCTCCTTTGGTACCCGTCTTAACGGATGCGGGTAGCCCAGGCGCTGAAGATCGGCGTAATCCGCTTCGAAGCCGTCAAGGTGACGCTGTTTCGTTGCAAGATCGCAGTAGCCCCAGGTCAGGTCGCATTGAATGGCGTAACGCTCGATGCGCTCGCGCACGATGTCTACCGCTTCAAAACCCATGCGCTTGAGATCGTCTACCCCCCTGTCACCCAGCACCGGCTGAAACTGCTCAACGTCGTGCCCGACGCCCCGAATCAGCTGCCCGCCGTTGCGGCCGCTGGCGCCCCAGCCGATGCGATGGGCTTCCAGTAACACCACGGAAAACCCGCGTTCGGCCAGTTCGATGGCGGTGTTGAGGCCGCTGAAGCCACCGCCGACGATGCAGACGTCGGCGCTCTGTTCGCCTTGCAAGGGCGCGAACTCAAGCGGCTGATTGGCAGTGGCGGCGTAGTAGGACGCGGCGTGATCGTGGGAATTGGAGGCCGAGTGGCGGTTTGTCATGGTTGAGCCTTGGACGGTTTGCCTGGCTGAAGGGTAGACCGGACAGGTGCCGCTGGGCAAAAGCGTAGCGCTTCGGGTCAATCCGGCACGGGCAGTTCCAGGGACTCCTTTACCTCTTCCATGACGATGTAACTCTTGGATTCGCGCACATGCGGCAGTTTGAGCAGGATGTCACCTAGCAGTTTGCGATACGACGCCATTTCCGAGATCCGGGCCTTGATCAGGTAGTCGAAATCGCCTGACACCAGGTGGCACTCAAGCACATGCGGCAGTTTCAGCACGGCACGGCGGAACTCCTCGAAGATGTCGCCTGACTTATAGGCCAGGCTGATCTCCACGAATACCAGCAACCCGCCCTTCAGATGCTGAGGATTCAGCCTCGCGGTGTAGCCCATGATAATGCCTTCCCGCTCCAGGCGCCTGACGCGCTCGGTGCATGGCGTGGTGGACAGACCGATGCGCTCGCCCAGTTCGGTAAACGGCATGCGCCCTTCAGCCTGTAGCAAGCGAAGGATTTGCCGGTCGATCTTGTCCAGTTCGCGGCGGGTCTGGTGCTTGGTCCGCATAGGCGTATCGCCTCTGTTGTCGCCGTTTATGGCGTGAATAAATCGCAAATATAGCCGTTTATATAGCGAAATCCACTGCACGCCGCTTTCTATACTCCGCAGTAACAGTGATTAGAAAAAGCCCGGTAGCACGGGTGGGAGGCGGCGATGCGTGTTCTGGTGATGGGTAGCGGCGTGATTGGCACCACCAGTGCCTACTATCTGGCGCGAGCGGGCTTCGAGGTCGTGGTAGTCGATCGTCAGCCAGCCGTGGCGATGGAAACGAGCTTTGCCAATGCCGGCCAGGTCTCCCCTGGCTATGCGTCACCCTGGGCCGCGCCCGGTGTACCCCTGAAAGCCATGAAGTGGCTGATGCAGCGCCATGCGCCGCTCGCCATCAAGCTCACCGGCGATACCCAGCAATACCTGTGGATGGCGCAGATGCTGCGCAACTGCACGGCGGCGCGCTATGCGGTGAACAAGGAGCGCATGGTTCGGCTGTCCGAATACAGTCGCGATTGCCTCGACGAGCTGCGTGCAGAAACCGGTATCGATTACGAAGGCCGGCAATGCGGCACGACCCAGCTGTTCCGCACCCAGGCCCAGCTGGATAACGCCGCCAAGGACATCGCCGTGCTGCAGGCGTCTGGCGTGCCCTATGAACTGCTCGATCGCGCCGGCATTGCGCGGGCCGAACCGGCGCTGGCCAGGGTTTCGGACAAGCTCAGTGGCGCGCTTCGCCTGCCTAACGATCAGACCGGCGATTGTCAGATGTTCACCACCAAACTCGCCGCAATGGCCCGCGAGTTGGGCGTCGAGTTTCGCTTCAATCAGGACATTCAGCGGCTGCAATTCGAGGGTGACCGGCTCGAAGGCGTCTGGATCGATGGCAAGCTGGAAACGGCTGATCGCTACGTGCTGGCGCTGGGCAGCTACAGCCCGCAGATGCTCAAGCCGCTCGGCATTCGCGCGCCGGTGTATCCGCTCAAGGGTTATTCGTTGACCGTGCCGATCAGCGACTCTGCGATGGCGCCAGTTTCAACCGTGCTCGACGAGACCTACAAAGTCGCCATCACCCGCTTCGATCAACGCATACGGGTTGGCGGTATGGCCGAAATTGCTGGCCACGATCTTTCGCTCAATCCGCGGCGTCGCGAGACCCTGGAAATGGTTGTCGGCGATCTGTTTCCACAGGGCGGCGATCCCTCCACTGCCGAACTCTGGACCGGCCTGCGCCCGGCCACGCCGGACGGCACGCCAATCATCGGTGGTACAAGCTATCGCAACCTGTATCTGAACACTGGGCACGGTACTCTTGGCTGGACCATGGCATGTGGTTCTGGCCGCTTGCTGGCCGATATGCTGGCGAGAAAGCGCACGCAGATCAGTACCGACGGCCTCGATATTTCCCGCTACGGCACCAACAAGGAATCGCACAAGCATGCCCATACAGCGCCTGCACACTAACGCTCGCATGAGTCAGATCGTCATTCACGGCAACACGGTCTATCTGGCCGGTCAGGTGGGTGAGGACATGAGCGCGGGAGTCGAGCAGCAGACCCGCGAGACGCTCGACAACATCGAACGCCTTTTGCGGCAGGCGGGTACCGATAAGCAGCACATCCTATCGGTGACTATTTATCTGAAAGACATCGATGCCGATTTTGCCGGCATGAACGCCGTCTGGGATCAATGGTTGCCAGAGGGCGTCGCCCCGGCCAGGGCCACGGTCGAGGCCAAGTTGTGCGAGCCGGAGATCCTGGTCGAACTGTCAGTGGTGGTTGCGCTGCCGGCATAACCGGATCGCTGCACGGCACGACCTGTCATTTCGTCCCGTTGTGTTGAAAATACTGAACGCCCTCGCCATCATAGCGCCCTCAGCAATCGCTCTTATTGGGGGCTCCCGTATTGGACGTCGGTGTTCGACTGCAAACCATCCGCAAGCTCAAGGGTTTGTCCCAGCGTGAACTCGCCAAACGTGCGGGCGTTACCAACAGCACGATTTCCATGATCGAGAAAAACAGTGTCAGCCCGTCGATCAGTTCGCTGAAGAAGGTGCTGAGCGGCATCCCGATGTCGCTGGTCGAGTTTTTCTCCCCTGATTTTGAGCAGGACAGCGATACCCAGGTGGTCTACAAGGCTGGGGAGCTGATCGATATTTCCGACGGCGCTATCAGCATGAGGCTTGTGGGCAAGGCACATCCGGGGCGCGCGATCGCCTTTCTTGCCGAAACCTACCCGCCTGGCGCCGATACCGGCACCGACATGCTGGCGCACCAGGGCGAAGAAGCCGGCATGCTGGTCGAGGGGCGCCTGGAGCTAACGGTGAGCGGCCAGACCTATCTATTGGAAACAGGCGACAGCTATTACTTCGAGAGCAGCAAGCCGCATCGCTTTCATAACCCGTTTGACGCGCCGGCGAAGCTGATCAGTGCCACCACGCCGGCCAACTTCTAGCCGGTACCGCTGGCCCATGCCTTTGTCAGACGCTCTATGCGACAAAGCGTCGCTGGGGATGACAGGGCCTTTCGTATTGTTTCGGCGGGCATGGCTTGCCGTTATACTGACCGCCGCTCGCGATACCGTGGCCGCGGGCGTGTCTAGCCACATGAGGGTATAAGGTGAACCTGATTAAGAAGATCCTGGTAGCACAGACTGCCGTACTGGCCCTGTGGGCAGTGAGCGCTCAGGCTGCGACCAACGACGACATCGCCGAGCGCCTGAAGCCGGTGGGCGAGGTTTGTATTCAAGGTGAAGAGTGCGCTGCGGCCGGTCCGGCTGCTGCTGCCGCTGGCGGCGGTGGCCTTAGCGCTGAAGAAGTGGTCGGCAAGTTCTGCAATGCCTGCCACGGCACCGGTCTGCTGAACTCGCCAAAAGTCGGCGATACGGCTGCCTGGCAAGTGCGTGCTGATGAGAAGGGCGGTCTGGATGCGCTGTTGGCCAACGCCATCACCGGCATCAACGCCATGCCGCCGAAAGGCACTTGCGCCAGCTGCTCGGATGACGAGCTGATGGCTGCAATCAAGCAGATGTCCGGCCTCTAAGCTTCAGCCGGTCAGATTGAGCCGCCTTCGGGCGGCTTTGTCGTGTCTGGAGGGGAGAAAAGCTGCGCCGCAGCGGGTCGAATCTTGAAACCCGTTCCCTGGGCCAAGCCGATTGCTGGTCCAGGCAAGCAGATGAGGTGCCCATGCCCAGTTCCGCCCCGCAACCCGAGCAGCTGCACTTTTCCAGTGACGGTCGTACGCCAAACAGCTCGCATCCGGTGCTGGTGTACCGGCAGTTGCCGCTGGCCGGAAACGACTACGCCGGCGCGTTCGAAAATCTGTTCAACAGCCATCTGTGGCCGGCCCAATGGCGTGCCGGCGTGTATGACTACCATCACTACCATTCCACTGCGCACGAGGTGCTTGGAGTTTCCTGTGGTTCGGCGCGGTTGATGCTCGGCGGCGAACAGGGGCAGGAAGTCGAGGTGCGTGCTGGCGATGCGCTGGTGCTGCCAGCCGGGACCGGCCATTGCCAGCTCAGCGCCAGTGATGACTTCGAAGTGGTCGGCGGCTACCCGCTAGAGCAGCGATACGACATGCTGCGGCCGGATGAAGGCAGTCATGACGAAGCGCAAGCGCGCGCACAGCGGGTCAGCGTACCGGTAAGCGATCCGGTAGCTGGCACGCAGGGCGCGCTGGTTGATCTGTGGCGTAAGGAGTAAGCCGCACGAAGCAGCGCGGGGCGCTTACTCGACGAATACCACCTGACCGTCGCTGAGGGCGGCCACGCGAGCCAGGGACTCGACGCGGAAGCCCGCTTCTTCCAGTTCCTGACGGCCCGCCTGAAACGACTTCTCGATGACGATGCCAAGCCCGGCGATGCTCGCGCCCGCCTGCTGAATGATCGAAATCAAACCCTTGGCCGCTTTGCCGTTGGCGAGAAAGTCGTCGATGATCAGCACCCGGTCGTTGGGCGACAGGTGATTGGTGGAGATCGCGATGGTGCTCTCGACCTGTTTGGTGAAGGAGTACACCGAGGCGGTCAGCAAGTGATCGGTCAGGGTCAGGGACTGATGCTTGCGGGCAAAGATAACTGGTACGCCCAGCTCCAGGCCTGCCATGATCGCCGGCGCGATGCCCGAAGCTTCGATCGTGACGATCTTGGTGATCTTCTCATCGCGGAACCGGCGCGCAAATTCCTGGCCAATCTGCTGCATCAGCACGGGGTCGATCTGATGGTTCAGGAAAGCATCGACCTTGAGTACGCGGTCGGAAAGTACGATGCCTTCATTGCGGATCTTCTGTTTCAGCTGTTCCACGAACGCGCTACCTCAAGCGTGAGCGGCCGGGTTTGCCTAATGAATCGGGGCGCCGAAAACCAGTTGGGCGCTGCGCCATGGAGGCGAGCGCCCAGCTCGTTTCGATCCAGCGCCCGTTCATCACGGCTTACCGCAGCCTGGAAAGCCGCGCATTCTCGCTCATTTCGGTGCGCGGGTCCAAGTGGACCGTTCAGTCCGCTATTTCGATCGACAGGCGGCGAAAGCGCGCCGCTTCGCCGTGGTGTTGCAGCACCAGATGTCCTTCGGCAGCCTGGGCAAAGCGCGGATAGCCGCTGAATTTGCTGTTGGCGATGTGCTTATGCAAGGTCGGATCATCGAGGCGATAGCGCAATACGCGTCGCCCGTCCAGCCAGTGCTCAACCTCGCCGTCGCGCACACTCAAGGCGGCCTCGATGAACTGCTCGGGCTCGATCGGCGTCTCCAGCTCAGGCCGCAGTAACCCGTACAGCGCACCGTTGCGTGTCATCGGCTCGCGGCCATCGGGATGGCCTCGCTCGTCGAGCAATTGCATCTCCGGACCGCTGTGCCAGCTCAGTTGCGCCTCTTCTTCGACGCGACAGAACCGCCCGGAATTGCCGGCTACTGGCAAGGCAAACTCCAGACGTAGCACAAAATCGCGGTAGCGCTCTCGTGAAATCAGGTCGACCCGGCGCGTGCCGGCGATGGCCTGAAGTTCGTCGCCCGCTGCGCGCCAGCAATCAAGGGGAAATTCGTCGCCGTGCCAGGCGCGCCACTGAGACGCGTCGAGTCGCTCGATCATGTGCTTATCCGAACAGTTGCTGTTTACGCCGCAGCCAACGGTAGCCATACGGGCCGAGTCGAATCTTTAACGGCGAGCCTTCGGGCTGGTCATAGTCGTAATCGGCGAGCACGTCGACCATGTCTTGCAGGTCATCGGCTTCGATGGTCACCGTCGTTTCCTGATCCGCCAGGTTGACCAGCATAAGCACCGTCGAGCCGTTGTCATGGCGAATGGCAAACACCGCCGGGTCGTCGACCTCGACGGTAGAGCGTTTGCCGATGCCGATCTCGCGCAGGCCAATGCGCGTGCGGATCATGTTGCCGGTGCGGGCCATCAATGAGTCACTGCGCAGGGTCTGGGCGAAGACGTTGACCTTCTCGAAGCTGAACGGACCTTCATCAATCAGCGGCGCCGCCAGTTCACCCGTGGTGCAGGAAAAACCGGCGTTGGGCTCGTTGGACCATTGCATGGGGGTTCTTACGGCCTGGCGTTCGGGACGCTCCATGTCGTCGCCCATGCCGATCTCTTCCCCGTAGCGGATGATCGGCGTGCCGGGCAGCGAGAACAGCAGCGCGTGGGTGGCGGCGATGCGACGCTCGTCGCCGTCGAGCATGGGCGCAAGGCGTCGGCGGATGCCGCGATTGTAGGCGCGCATCTTCGGGTCGGGCGCGAAGGTGTCCATCACCTCCTTGCGTTCATCTTCATCCAGCCGGTCAAGACTCAGCTCGTCGTGATTGCGAATCCAAAGTGCGTACTGCGAATGGCTGGGCGGCAGCGGCTGACCATTGAGCGCGCGGGTCAGGGGCTCGGCCTGTTGCCGCGCCAGCGCCAGGAACAGGTGGTTGTTGGTCCAGAAGTCCAGCAGCAGGGTGACGCGGTCGGCCTCATCGCCAAAGTACTCCACGTATTTTTCCGGGTCGGTGTCGATCTCACCAAGCAGTACCGTCTCCGGCCGGCGCATGGTGACGAAGTCGCGCATGTGTTCGAGCAGCCAGTAACCCTTTTCGAGATCGCCGCCGCCGGCCTGGCGCACCATGTGCACAGCGGCGTCGATACGGAAGCCGGAGACGCCCAGGCGCAGCCAGAACGACATGATCCGTTCGATCTCGTGGATCACCCGCGGGTTGGCCAGGTCCAGGTCCGGCTCGTGCTTGTAGAACAGATGGCGATAGTACTGGCCGGCTTCCTCGTCCCAGGTCCAGATACTGTCCTCCACGGTCGGAAAGATCGGCGCCATTGAGTCGTCCGGCTCGTCCGCCCAGATGTAGTAGTCGCGGTAGGGCGAGTCGCGATCTCGGCGCGCTTCCTGAAACCATTTGTGCTCGCTGGAGGTGTGCTGCACCAGCAGCTCGACGATCACGTGCAGGCCGAGCTCTTCGGCTTTTTCCAGCAGCGCGACCATGTCGGCCAGGTCGCCGAATTGCGGGGCGATCTGCAGGTGATCAGTGACGTCATAACCCGCGTCGAGAAACGGCGAGGCGTAGCAGGGCATGATCCAGACCGCGGTGGCACCCAGGCCGCGGATGTAGTCCAGGCGTTCGGTGATGCCTTTCAGATCACCGCAGCCATCGCCGTTGCTGTCGCGGAACAGAGCGGGATCGACCTGATAGATCACCGCGTTGCGATACCAGAGTGGACGCATGCTCAACCCTCCGTCGGGCGCAGAATGACTGCCTGCAGCGAGTTCAAGGTTCCGCTATAGGGCTCGCCTTCGCCGACCCCATCGCTGGCAACTTCTACTTGCCAGGCACCGGCGTGCGGGTAAGCGTGGGAGTGTTCGGCAAAATTGATGCAGACCAGCCGACAGTCATCGCCGAGCTGTCTGCGGTAAACCAGCACTTCGGGATGTGACGGTAGCTCTTCGAAACTGCCGTTATGCAGTGCCGGGCTGGCCTTGCGTGCCGCCAGGAGGCGTTGGTAGAGCGCGAACACTGAATTGGCAGCACCGGTCTGCCGCTCTGCAGCGAGCTCGTCAGCTTCGGGTGGGAAGGGTAGCCATGGCTCGGCGCCGCTCCAGCCGTGCGGTGGCTCCGCTTGCCAGGGAATGGGCGCACGGCAGCCATCCCGGCCGCCCGGATCGACACGGGTATCGGCGGTGATCAGCGCATCCTCCAGCCCCAATTCCTCGCCCTGATAAATGAACGGTGTGCCGCGCAGCGTCAACAGCAGCACCGCCGCGGCGCGGGCGGCCTGCTCGGAACCCTTGTAGCGGCTGCGCTGGCGCACGTTGTCGTGGTTGGACAGGACCCAGGTCGGCCAGGCCCCGGACGGTTGCAGCCAGTGTTCGACCTCACGGATGCAGGTGCGAAACAGCACCGGGTCCCAGGGCGCATCGAGCGGGTTGAAGTTGAAGGCCAGGTGCAGCTCGTCACCGGCGCCGTAGTACTGCAGCACGCGCTCGGTCGAGCGGATATTTACCTCACCCACCAGCATGCGGTCGCCGGGATAGCTGTCGACCAGCCGGCGCAGGCCACGCAGGACTTCATGGCTGTAGGGCTGGTCGTTGAAATCCGACAGTGGCTGACCGGCCTGGCAGCGGGGATCGTCGGCGAAACTTGGATCCTTGCCCGTGCAGTGAATGACATCGATGCGAAAGCCGTCGACGCCGCGGTCGAGCCAGAAGCGCAGCACGTCATGCATGGCCGCGACCACCTCCGGGTTGCGCCAGTTGAGGTCCGGTTGCTTGGCCAGAAACAGGTGCAGGTAGTACTGCTGGGTGTGTTCGTCCCAGGTCCAGGCGCTGCCGGCACCCAGCGCGGCGCGCCAGTTGTTCGGCTGATCGCGCCAGATGTACCAGTCGCGCTTGGGGTTGTCCCGCGAGCTGCGCGACTCGACGAACCAGGGGTGCTCATCGGAGGTGTGATTGGGCACAAAGTCCAGCAGCACGCGAATGCCGCGGGCATGTGCTTCGGCGATCAGCCGGTCGATGTCGGCCAGCGAGCCGAACAGCGGGTCGATATCGCAGTAGTCACTGATGTCGTAGCCGGCATCGGCCATCGGCGAACGGAAGATCGGTGACAGCCACAGGGCGTCGACGCCCAGCTGTTGCAGGTGATCGAGATGGCGCAGCACGCCGTTGAGGTCACCGATGCCGTCGCCGTCGCTGTCGGCGAAGGAACGCGGGTAGATCTGGTAAATGGTGGCGCCTTTCCACCAGGGTGCCTGGGATGACTCGCTCATTGCTCGTAGCCCTTTTCCGGTGTGCGGCAAGCCCTGCGCAACGGACCTGTGAGAGTTACGACTGACGAGCGGTGCTCCGGTTTCCCCTATTCGTTGATCTCCGTCGGACGGTACTGAACGCGACCCGGGATACTCCGACTAACCTTCACCAGCCTCAACGACACCAGGAGACCGCCATGTTGCGTATTGCTATCAACGGTTATGGCCGTATCGGCCGAGCTGTACTGCGAGCCCTGTTCGAGCGAAATCTGGAAAATCAGATCCACATCGAAGCGATCAATGACCTCAGCGAGCGGTCGGCCATGGCCCACCTGACGCGCTTCGATACCACTTTTGGCCGGTTCCACGGCCAGGTCGATCTGCGCGATGACGTGATGCAGATCCGCGGCCAGTCGATCCGACTGCTGCAGGAGCGGGACCCTACACAGCTACCCTGGAAGCAGCTGGGCGTCGACGTTGTGCTGGAGTGCACCGGAAAGTTCAAGAAGCGCGACCTGATCGACCAGCATTTGCAGGCGGGTGCAAAGCGGGTGTTTGCCTCACACCCGCTCGATGGCGCAGACCTCACGGTGGTCTACGGCGTCAATCACGAGCTGCTGGGCGATCAAAAGGTGATTTCCAATGCCTCCTGCACCACCAACTGCCTGGCGCCGCTGGCCAAGGTGCTGCATGACGCGGTAGGCATCCGCCAGGGGCTGCTCAACACGGTGCATTCCTACACCAACGACCAGAGCCTGCTGGACAAGGCGCACAAGGATCTCTACCGCGCCCGTGCGGCCGCGGAGTCGATGATTCCCTCGACCACCGGCGCGGCGAAGGCCATCGGCCTGGTGCTGCCCGAACTGGCCGGGCGGCTGGATGGCCTGGCGGTGCGGGTGCCAACGCCCAATGTGTCGCTGGTCGACCTGACCTTCACTGCCGAACGTGCGCCGGGCAGCGTTGAAGCGATCAACCAGATTCTGCGCGACGGTGCGCAGAAGATGCCGCTCGGGGTGATGGAGTGCAACGATCTGCCGCTGGTATCCCGCGACTTCTTTGGCCATCCGACCTCGTGCGTGGCCGACCTCAGCCATACCCGCGTGCAGGGTGATCTGGTCAAGGTGCTGGCCTGGTACGACAACGAATGGGCCTTCTCCAACCGCATGCTCGATGTGCTGCTGCACTGGGGCGACGGCAAGGCGCAGGCCAGCTGAAGGTAAACGCATGAGCAGAGGCGAGGGCATCTGGGCGCAACCGTTGGCAGACTTTCGCGCCGCGGTGGCGGCTGACAAGCCGACGCCCGGTTGCGGTGCGGCCGCCGCTGTCACCGCCGACATCGGCTTGGCGCTGGTGGTGAAGGGGCTGCGCATCAGTGAGGCGCACGGCGCCAACCCGGCGCGCCTGCAATTGCTGCAGGCCGCTGAAGCGCTGATGGGCCGACCTGGGGCCTTTGCCGACGACGACATGCAGGCCTTCAGTGACTACCTGAGCGCTGCCCGTGAAGGGGAAGCCGAGGACAAGCAGGCGGCGGCGCGTCAGGCCTGTGCGGTGCCGCTGGCCCTGGCGCATTGCTGTCTGGAGGCGCTCGAACTTGCCGTCGATGCCTGGCCGCTTACCGATCCGAACGTGCAAAGCGATGTTCAGGCAGGGGCCGTGCTGATTCATGCGGGGCTCAGTGCGGCGCTGATCAACGTCGATGCCGATATGCCGAGCCTCGACGCCGGAGCGACACGTGAACAGGCCGGGCAGACACGCCGACGCCTGCAGAGCGAAGGCGATGCTTTGCTGCGGCGGCTGGCCGATCCTGGCAGGTAGCGGTTCCCCAAGAAGTCTTGGAAGCTCAGCGGCTTCTGCTCGCCTGTAGCGCTCGGAGTTTGGCGTCTACTTGGTAAAACGCGAGCAAGCTCGCTACTGCGAGATCAGTGACCGATCCGGCGGCTGCTCACTTCCCTAATGCGTGCGCCGACGTAATGCTTGATGACCTATAACGAGAAAAAACGTCTCGTTATAGGTTGACGGCTGCTTGTGTTGTTTCTAGTCTCAGAGCCAAGTGAGACGAGCTGTCTCAACATAACAATCGAGACCAGCGTCATCTCGGGCTTCGTTCGGCGCTATGCCGATGTTGTACGTCCCGCGACCGCCCCCCGGAGAACGCCATGAGCCACCGCATCGTCCTGCCGCGCCTGATGGAAGTCGGCGCCGGCGCCAGTCAGCAGATTGTTTCCGTACTCCAGAACCTTGGCTGCAAGCGGCCGCTGATCGTCACCGACCGGATGATGGTCGAGTTGGGCTACGTCGCGCGGATCAGCGAAACCCTGGCCAAGGCCGATATCCCCAGCGACTGCTTCGCCGACACCCTGCCTGAGCCGACCGCCGCGTCGATCCGTGCCGGTGTCGAGATGGTGCGCGCCGGCAGTTACGACTCGATCATCGCGCTGGGCGGCGGCAGCCCGATCGACTCGGCCAAAGCCATCGGCATCCTTGGCAAGTTCGGCGGCGAGATGCGCGATTACCGTTTCCCACGCGATGTAAGTGAAGCGGGCCTGCCGCTGATTGCCATTCCGACTACGGCTGGCACCGGCTCGGAAGCCACGCGCTTCACCATCATCACCGACGAAACCAGCGACGAGAAAATGCTCTGCGCCGGCCTTGGCTTCATGCCGGTGGCCGCGCTGATCGACTTTGAGCTGACCCTCTCGCTACCGCCGCGCGTGACCGCCGATACCGGCATCGATGCGCTGACCCACGCCATCGAGGCCTATGTCAGCCGCAAGGCCAGTCTCTACAGTGATTCCCAGGCGCTTGAGGCCATGCGCCTGCTGGCGCCGAACTTGCGCCCGGCGTTCCACGAGCCCGGCAACCGCCAGGCCCGTGAGGCGATGATGCTCGGCGCGACACTGGCGGGCATAGCCTTCTCCAATGCCTCGGTGGCGCTGGTGCATGGCATGAGCCGGCCGATCGGTGCGTTCTTCCATGTGCCGCACGGGCTGTCCAACGCCATGCTGCTGCCGGCGATCACCGCGTTTTCCATACCCGCCGCGCCTGAGCGCTACGCTGACTGTGCCCGCGCCATGGGCGTGGCGGCGCAAACCGACAGCGTCGAAGCGGCCAATGAAAAGCTGCTGACCGAGCTGCGCGCGATCAACCAAGAGTTGCAGGTGCCCAGCCCCGAACAGTTCGGCATCACCCGCGAGCGCTTCTTCGAATTGCGCGAAACCATGGCCAAGCAGGCGCTGGCCTCGGGCTCGCCCGGCAACAACCCGCGCGTGCCTACCGAAGCGGAAATCATCGACCTCTACGAAACCGTCTGGAACCAGGAGTGACCCATGCAGACCCTCGGCAACCTGATCAACAACGAGGCCGTCGCTGGCCGCTCCGAACGCCACGCGACCGTCTATAACCCTGCCACTGGCGAGCCGCGCCTATACGTGTCGTTGTCCTCGGCGGATGAAACCCGCGAGGCCATCGGCGCGGCCCAGGCTGCTTTTGATGGCTGGTCGAAGACGCCGCCGCTGGTGCGTGCCCGCGTCATGTTCCGCTTCAAGGCGCTGCTTGAAGCGCGTCGCGACGACGTCGCCCGGCTGATCTCTCTGGAGCACGGCAAGGTTTTTTCAGACGCTCAGGGCGAAGTCACTCGCGGCCTTGAAGTGGTGGAGTTCGCCTGCGGCATCCCACATCTGCTCAAGGGCGAGTTCTCGCCCAATGTCGGGCGCGACATCGATTCCAACTCGCTGATGCAGCCGCTGGGCGTTTGCGTCGGCATCACCCCGTTCAACTTCCCGGCCATGGTGCCGCTGTGGATGCTGCCGGTGGCCATCGCCTGCGGGAATACTTTTGTCCTCAAGCCTTCGGAAAAGGACCCGAGCGCGACCATGCTGCTTGGGGAGCTGCTGGCCGAAGCCGGACTGCCGGCGGGCGTGCTGAACATCGTTAACGGCGACAAGGAAGCGGTGGACGTGCTGCTGACCGATGAGCGCGTGCAGTCGGTGAGTTTTGTCGGCTCGACGCCGATTGCCGAGTACATCTACAGCACCGCCTCGGCGCACGGTAAGCGCTGCCAGGCCCTGGGCGGCGCCAAGAACCACATGGTGATCATGCCGGACGCCGATCCGCAGCAAGTGGTGGGCTCGTTGATGGGCGCCGCCTACGGTTCAGCCGGTGAGCGGTGCATGGCCATCTCGGTGGCGGTCTGCGTCGGCGACGAAGTGGCCGACAACCTGGTCGAAATGCTCAAGGGCGAAATCGGCCAGATGCGCACCGGCCCTGGCACGGGTGTCGAACCCGAGCCGCACATGGGCCCGCTGGTCACTCGCGAGCATCAGCAGAAGGTCTCCAGCTACATCGACCTAGGCGTCGAAGAAGGCGCGACACTGGTCTGCGACGGGCGCGGGTTGAAAGTCGAGGGCTACGAGAACGGCTTCTACGTCGGCCCGACCCTGTTCGACCGCGTAACGGCGGAGATGCGCATCTATAAAGAGGAGATTTTCGGTCCGGTGCTGGTCGTGGTGCGGGTGCAGTCCTTCGACGAAGCGCTGAAGCTGGTCAACGACCACGAGTTCGGTAACGGCACCTCGATCTTCACCCGTGACGGCGACACCGCACGGCAGTACGAGGAAGAGGTGAAGGTCGGCATGGTTGGCGTCAACGTACCGATCCCGGTGCCGATGGCGTTCCACTGCTTTGGCGGCTGGAAGCGCTCGATCTTCGGCCCGCTGAACATGCACGGTCCGGACGGCGTGCGTTTCTTCACCCGGATGAAGACCGTGACCCGGCGCTGGCCGACCGGCATCCGAGCTGGGGCGGATTTCTCGATGCCGACGATGAAGTAGGCACTTGCAGGGGGGCGTCTTGGTGGGCCGAAGCCCACCCTACAGAACCGGGCATGCACGGGCGGCGGAAATGCGCCCCTCTTCCTCGATAAAAATCGTCATGGTGCGGGCAGAGCTCGCCCGCCCTGGGTGCGAATTTCTCGACGCGAATCATGAATAGACGCGCGTAGGGTGGGCTTGAGCCCACCAGCGTGTTCAGCCCACATGCGTCGATACGCTCGTTCCGCGCTATGGCGGTCCACTTTTTGAACAACAAGGCAGACGATGCGCAGCACTTCCCGCGAAAAAGGCTCTTCCATCACCCGTGTGCTGGAAATCATCGAAGCCGTGGCTGGCGCAACGGAGCCGCTGACGCCCAGTGCTTTGGCTGAAAAGCTGGACATCCCCAAGGCCAGCGCCCATCGCCTGGTGCAAACTCTGGAGAAAGAGGGTTTTCTGCAGTTCGGCCTGCGTGGCGGCCTGCTGCCGGGTGATCGGCTGCACGCCACGGCGGTGAATATCCTCGGCAGCGGTCGGCACAAAGCCTTGCGTCAGGCAATCCTGCGTCAGCTGTCCGACGAGATTGGCGAAACCTGCGGCCTGTCCGTGCCCGATGGTTTGGATATGCTCTACTTCGACCGGGTGCAGACCAACTGGCCGCTGCAGATCAACCTGCCCATCGGCAGCCACACGCCGCTCTGGTGCACCGCCAGCGGCAAGCTCTATCTCGCGTCGTTGCCGGATGATCAGCTCGAGCGGATCCTGCCGCGCCTGCCGATTCGGCAGCTGGCGCGCAATACGCTGACCGACCTCAGTGCCTTGCGTGACGATCTGGTGCGGATTCGCGAAGAGGAGCTGGCCACCGATTCGGAGGAGTTTATCGATGGCATGGTCGCCTGCGCCGTGCCGGTGCGCGATTGCCGCGGCGAGCTAAGCGCCTGCCTGTTCACCCATGCGCCGGTGATTCGCTGCTCGATGGAGTCGCTGCTGGTGTTCGTGCCGCGCCTGCGGGTGGCGGCCGGGGAGCTCGAGGCGATTGTCAGCGGTTGAGGTGCCGTAGGGTGGATGTCGCTTCTCACATCCACCGTGAAGTGCCGGTGGAGCACCACCCGGTGGATCGATGTAGCGAGATGCACCCTACGGCGGCTGCTCGGTCGGCAATGGGTAGGGTGGATGACGCTCTTTTCATCCACCGTGGTCCCGCTCGGCGCCGCGTCATGTGGTGAATTGCCCGCCGGTGGATCGCCACCCGCTGGCTCCGCACCCGGTCAATCGCGACCCGGTGGATCGATGGAGCGTGATCCACCCTACGTCTGCCTGAACCGCCTGCGGCTACTTCTTCAACATCGCTCGCATCGCCGCCAGCGCATCGTTGCCGCGGGCCGCTTTGACTTCGACCGGTGCGTCTTCCTGGCCTTCCCAGACCAGATCCTCGGGCGGCAGCTCGTCAAGGAAGCGGCTCGCCGTGCAGTCGATCACCTCGCCGTACTGCTTGCGCTTGGCGGCAAAGGTCAGCGCCAGGTTGCGTTTGGCGCGGGTGATGCCGACGTAGGCCAGGCGCCGCTCTTCTTCGATGGTGTCGGACTCGATGCTGGAGCGGTGCGGCAGGATCTCCTCCTCGAAGCCGATGATGTACACCGAGGGGAATTCCAGGCCCTTGGAGGCGTGCATGGTCATCATCTGCACACCTTCGGCGCCTTCCTCCTCTTCCTGCTGGCGCTCGAGCATGTCGCGCAGCACCAGCTTGCCAATGGCGTCCTCAATGGTCATGTCGCCGTCTTCGTCTTTTTCCAGCGTGCTTTTCAGCGCATCGACGAGGAACCAGACGTTGCCCATGCGCGCGTCTGCCACCTTGTCGCTGGAAGCGTTCTGGCGCAGCCAGTTCTCGTAGTCGATGTCCATCACCATGCTGCGAATGGCGGCGATCGGATCGTTTTGCGCGCACTCTTGGCGCACGCGGTCCATCCAACGTTTGAAACGCGCCAGGCGTTCGGTGAAGCGAGCGTCGAGGTGCTCGCCCAGGCCGATCTCGTCGGCGGCGGCGTACATGCTGATCTTGCGCTCGTTGGCGTAGTTGCCGAGTTTTTCCAGGGTGGTCGAGCCAATCTCGCGGCGCGGCACGTTGATCACCCGCAGGAAGGCGTTGTCGTCATCCGGGTTGACCAGCAGGCGGAAGTAGCTCATCAAGTCCTTCACCTCCTGGCGGGCGAAGAAGCTGGTGCCGCCGCTCAGGCGATAGGGGATCTGGTGGTGCTGTAGCTTGAGCTCCATCAGCTTGGCCTGGTAGTTGCCACGATAAAGAATGGCGAAATCGCTGTAGGGGCGCTGGGTACGCAGGTGCTCGGTGAGGATCTCCAGCGCCACGCGCTCGCACTCGGCGTCCTCGTTGCGCGTGCGGATCACGCGGATCTCGTCGCCGTGGCCCATGTCCGACCAAAGCTGTTTCTCGAACACGTGCGGGTTGTTGGCGATGAGGATGTTGGCGCATTTGAGGATGCGACTGGTGGAGCGGTAGTTCTGCTCCAGCATCACCACTTTCAAGGACGGGTAGTCCTCTTTGAGCAGCATCAGGTTTTCCGGTCGCGCGCCACGCCAGGCGTAGATCGACTGGTCGTCGTCACCAACTACGGTGAACTGGTTGCGCATGCCGACCAGCAGTTTCACCAACAGATACTGGCTGGCGTTGGTGTCCTGGTATTCGTCGACCAGCAGGTAGCGGATGCGGTTCTGCCACTTCTCCAGGATGTCGGCGTGCTCCTGGAAGAGCTTGACCGGCAGCAGGATCAGGTCGTTGAAGTCCACCGCGTTGTAGGCCTTGAGCGTGCGCTGGTAGTGCAGGTAGACGATGGCGGCAGTCTGTTCCTTGGGGTTGCGCGCGTTGGCCAGTGCCTCGTCAGGCAGAATCAGGTCATTCTTCCAGCTGTCGATGTAGTTCTTGATCTCATCGGCGCCGTCATCGCCGGAATACTCCTTCTGCATGATGTCGGTGAGCAGCGCCTTGATGTCGCCGTCGTCGAAGATCGAGAAGCCGGGCTTGTAGCCCAGACGCGCGTATTCCTTGCGGATGATGTTCATCCCCAGGTTGTGGAAGGTGGACACGGTCAGCCCGCGCGCCTCGGCACCTTTGAGCAGCGTGCCGACGCGTTCCCTCATCTCGCGCGCCGCCTTGTTGGTGAAGGTCATGGCGACGATGTGGCGGGCCTGGATGCCGCACTGCTGCACCAGATAGGCGATCTTGCGAGTGATCACGCTGGTTTTGCCGGAACCGGCACCGGCGAGCACCAGCATGGGGCCGCCGACGTAGTTCACGGCTTCCTGCTGCCGGGGATTGAGTCGGGACATTCTCGTTTGGTCTGTTGAAGCGGGGGCGAGAGTTTAGCAGGGCTGGCCCCGCTAATTGGTAACGTCCGGGCACTGGCGCTACCGGTCGTCGCCGACAGGGCTGGGTTATTCGTCACGATGCACTAGTCTATGCGCGCGGCGCCCGTTTTAGGCTGCTCAGCTTGCCGCCCCGCTTCACACAGGGAGGTGTAACCGTCGAGGTGGCGAGCCACCTCCAGCTCCGTTCGAACCGGGGAAACACCGTGAGATCGTCTACACAACCCATGCGTCTGGTTCTGCTGGCCGATGTGCCCAGGTGGACCGAAGAGCTTCAGGTTGCCCTTTCGTCTGTGCACGGCCGTCATCGACTGAGTGTGGCCGAAGACTGGTCGGCCGCCACCGCTCTGCTTGCCGAGTCCAGCCACGCCCTGTTGATTGCCACGCCGGGCTGTCGTCCCGCGTCGGCGCACTTTCCCTGGCCTACCGTGCTGTTGCTCGAAGATGAACCTGCGGATCTGCCGGAAGGTGTCATCGACTGGCTCCCCGGCCCTCGTTTGAGCGCGGACATGGTGGGGCGCTGTGTGCGTTATGCGCGCGAACGGTGCAACCTGGAGGGCGCGCTGCAGAGGCTGGCTGTACAGGACCCGCTGACCGGCATCGCCAATCGCCAGGGTTTTCAGGCGTTGCTCGCATCGCGCCTGGCCGAGCATGAGGGGCAAGGTCTGACGTTCGGTTGCCTGGACCTGGACAACTTTCGCCGGGTCAACGATGCCCTTGGGCATCAGGCGGGGGATCGCCTGATTCTGCAGGTCGTGGCGCGCTTGAAGGCGCAGCTGGAAGTGGGTGACACCCTGGCGCGTCTGGGCGGGGACGAGTTTGCGTTGTTACTCGATACAGAGCGTCAGCCGCATCGTGCGGAGCAAATCGCAGACCGAATCGTCGAGGCGATGGCCGAACCCTACTGGATTGACGGCGATACCCTGATGCTTGGCTGCAGTCTCGGGCTGGCGCACGCCAAGGCCGATACAGACCCCGATCAGCTGCTCTGGCTGGCGCAGGTGGCCATGCGCCAAGCGAAAGCGAATCAAGGCTGTACTTGGTATCTCTACAACGAGCGGGTCAACCGTAGCGCCTGTCACCTTGCCGACCTTGAAGGCGAGTTGCGGCGAGCGCTGCGGCGCGATGACCTTGAGCTGCACTATCAGCCGCGGCTCTGCATCGATACAGGTCGCATCGTAGGCATGGAGGCACTGGTGCGCTGGCCGCATGCCGAGCGTGGGCTTCTCGGGCCGGACGAATTCATCCCCATGGCCGAAGAAAGCGGCTTGATCGTACCGCTCGGCTACTGGGTGATCGCACGGGCGCTGCGTGACATGCAAAGCCTGCGCGAAAGCGGTGCAGGCGAGCTGCACATGGCCGTCAACCTGTCGTTCCGCCAGTTTCAGGACAGCCAGTTGCTGACAACCCTTCAGCGGCTCATCGCGGAGCGCGGTGTCGACCCGCATTGGCTGGAGTTCGAACTTACCGAAACCGCAGTGATGCGGCGCAGCGATCAGGTGCGCAGCACCATGAACGCCTTGGCCGCGTTAGGTGTGCGCTTCTCGCTGGATGATTTTGGAACCGGATTCTCGTCGTTCGTACACCTCAGCCGACTGCCGATCAGCCTGCTGAAGATCGACAAGAGTTTCGTCGACCAGATGGCCGCGCGGCCCCAGAACGGCCGGCTGGTTCGCGCGATGATCGACCTAGCGCACAACCTGGGCTTGGAAGTGGTGGCTGAAGGCGTGGAGGGGGCGGCACAACTCGGCCAATTGCGGCGCTTCGGTGCAGACCAGGTGCAAGGCTATCTGATCAGCAAGCCGCTGCCGCTGGCCGAGCTCGGCTCTTTTCTCAATGGCGGTTACGCGGCCGAAGCCAGCGGTTGAAACGAAGCGCCGGGCAAGAGCCCGGCGCGGACCATCAGCGAACCATGTGCAGGAAGTGCATGTGCTTCTCGTACTGGTCGAGGATGTCGCCAATCACGCCGTCTCGACTCCAGCCCATCACATCGTAGTTCTGCCCGCCTTCCTTGAGATGGACCTCGGCGCGGAAGTAGGTGGGCTCATCGCCATCTTCCTCCTCGGTCGCGACGAAGCTCGGCATCGGGTAGCCGCGCGGACGCACCTGATAGAAGAAATCGGGCGCGCCCTCGTGGGTAATATGCAGTCCGGTTCGGTTGTCCTCGCCGGTGGTCAGCTCGACCCCATAACCCTGCTTGCGCAACTCCTCGGCGACGGCGGCGCAGGCGGGCGCTGCGATCTCGTTGAGGAAGCGTTCTACATCACGACGGCGCGGATAGCGGGTCATGTTCTGCACCCGGCTGCGCCAGCCACCTTCTGACTGCGGAGCGGTCGGGGTAGTGCTGACTGCCTGGTAGCGCAGGCCCTGCTTGGTAGCATCGACGCGCAGCGCCTTGAGCAAGCCCCACATGGCGCAGAGCAGCACTATGGTGAAGGGCAAGGCACTGGCAATGGTCGCTGTCTGTAGAGCGGTCAGGCCATCGGCGAGCAGTAGCGCGATAGCGACGATCCCCATGGAAGCAGCCCAGAACACCCGCTGCCAGGTCGGCGTCTTGTCCATGCCGCCGGAGGCGAGCATGTCCACCACCAGGGCGCCGGAGTCTGCCGAAGTGACGAAGAACACCACCACCATGATGATGGCGATCAGCGACAGCAGCGAGGCGAAGGGGAAATGTTCGAGGAAGGCGAACAGTGCCAGTGAACTGTCCCGCTCGATGGCTTCGCCCAGGCTGGTGACGTGGTCCCAGAGAATCATGTGAATTGCCGTGTCGCCGAACACGGTCATCCATAGCAGGGTGAAAGCCGTTGGCACCAGCAGCACGCCGGTGACGAATTCGCGGATGGTGCGGCCACGTGAAATGCGGGCGATAAACAGGCCAACAAAGGGCGACCAGGCCAGCCACCAGCCCCAGTAGAACAAGGTCCAGCCACCGATCCAGTCGTTCGGTTCGTAGGCATAGAGGTTGAACGTGGCGGTGACGATCTGGGAGAAGTAATTACCGGTGTTCTGCACGAAGGTCTGCAGGATGAACACGGTCGGGCCGGCGATCAGCACCAGTAACAGCAATAGCACCGCCAGAGTCAGGTTCAGCTCGGACAGTCGCCGTACGCCCTTGTCCAGGCCGGTGACCACCGAGATGGTGGCCAGGACGGTCGTTCCGGCGATCAGCATGATCTGCACCGGAACGGAAATGGGCACGCCGTAGAGGTGATTCAGGCCGGTATTGATCTGGGTGACGCCCAGCCCCAGCGAGGTGGCAACCCCCAGCACGGTACCGATGATGGCGAAGATGTCCACCGCATGCCCAATCGGGCCATGAATGCGCTCGCCAATCAGTGGATACAGCGCTGAGCGCAGGGTCAGCGGCAGGCCTTGGCGAAAGCTGAAATAGGCCAGGATCATCGCGACGATGGCGTAGATGGCCCAGGCGTGCAGGCCCCAGTGGAAGAAGGTGATCTTCATGGCTTCGCGCGCGGCGGCGACGGTGCCGCCTTCACCGACCGGAGGCGAGAGGAAGTGCATGACCGGCTCGGCTACGCCGAAGAACATCAGGCCGATGCCCATACCTGCCGAAAACAGCATTGAAAACCACGTCAGATAGCTGTAGTCCGGCTCGCTGTGGTCAGGGCCCAGTTTGATCTCGCCGTAACGGCTGAGCGCCAGCAGTACGACCATCAGCAGGATGACCGCGACAGCAAGAATGTAGAGCCAGCTGACGTTGGCGATGATCCAGGCCTGGACGTTGCTGAACACGCCTTGAGCGTGTTCCGGGGTCGCGACGCTGTAGATCACCAGCAACAGGATAAGCACGGCAGAACCGTAGAACACCGGGGGATTGAGGGTGGGAGAGGAAGACTTGTTGGCCTCCATGCTGCGCTCCTTGATTACAGATTGGGGAGTGGCCGCCTGTGGCGAAGAGGACGCAATCTAACATATCGGTCAGCTTTAGACCGGGCCCGCACCCTGACGTTTGGGTGTGGGCGCTTGGATGTAACCGTAAGATGCCGCCATGCGCAGCGTATTTTTCGGTCTTTTCAGGCTGCTGCGTGCGCTAAGTTGATCACCGTTGAGCCTGCAAAGGGTTTGGTCCCTGGGTTCAACCCGCCTGGTTGCCAGGCCGGTACTGCAATGCCTCGGCCAGGTGCGCGCGACCAATGGATTCGGCCTGCTGAATATCTGCCAGTGTGCGTGCGACCTTGAGGATCCGATGTGCAGCGCGTAGGGACAGTCCGAGTCGTTCGCAAGCGCGCTCGAGCCACTGCTGGTCCTCGGGCTGCAATGCGCAACAACGGCGCAAGCCGGCAAGATCGAGGAAGGCATTGGCGCAGCCCTGTCGCTCGAGCTGAATGCGCCGCGCTTCGGCCACCTGAGCGGCGACCCGTTGTGTGGTTTCGTTGCCAGCCAGGGGGGCGTTCAAAGCCGTGGCTTCGCGCGCGACTGTCAGGTGCAGGTCGATACGATCGAGCAGCGGTCCGGAAAGCTTGCCGCGGTAGCGTTGAATCTGATCAGGCGAACAGCGACAGCGCCCGCTGGGATCGCCCAGGTAACCACACGGGCAGGGATTCATCGCCGCGACCAACTGGAAACGGGCGGGGAAGCGCACCTTGTCGCGTGCTCGCGCGATGACGATGCAGCCAGATTCCAGCGGCTCGCGCAGAACCTCAAGGACCTTGCGGTCGAACTCGGGGAGCTCATCGAGAAATAGCACGCCCTGATGCGCCAGCGTGATTTCGCCTGGCCTGGGCCGACTGCCGCCGCCGACCAGCGCCGGTCCCGATGCACTGTGATGGGGCTGCCGAAAAGGACGCTGTGGCCAATGCGCTAAGGGTGACTGACTGGCGACAGACTGAATCGCGGCGACTTCCAGCGCTTCCTTTTCTTCCAGAGGCGGAAGCAGGCCTGGGAGCCGGCTGGCCAGCAAGGTTTTGCCGGTACCAGGAGGTCCTGATAACAGCAGGTTATGCCCACCCGCGGCAGCCACCAGCAATCCACGCTTGGCTGCCGCCTGGCCTTGCACATCAGCGAGATCAGGGTAGGGCAGCACCTGACGCAACAGCCCTTGGGCGTGGAAGGGTTCGATCGGAGTCACACCGTTGAAATGTGCAGCGACTTCCAGCAAATGGTCGGCCGCGTAGACCACCAATCCCGACGCCAGGCTGGCTTCCTCGGCATTGGCTCGCGGTACCAGCAGTGCGCGTCCGGCCTGGCGGGCTGCGAGAGCCGCAGGCAGCACACCCTGAACCGGTCGCAGTGAGCCGGAAAGCGCCAGCTCGCCCAGGCATTCGAGCGTGTCGAGGCGGTCGGCGGGTATCTGACCGCTCGCCGCCAATATGCCCAGCGCGATAGCCAGATCAAAACGGCCACCATCCTTCGGTAGATCGGCTGGAGCAAGGTTGAGGGTGATTCGTCGAGCTGGGAAATCAAAGCCGGACGTCTGGATCGCGCTGCGCACGCGATCCTTGCTTTCCTTAACGGCCGTTTCCGGCAAGCCAACCAGCGCCAGCGAAGGCAGCCCGTTGGCGAGGTGCGCCTCCACCGTCACGGTGGGCGCTTCCACGCCGACCTGGGCGCGGCTGTGGACTATTGCGAGGGACATCCGATCACTCCTTTGATCGAGACGCCAGCCGGCCTATTCGGAGGCGGGTGGCGCGAGTTTCTCTTCCAGCTCGGCGACCTTGGCTTCGAGGGCTTCAAGCCTCGCGCGGGTGCGTGCAAGCACCACCATCTGGCTGTCGAATTCTTCGCGGCTGACCACATCGAGCTTGCTCAGCGCACCTTGCACGATGCCTTTGAGCTGGGCTTCGACTTCTGCGCGGGGCAGGGGGTTTTCACCGCTGAAAAGCCGTGAGGCCTGGGCGCCGACGGCGTCGAGAAAAGCTTTGGGTGGGAACATGAGTATTACCTGTATCTGAGCGACGCGCAGTGTAGCACGGGCAGTTCAGCCGTCCTGCGGGCGCCAGTGCACGATTGCGGGCACAGCGTTGCGTTGCCGTGCACCGGCATGGTGCGTGATCCGGCGGGCGCGCCTCGACGTAGGCCCGTGCCGCCTTTGCGGAGCGCCTGAGGCCGGGCATTGCAAAAAGCTGGCATTGATTCTGCTTAGTTCCATGTGACAGATGCACCAGCAGGTTGCGGTGCATAGGCGATTCGGGACGTTTCGTCGGATCGGTTGATGGTGTCGGATGGTCGCTCGGCAACGCCGGCGCGTTACAAGAGCCAGACACTGCGCTTAGACTTGAGCCGGGTTCGTACTTCTGGGGCAAGTCCACCTAAACGGGAGAAGTTTCATGAAACTAGTCACTGCCATCATCAAGCCGTTCAAGCTGGACGACGTACGCGAGTCGCTGTCCGAGATTGGCGTTCAAGGCATTACGGTCACCGAGGTCAAGGGTTTCGGTCGCCAGAAAGGTCATACCGAGCTTTATCGCGGCGCTGAATACGTGGTCGATTTTCTGCCGAAGGTGAAGATTGATGTCGCAATCGCCGATGACCAGCTCGATCGCGTGATCGAGGCCATCACCAAGGCGGCCAACACCGGGAAGATTGGCGACGGCAAGATCTTCGTCGTGAATCTGGAGCAAGCCATTCGCATCCGCACTGGCGAAACCGATACCGACGCAATCTGACGTCCCGGCGCGTAGCGCGCGTTTGAGCGGGCGGTTACGCCCGACACGTCGCCACGCACCGCCCGAGCATTGCGATTGCCTGCCTAGCAGGCCTACGAACCCCACGCCCCAGGAGTAAAACCATGACTCTGCGAAAATTCGCAGGGCTAGGAGCCCTTTTGTCTCTGATAAGCCCCGGCATCGCCATGGCGCAGGAGGCAACGCTTGATTCCGGCGATACGGCATGGATGCTCACAGCCACTGCGCTGGTGCTGTTCATGACGATTCCAGGCCTGGCGCTGTTCTACGGCGGCATGGTCCGTTCCAAGAACATCCTCTCGGTCATGATGCAGTGCTTCGCCATCACCGGCCTGATGAGCATCCTGTGGATGGTCTACGGTTACAGCCTGGCGTTCGACACGGCGGGCATGGAAGCAGGCGTCACCAACCTCAACTCTTTCGTCGGCGGACTCGGGCGTGCATTCCTGAGTGGCCTGACGCCCGACAGCCTCACCGGCACCGTACCGGAAAGCGTGTTCATCACCTTCCAAATGACCTTCGCCATCATTACCCCGGCGCTGATCGTCGGTGCCTTCGCCGAGCGCATGAAGTTCTCCGCGATGCTGGTATTCATGGGCGTCTGGTTCACGCTGGTGTATGCGCCGATCGCCCATATGGTCTGGGGCGGCGACGGCGGCCTGATGTGGGACTGGGGCGTGCTTGATTTTGCGGGCGGCACCGTGGTCCACATCAACGCGGGTATTGCTGGCCTCGTGGCTTGCATAGTGCTCGGCAAGCGCAAGGGCTTTCCGACCACCCCGATGGCGCCGCACAACCTCGGCCTCACCCTGGTCGGCGCGGCGATGCTCTGGATCGGCTGGTTCGGCTTCAACGCCGGCTCGTCGCTGGCTGCTAACGGCACCGCGGGCATGGCCATGCTGGTTACCCAGATCGCAACCGCTGCGGCTGCGCTGAGCTGGATGTTTGCTGAGTGGCTGACCCACGGCAAACCCAGCGCGCTGGGCATCGCTTCAGGTGTGGTGGCCGGCCTGGTTGCCATCACCCCAGCCGCCGGCACGGTCGGCCCGATGGGCGCGCTGATCATCGGTCTCGCCTCGGGCGTCATCTGCTTCTTCTGTGCCACCAGCCTTAAACGCAAGCTCGGTTACGACGATTCCCTGGACGCCTTTGGTGTGCACGGGGTCGGCGGCATCGTCGGTGCGCTGTTGACGGGTGTGTTTGCGGCCCCGGCACTGGGCGGCTTCGGTGAGGTGGAAAACATCGCACTGCAGCTGTGGATCCAGTTCAAGGGCGTGCTCTTCACCGTCGTCTACACCGCCATCGTCACCTTCGTGATCCTCAAGGTGATCGATGTGGTAATGGGGCTGCGTGTCACCGAAGAAGAAGAAACCATCGGCCTGGACCTCAGCCTGCACAACGAGCGCGGCTACAACCTGTAAGCACACGGAGTGCGCCCGGAGCCAACCCGGGCGCCTTAACCGAACAGCGCTGTAAGGCGCTCGGCAAAAGGTGATAAAAAATGGATAGCACAGCTTTGATACCCGTCCAGTACGGACTCGATACCTTCTACTTCCTCATCTGCGGTGCGCTGGTGATGTGGATGGCCGCCGGTTTTTCCATGCTCGAAGCCGGTTTGGTTCGGGCGAAAAACACCGCTGAAATCCTCACCAAGAACATCGTGCTCTACGCCGTGGCATCGATCATGTACCTGCTGATCGGTTACTACATCATGTATTCCAGCCCGGACGGCGGCATCCTGCCGAGCCTGGGCTTCCTGATCGGTGACGAGAACGCCGTCGACGTAGTCGCCGCAGGGGGCGAGGACGCGCCTTATTACTCGACCCGTGCCGACTTCTTCTTCCAGGTCGTCTTCGCCGCAACCTGCATGTCAGTGGTGTCGGGTGCAGTGGCCGAGCGGATGAAGCTCTGGGCATTTATCGCTTTCGCGGTGGTGATGACTGGCGTGATCTATCCCGTACAGGGCTTCTGGAAGTGGGGCGGCGGTTTCCTCGATGCGGCCGGTTTCCTCGACTTCGCGGGCTCTGGTCTGGTGCACATGGCGGGCGCATCCGCTGCCCTGGCTGGCGTGCTGCTGCTTGGTCCGCGCAAGGGTAAGTACGGCCCTAACGGACAGATCAACGCGATTCCCGGCGCCAACCTGCCGTTGGCGACCCTGGGGGCCTTTATCCTGTGGATGGGCTGGTTCGGCTTCAACGGCGGTTCGCAGCTGAAGATGAGCACCATCGAAGACGCCAACGCTGTAGCTCAGGTGTTCACCAACACCAACATGGCGGCCGCCGGTGGCCTGGTTGCGGCGCTGATCACGGCACGTCTGCTGTTCGGTAAGTCGGATCTGACCATGGTCCTAAACGGTGCGCTGGCTGGCCTGGTTGCGATTACCGCTGAGCCACTGACGCCAAGCGCGCTGCAGTCGGTGCTCATCGGTGGCGTGGGTGGCGTGCTGGTGGTCTTCAGCATCCTGGCCCTGGACAAACTCAAGCTCGATGACCCGGTCGGTGCCATTTCGGTGCATGGCGTGGTGGGCATGTGGGGTCTGCTGGCGGTGCCGCTGACCAATGCGGACGCGACATTCGGCGCGCAGTTGCTGGGCCTGGTGTCGATCTTCGCCTGGGTGTTCATTGCCAGCTTGATCGTCTGGGGCATCCTCAAAGCGGTCATGGGGCTGCGGGTGAGCGAAGAGGAAGAATACGAGGGCGTCGACGTTGTCGAGTGCGGCCTCGAGGCTTATCCGGAGTTCACCAACAAGCGCTGAGTTCACCGCTGTTGATAAGGGCGCCTCAGGGCGCCCTTTGTTTTTTCTGGCGCCGCGCTAGAATGCGCGCGTTCAAGAGCCGAAGGGGTCTTTGAGAATGTGGCGACAGACACTCATCACGCTGCGCCCGAGGCCGCGAGGCTTCCATCTGATAACCGACGAGCTGCTTGCACAGCTGCCGGAACTGCAACAATGCGAGGCCGGTCTGTTACACCTGTGGCTGCGGCATACCTCGGCTTCATTGACCATCAATGAGAATGCCGATGGTGCAGTCCGGCGCGATTTCGAGCGGTTTTTCAACCGTCTTGTGCCGCAGGGCGAAGCTGGCTACGAACACGATTACGAAGGGCCGGACGATCTGCCGGCACATTTCAAGGCGAGCCTGTTGGGTTGCCAGGTGAGTTTGCCCGTACGCGAGGGGCGCTTGGCCCTGGGGACCTGGCAGGGCGTCTATCTTGGGGAACACCGGGATCAAGGTGGCGCCAGGCAAGTACTGGCCACGTTGCACGGAATGGCAAGTTGAATTTTTTTTGGCGATGGCGAACAAAGCACATCGCTGGGCTATAACTTCCGCTTTGGCAAGTACGAGGTTGAACATGAGCGACGAAGAATTAGAACAAGACGATCTGGACACAAACGACGAGGACGAGGGCGAGGAGTTGGCTGCTGCCGATGACGGCGAAGCCGAAAACAGCGCCGACGACGAAAGCACTGACAGTGACCGTGCGACGCCCACCAGTAAAAAGAAGGCCAAGGCGGTTGTTGTCGAAGAGCTGCCGAGTCTGGAGGCCAAGCAGAAGGAACGGGACGAGTTGGCTCGTGCGATGGAAGAGTTTCTGGCACGCGGGGGGCGCGTACAGGAAGTCGAACCCAACGTCGTCGCTGATCCGCCGAAGAAGCCCGACAGTAAATACGGCAGCCGCCCTATCTAACGTCGAGAGGTTCTGATTGGACGATAGGTCACGTCGCCAGGCGGGACCGCTAAGAAGCCCAGCACGGTTGTGTTGGGCTTTGTCGTATCTGCGGGAGTGTCAGGCTATCGCCACCGGGCGAGCAGCGCAGGCAACTCTGCCAGGCTGCGAACCTCGGCGTCGGGCTGGCCTTCGTGCTGCCACGCTTTTCCGCCCGGGTTGAACCAGATGGCACGAACGCCAGCGCGCTGCGCTCCGCCGATGTCATCGTCAGGATGGTCGCCGATATGGACGGCGTGCTCGGCGGCTACGCCCGCTCGCGCGAGCGCTTCCTGGAACGGTCGAGGGTCCGGCTTGCCAATCCCCAGCTCCTCCGCGCACAAGGCAAACTGGAAATAGTCGGCCAAGCCCAGCCGCCGGATGTCCGCGTTGCCGTTGGTCAGCACGCCAAGCGTGTAGTGATTGGCCAGATGCTCAAGCGTAGGGTGTACATCAGGAAAGAGGTCGATGGCGTGGCGCGCCTCGAGAAAGACTTCAAATGCCTGATCGGCGAGGGTACCTGCCTCGCCTTCCAGGTAGCCGGCGTCATGCAAGGCGTGGAACAGGATGCGGCGGCGCAGCTCGCTGATACGGTGCTTGAGACCAGGTTCGGCCTCGACCAACATGCGGCGGATAGCGGCGAGCGATTCCACCGGAAATCCGCCAAGCCGCGGTGCATGCTGACCCAGCCAGTCACGCAGGCTGTTCTCCGCGCTGTGAATGACCGGGCCGACGTCCCACAGTGTGTCGTCAAGGTCAAAGGTGATCAGTTGAATACTCATGGTTCACTGCCTTGCTTGCGTTTGGCGCGTGGGTGCGCCTGGTCATAGACCTTGGCCAGATGCTGAAAGTCCAGGTGGGTATAGATCTGGGTGGTACCGATGTCTGCATGGCCGAGCAGCTCCTGCACGGAGCGCAAATCCTGGGAGGACTCCAGCATGTGGCTGGCAAAGCTGTGCCTGAGCATATGCGGGTGCAGGTGCTGACCCAGTTCACGCACGCCCGCCTCGCGCACCCGTAGCTGCACTGCTCGTGGTCCCAGGCGCCGCCCCTGCTGGCTGACGAACACGGCGCCATCCGACGGGTTGCTCAACGCACGCAGTGGCAGCCAGGCTTCGAGGGCTTCGCGCGCTTTGCGGCCGACGGGCAGCACCCGCGCCTTGTTGCCCTTGCCTTGAACCTGAATCAGCCCGTCGGCCAGGTCCAGCTGGTCGAGGTTGAGTCCGACCAGCTCGGCCAGGCGCAATCCTGATGAATAGAACAGCTCCAGCATCGCCTGGTCACGATGGCCGATGAAGTCGTCCTCGATACCGCCATCCAGCAATTGCATGGCCCGGTCGGTGTCGAGCAGTCGCGGCAGGCGCCGTTCACCCTTGGGTGCGGAGATGCCGGCAGCCGGATCGTGGGCGCAGCGGCCCTCCTGATTGAGATAGCGATACAGCCCACGCATCGACGACAGCAACCGAGCGAGGCTGCGTCCGGATTGGCCCTGGCGATGCTGCTCGGCAATGAGCTGGCGTACATGCGGACTTTTTAGCTGCTGCCAGTCGGCCAGTCGCTGCTTGTCACAGAAGCTGACCACCTTGGCCAGGTCGCGACGATAGCCGTCGAGTGTATGCGGCGACATCTGCCGCTCGCTGCGCAAGTGTTCGAAGTAGGCGTCGAGGTCGGTTTGCATGAGCGGCTTCCTGGGAGTGCCGGCTAGCTACGGGCTGCGCCTGACGCTCAGGCTGTAGCCCGTCGTATCGGGAGGCTGGTCGCTCAGCGCACCGAGCGCAGCGGTGTGGAGTAGGACGGCAGCACGCGGGTCAGCACTTCGGCAATGTAGCCGAGGAACAAGGTGCCCAGTGAGCTCTTGTAGTGCTGCGGGTCTTCGCTGCCAATCGCGAGGATGCCCTGCTGCTGGTTCAGTGCGACCACCGCCGCCGAGCCGATGCTGCGGCTTTCCTGTTCGCCGAAGAGGTAAGCCAGTTCGTGCGGACGAAGCACGCCGCAGACAGTCTTGCCGCTGCCGAGCAGCCCGCCGATCGCTTGCTGGGCTTCAGCGCTGGTGACGCTGCGCCCCACTGGCAGCGGCGTTTCGCTGAACAGGATCAGGCTCACGAATGGCACCTGGAACTCGTGACGCAGGCTTTCGTCCACCGCGCCGATGACCTCTTCCAGGCTGTTGGCATCCAGCAGATCCAGCACCAGTCGACGCGTTTTGTCGAACAGCCGGTCGTTATCGCGCGCTACATCCATCAGGTGCGACAAGCGATGGCGTACCTCGATGTTTCGCTCACGCAGCAGTTTGACCTGCCGCTCGACCAGCGACACGGCAGTGCCGGGCTGATGGGGAATGCGCAGCTCCAAAATCAGCTCGTCGTGATCGACAAAGAACTCCGGATGAGCTCGCAGATAGGCCGCGACGGCTTCTGCGTCCGGCAGCTGTGGCTTGTCCTGGTTTTGCTCGGTCATAGGCGAACCTGTCCTTCGAATACGCGAACGGCGGGGCCGGTCATCATAACGGGCTGTCCAGCGCCTGCCCATTCAATGGACAGACGGCCGCCCGGCAGATCGAGCTGCACCGGAGAATCCATCCAGCCTTGCTGAATCGCGGCGACTGCCGCCGCGCAGGCGCCGGTACCGCAGGCTTGGGTTTCGCCTGCGCCGCGCTCCCAGACTCGCAGCTTGGCGTGCTGACGGTCGATCACTTGGATGAAGCCGGCGTTGACCCGCTGGGGAAAGCGCGAATGATGCTCGATCTTCGGCCCGAGGCCGTGCACCGGAGCGTTGTCGACGTCCTCCACACGGAGCACGGCGTGGGGGTTGCCCATGGATACAGCGGCGATATTCAGCTGCTGGCCTTCGACGTCTAGCGGATAACTCAAGGCCTGTATATCAGCCAGGAAAGGGATCTCGGCCGGAGTCAGGCGAGGCGGGCCCATGTCGACACTGATCTGCCCGTCAGGACGGATGTTCAGCTCGATAATGCCGCCTTTGGTCTCGACGCGGATCTGCCGCTTCATGGTCAGGCGCTTGTCCAGTACGAAGCGGGCAAAGCAGCGCGCACCGTTACCGCATTGCTCCACCTCCGAACCATCGGAGTTGAAGATGCGATAGCGGAAATCCACGTCGGGATTGTGCGGCGGCTCGACCAGCAGCAGCTGATCGAAACCCACGCCGGTATGCCGATCACCCCATTGCTTGGCGTGCTTGGGCTGGATGTGCGCGTGCTGGCTGATCAGGTCGATGACCATGAAATCATTGCCCAGGCCGTGCATCTTGGTAAAACGCAAAAGCATCGTTGTGGCCTCAGGCAGGCAGCAGGCTTTCGCCAGCGTATAGCTCCTGCACGCTTTCGCGGCGGCGCACTTCGTAGGCTTCGTCGCCATCCACCAGCACCTCGGCAGCACGGCCGCGGGTGTTGTAGTTCGAACTCATGACGAAACCATAGGCGCCCGCGGAACGAACGGCCAGCAGATCGCCCTCGGCGAGTACCAGCGGACGCTCCTTGGCAAGGAAGTCACCGGTCTCGCAGATCGGGCCGACGATGTCGTAGTGGCGCGCCTCGCCTTCACGCGGCTGCACCGGTACGACGTCCATCCAGGCCTGATAAAGGGCAGGACGGATGAGGTCATTCATCGCTGCGTCGACGATGGCGAAATCCTTGTGCTCGGTGTGCTTGAGGTATTCCACCCGGGTCAGCAGCAGCCCAGCATTGGCCACGATCGACCGCCCGGGCTCGAACACCAGCGCCAGGGCGCGACCGTCGATGCGCTTGCGCACGGCCTGGATGTAGTCACCCGCAAGCGGTGGCTGCTCCTCGCGATAGCGCACGCCCAGGCCGCCGCCCAGATCCAGATGTTTGATGCGGATGCCACGCACGGCGAGGCGGTCGATCAAGGCCAGCAGCCTGTCGAGCGCATCGAGGAACGGCGGCAGCGTGGTGAGCTGCGAGCCGATGTGGCAATCGACGCCGACAACTTCCAGGTTGCTCAGCTCGTGAGCGCGGGCATAAACCTCTTCGGCGTCGGCGATGGCGATGCCGAACTTGTTTTCCTTGAGGCCGGTGGATATGTAGGGATGGGTTCCGGCATCGACGTCCGGATTGACCCGCAGCGAAACCGGTGCCACGGCGCCCAGCTCGGCTGCAACCTGCTGCAGGCGCTCGAGCTCGTCGGTCGATTCGACGTTGAAGCAGTGCACGCCGACTTCTAATGCACGGCGCATGTCGTCGCGCGTCTTGCCTACACCGGAGAATACGATGCGGTCAGGCTGACCACCGGCCGCCAGGACGCGCTCGAGTTCGCCACGCGAAACGATATCGAAGCCGGCGCCAAGGCGGGCCAGTACGTTGAGTACGCCAAGGTTCGAGTTCGCCTTGACGGCAAAACAGACCAAATGCGGCATGCCTTGCAGTGCGTCCGCATAGGCGCGGTACTGTGCCTCGATATGTGCTCGCGAGTAGACGTAGGTGGGGGTGCCGAAGCGTTGCGCGAGAGCGGGCAACGCCACACCCTCCGCGAAGAGCTGACCGTCGCGGTACGAGAAGGCCTCCATGAATGCCTCCTTACAGTTCGAATCGGTCTTTGGAACGTTCTTTGGCAGTTGCCTCGTCGTCCGGTAGGTAAAGCGGGCCTTTCTGGCCGCAGCCGGTAAGCGCGGAAGCGAGAACCGCCAATGCGATGAGTGGAAGCAGCAGACGCTTCATTGGGGGGTAATCCTAGAAAAATCGATGGGCCGGAGTATACCCAGCACCTGTCGGATTGCCTATGTGGCCGCGCTCGCCGGTCCCACATCGGAAACCTGCCCGGACCGCCGCTCGCTAGACGCGGCGGTGGCCTGCTAAGCTCGCCCGCATCGTCGGTGGCCCCCGGTGCCACCGTGCAACCCGTACTGAGGAAATGGATTCATGAGCCTGAGCGAAGCCCGCTTTCACGATCTTGTCGATGCTGCGCAGGAAGAAATCGAGGACGTGTTCGACCACAGCGGTATGGACGTCGATCTGGAGAATTCCGGTGGCGTGCTGACCGTGCGTTTCGAGAACGGCACCCAGTTGATCTTCAGTCGTCAGCCCCCGCTGCGCCAGCTGTGGGTGGCCGCGCGTTCCGGTGGATTCCATTTCGACTACGACGAGTCCAACTCGCTGTGGATCTGTGATGCCAACGATGAGCGTCTTGGCGAACTCTTGTCCCGAGTTACCGAGCAGCAGGGTGGCGAGGCGCTTGAGTTCGAAGACCTGTGAGGGTGGCGCGCAGCTGATCCAAGCCACGAATCAGGTGCGCTTGCTTATTTAATGAGCTGTGATAGGGTCGGTTACAGGTTAAATAACCCCGCCTTTGGGCGGGGTTTTGTTTTTTTGTCTGTTTACTTTTTCAGGAGCTGACCCGCACCCATGACCAGCGCACCGCCCATCATCATCACTCAACCCGATCTCCAGCGACTCGAGCGCTTGCTCGACGGTCTGGCTGACTACGGTCCGGCCGCCGAGGCGCTCGAAGAGGAGTTGTCCCGCGCCCAGGTGGTCGAGCGCAGCGAGTTGCCCGCCGGCGTGGTGTCGATGAACTCCCGCGTTCATTGCCGCGATGAGGGAGTCGGCAAGGATTATCACCTTACGCTGGTGTTTCCTCAGGATGCCGGCAAGGAAGGAACCGTTTCGGTCCTGGCGCCGGTAGGCACAGCACTGTTGGGCATGACCGTGGGCCAACACATCGATTGGCCAACACCCAGCGGCAAGGTACTCAAGTTGACCCTGCTGGCTGTCGAGTACCAGCCGGAAGCCGCGGGCGACGTCAATCTCTGAGAAGTTTGTGACGAAGCGCGTTCGCACAACGGTTCAGAGTGACTCCAGCGCCTGGTTGAGTGCTGCTTCCAGATGCGCCTTGTAGCGCAGGTGCTGAACCGTCTGGGCCCGACCGGTACCGTGCAGGCCCGACATGTCTAGATCGGTTATGTAACAGGGGTAGCGCTCGGCACCGCGCCGCTGCGCAAGAATGAAATGCGCGACGGCGGCGAACAGCTCGGCGCCGTATTCCAGGCTCGAAAACTCCTGATGGTTACAGTACAGGGTCACCCGTGAGCGGCCTCGCTCGCTGTGTTCGACAATGGCCTGCACGTCATAGAAAGGATCGCCGACATTTTCCCGGGGGGAAGGTCTGCGCTCAATGTCCGGTGCCTGGCCGGCTGCCGGTGCCATGAGTCGGTAGAACAGGATGTCCATCGCTGCCAGCCGGTTTTCCTCGAACGGCAGCTGGGTGTTGCGGCGGTAACTCACTGATTGCAAAAAGCGCAGCAAGGGCGTTAGCAGCCGCTGCTCGTCTCGATAGGGTTGCTGCTGCCGCCAGAGCGCGTTGAATTCATCGAGAACGGTGATCTCCGCCTGGCTTCCTTGAACACGGTAGAAAACTTGGATGCAGTGCGCTCTGGCCTGACCAAGGATCAGGGGCAGGTCGGTTCCTTCGAGTGCGTGTCGCTCCACGCGAATGCGTCGGACGCTGTGGTGAGCCTCGCCAAGATGTTCCAGCAGGGCCGGCATGTCACTCAACGTAATATGCCGGACATTCCCACTCACCAGATCGAGCAGGTGGTAGTGCTGGCGGACCTGCAGCAGATAACGGCTTTCTCCCGGCTCGTCCAACAGCGTCTGGGCATCGGTAAAGACAGTGTTGATACGTCGCGCGAGAGCCATGCCGGCGTTTCGACTGAAGCAGCGTATCTGCAGGTCCGGCCGCTCGCCACGAACGGGTAGTTCCTGCAAGAAGTCACGCAGGCAGTCCGGCAACGGGGATGTGCCTTCATAGCGCGTCGCGATCAGTTCGCTCCAGCTGTTCAGCGTCAGTTGATCGATGCTGAGCACCAGGTTGTCCCGCGTAACGGCATGTCGCAGCGATTCGGTTAGCTCGTCGAACGACAGTGGTTGCTGAGGATTCAATGGATCAAGCCCGACGTTTATCAGCAGCAGGACCTTCACCGGACTGGCCGCGATCAGCAGCGCTTCGTCTGCGAGCGCCGCGGGCGGCATCGGGAATGCCTGGCGGATATCGGTCAGCAGTGCGAACAGCTCGGCTTCAGTCAGGCCACTGTCCCCGGGGTGCAGGGCGACATGCGTGGCCGTATCGATAATGCCGTTTCTATGGCACCAAGCCAGCAGCGGAACCAGCTCGCGGGAGCGCTTCAGCGGGGAAAAGTTACTGAGCTGCTGAGCATTCAGGTTGCCCTCGTAGAGCGCCCAGTAGACGTCGTCTGCAGCGTCATAGCCCTGTATGAGGGTCAGGCTATGCTCGGCGAGGTCGGGCGCGATGCCCAGGTTGATGGCCTCGACCTTGCCCGCCTTGCGTTCGATCGCGGCATGCAGGCGCCTGCCAAGCACGCCGAAATCCCGCCCGTTGATGCTGCTGGTGATCTGTAGGCGTCGCGCGAACTCACTGAGGAATCGGTAGCCGTAGGTCAGTTCGTTAACCAGTGCTCGACGTTCCTCCACAACCCGCCGCACTTTCCACTGGCTGCGTGCGTCGAGTTGAGCAAATCGGCGATGATCCCATTGCCACTCCGCCGTCAGGCGCTCGATCAAACACCTTTTCCAGCTTTTGCTGCGGCCGCTGGGCGGCTGACTGAGGGGCTTGTTGACCTTCAGGTAAAGACATCGACGCAACAACGCCAGGCGTTCCTGATCGCCTCGGCTGGCGAGGTAATGCTCGATTCTGCGGTAGGCGACTATGTAAGGATCGAGGTCGTCCAGGTCGAGTCGATTGGCATACACCGCCTGTTTGAAGTCGAGGCTCAGACAGCGCACCTGCGGGTGTTCGCTGGCGTACACCTCAACCAGCAGTAACTTGAACAGCGACTTGTAGGGCGACTCGATGGCCTTGTACAGCTGCCAGAGGCCCGCGCCGAGGTACTCGCCGGGCGGGATGCTGGCGAGACTGCCGAGATCCAATACCTCGTCGCTGCGCACGAAGCGCTTGTCCAGCAGGGTGCGCACGTAGTCATGGTAGCGGTGCTCTTCATAATCAGGCACGAGCCACCAGATGGGGGTGCGCCCACCCAGCCAGAGCGCCGTCCGGTAGAACTCGTCGAGCAGCAGGTAATGCTGGGTGGTTCCGCAATCATCGGAGGTCAGCTTGGCTTCGCGCTCGCCCTGAGTGAAGCGGAGCGGGTCGACCAGAAAAAAATGCGCCTCACTGCCTTGCTTTGCTGCCCATCCCTGGAGAAGCGCGCACTTGCGCTGCAGTTCGCTTAGTTGCCCTGCCGAGAGATGGGGATCATGGCAAACCCAGACATCCAGATCGCTTTGGTCGTCCTGCGCCACAGTGCCAAGACTGCCCATCAGAAACAGGCCGAGAATGGGTTGCGGCGGCTTACCGCGCAGAGGCTTGTAGCTGAACGACCGGCTCAAGCGCTGGGCTTCGGCCAACGTCTCGGCGTCAGGCTCGAAGCCCGCCAGTCCCGCTGGCGTGAGACTGGAAACGTATCCGGGCAGCATCGGATGGTTTACATGGAATAGCAGCGGCAACAGCGTGAGCACGGCTTGTTGGCGGGACGACATGGCCAGGCGTGTACGTTCCAGGCGCGCGGTATTCAATGAAAGAAAGCGAGCACGAAGCGCGGTAAGCACCTTGCGATCGATTCCCTCTTCAAGGATTGGACGGATTTCCTGGCGGCGCGTCATGAAGTGATTCGTTCAGGCAAACGATGTTGTCCGACATGTTGATCGAGGCGAAAGGCGAAAACTAGCACGGGACAGCGAAAGGCGCAGCTGTAAGCGGCTGGTATAGCCGAGCGCCTGTGCGGTGCTCAAACCGGCAAATGGTGCACTCGGCTAGGATTTAGGCGCCTTCAGCTTAAGCCGGAACGGTCTCCGAGAGGATTGTCAGCAACACTTGGGCGTGCTCCGCGGCATCGCGGCCAAGGCTCGTCAGGTAGCCGCCGTCGGGCAAGGTTGTCAGACCTTTGCTGTGCAGGCGCTCGGCGGCAGCGATGGCTGTGTGGCCGGCGTCGTGATGAACTTTGAGGCCTTCGAGCGAGTTGTCGAGATTGAACAGGCAAAGAATTTCCAGCTCGGCTACTACTTCTGGGGTGTAGGACATGTCTGCTCCTCGGGTGATGGGCTTTGGCCCTGTTTGCGAAGTGTAGATGCTGCGTGCGCGCCTGCCTCTGTCTAAGACTATTCGGCGAGGTCGGGTAGGTTACGCAGCTGCGTTTCGTATCCATCGATGTCGAAGGGACGGTCTTGCTCGAGCATCAGCCGGATCTCCCGAGCCAGCACAAATGCCATCAGCTTGAGGACCTCGTCGCGCTCGTAGCCGACAAGGGTCAGTTTGTTCAGCGTAGCCTGAGTGGCGGCGGGTTCGCCGGCCTCAAGCTGGTTTTCGATTGCCTGGATCAGGGTTTCCTCGGCAAAGGTTTCATCATCATCGGACGTGGCATCGTTCATGTCGCAACTCTCGTAAGGTGGAAATCTCGATAGCGTGTCGAGGCGAGTACCGGCAAGCTTGCCTTTACGGAAAGGTCGGCTGAACGCTTCGCTTGGGTCGGTTTCTATTCTTACTATGACTTATCGAGAACGCGACTACAGCAATGATCATTTTTCACTGTCTTGAAAACGGCGCGCTGGTGAGGCGTGTTGCCGAGAATCTGCAAACGCTTCCAGCGAATGTACTGTGGGCCGATCTGCTATCGCCTGACTCGGAGGAAGAGCGTTTCATCGAAACGGCCCTGGGACTGGATATTCCAACCCGGGAAGAACTGGCTGAGATCGAGGATTCCTCGCGCTTCTACGACGAGGATGAGGCCATTTTCATGACCACTACAGTGGTGATGGGGATCGCGGACCGGCGACCGGAAAATGCTCAGGTGACCTTTGTCCTGACCAAGCGTTGCCTGGTGACCGTTCGCTATACCGAGCTCAGTGCATTCCGGCAATTCGAGGCGAAGAGTTCCCGGCAGCCGTCGACCTTTTCCTCCAGCCACCAGATTTTTCTTGCCCTGGCGGATGCCGTGGTCGATCGGATTGCCGACGTCCTGGAAAGCGTTCAGGTCGAGCTTCAGACCTTGTCGAAGTGTATTTTCGATGAACGTAAAGAACAGCGAACGGACCTGCAGCAGATCATCCAGCAGCTTGGGCAGAACCGCTCGCTGTTGTCGCAGTTGGGCGAAAGCCTGTTCAGCTCAACCCGTCTGTTGGCGTTTTATCGACTGCATGCCAATGAGCCCAGGCAGGGCGTTGCCAAGGGCCTGCTGAAGGCGTTGGAGCGCGACGTGCGTTCGCTCGGGGAGCATCAGGCGCGGCTGCTGGGAGATATCGCATTCCTGCTCGACGCCACGCTGGGTCTGATCAATATCGAGCAGAACGCCATCATCAAGGTGTTCTCCATTGCGGCGGTACTGTTTCTGCCGCCAACACTGGTGGGCACGGTATACGGTATGAACTTCGATCACATGCCTGAGCTTGGCTGGCCGTTCGGCTACCCGATGGCGCTCGCGATGATGATCGTGTCGGCGATCATCCCTTATGCCTGGTTCAAGTTTCGGGATTGGCTCTGATCAGCCGAAGAAGTACAGGACGATGCAGAACGCGCCCAGCAATGCCCAGACGCTGCCGAAGATGATCGGCGTCCTTAAGGAAAACAGCAGGGTACGCTTGTAGCGTTGGCCGCCTGGGGGGCTATTCCCTTCACCAAACAATGCCGAGTCATGGTTGGGTAGCAGTCCGACATTGCCTTCGGTTTGCAGCAGATCAGCCTGCTTGCGATGCCAGCGCTCGATCACGTCAAAGCTCGCGCGGATGCCGGGAATCGCATGCAGCGAGGTGAGCAGCCCAAGGAGTGCCAGAACACTTGGCACAACCAGCCGGAACAGGCTGCCCCAGTCGGGATTGCTGTTGGCCATGGAAGAGGCGAAGGCGATCATCAGAAACGACTGCGAGGACAGGTAACCACTGGTGCGGCTGGCCAGCAGTGTCGACTCGAAGTGTATTTCCGAGCGATAGAAGTTCAGGCGCTCCTTGGGTGAGTCGAATACTTCAGCACCTTGGGTGTCCTGATTCAGCAGCATCGTTTTGAGGTCGGTCATAAGTGGGGGCCAGCTCGGGCGACATTGCGTTTGGCGCGATCCGTCCGGTCGAGTTCCCGCGCATGCCTGCCTCAGGCTTGCTCCGCCAGCGCCTTCAATGCGTCGCCGGCCAGGCGGTAGGTGGTCCATTCGTCCTGAGGCCGCGCGCCCAGCGCCTCGTAAAACCTGATCGCGGGCTCGTTCCAGTCCAGCACGGACCACTCGAAACGCCCGCAACCTCGTGACACCGCCAGGCGCGCCAAGTGTTTGAGCAGCGCCTTGCCTGCGCCGGTGCCGCGAGCCTCTGGGGTGACGTAGAGGTCTTCAAGATAGAGGCCGTTGCGGCCGAGCCAGGTCGAGTAATTGAAGAAATACACCGCATAGCCGATCGGCTGGCCGTCGCGCTCGCAGATCAGCGCACTGGCGCTGGCGTCTTCGGCGAACAGGCTGGCTTCAATGCCGGCGACGTCGGTTTTCACTTCGTGCTCGGCGCGTTCATAGATTGCCAGCTCGGTGACGAAGCGCAGGATCAGCGCGGCATCATCGCGACTGGCAGGGCGGATGTTCAGGGACATGCAACTCTCCGGTCTGACAGGCACGAGCCGCGTCGCGCCTGCCACGTGATGAGGTTTAGCGAGTGGTCAGCAAGTCGCGGCCGCGCTGAACGGCGGCGCGAACCTGGGCGGGTGCCGTACCGCCAATATGATCGCGAGCCTTCACCGAACCTTCTAGGGTCAGTACCGCAAAGACGTCATCGGTGATCTGGTCGCTGAACTGGCGCAGCTCCTCGAGGCTCATTTCGGCCAGGTCCTTGCCGGTCAGCACGCCGAACTTCACCGCGTGACCGACGATTTCGTGGCAGTCGCGGAACGGCAGGCCTTTGCGTACCAGGTAGTCGGCCAGATCCGTCGCGGTTGAGAAGCCGCGCAGCGCCGCTTCGCGCATGATTTCGCGCTTGGGCTTGATGGCCGGGACCATGTCGGCAAAGGCGCGCAGCGAGTCGCGCAGCGTGTCGGCGGCGTCGAACAGCGGCTCCTTGTCTTCCTGGTTGTCCTTGTTGTACGCCAGTGGCTGGCCCTTCATCAGCACCAGCAGGCCGGCCAGCGCGCCGAACACACGGCCGGTCTTGCCGCGTACCAGTTCCGGTACGTCCGGGTTCTTCTTCTGCGGCATGATCGAGGATCCGGTGCAGAAGCGGTCGGGCAGGTCGATGAACTGAAATTGCGCGCTGGTCCAGAGCACCAGTTCTTCGGAAAAGCGCGACAGGTGCATCATCGCCACCGAGGCGGCGGCACAGAATTCGATGGCGAAATCGCGATCGGAAACGCCATCCAGCGAGTTGCCGGAGATGGCTTCGAACCCCAGCAGTTCGCAGGTGATTTCGCGCTGGATCGGGTAGGTGGTGCCCGCTAGCGCGGCCGAGCCCAGCGGCATGCGGTTGGTGCGCTTGCGGCAATCGACCAAGCGCTCGTAGTCGCGGCTGAGCATCTCGAACCAGGCTAGCAGATGGTGGCCGAAGGTCACCGGCTGGGCGGTCTGCAGGTGGGTGAAACCGGGCATGATGGTGTCCGCCTCGGCTTCGGCGAGGCCCAGCAGACCCTGCTGCAGGCGGGTGATTTCGCCAAGGATCAGGTCGATCTCGTCGCGCAGCCAGAGACGAATGTCGGTCGCCACCTGGTCGTTGCGCGAACGGCCGGTGTGCAGTTTCTTGCCGGTTACGCCGATGCGGTCCGTCAGTCGGGCTTCGATGTTCATGTGCACGTCTTCCAGTTCGACGCGCCAATCGAAGCTGCCGGCCTCGATTTCGCCCTGAATGTCTTTCAGGTTCGCGATGATCTGATCGCGCTCGTCTGCGGTCAGTACCCCGGCCTTTTCCAGCATGGTGGCGTGGGCGATCGAACCCATGATGTCGTGCCGATAGAGGCGCTTGTCGAACTCGACGGAGGCGGTGAATCGGGCGACGAAGGCGTCGACGGGCTCGCTGAAACGGCCGCCCCAGGACTGGTTGGTCTTGTCGGTGCTCATGAATGCGCTCGCTGGATCAGATGGGCAGGTTGAAGGGCCCAAATGATAACAGGGTTAGCCACGGCTTCTGCGATGGCCCTGTGAAGCGAGCGGCTTTATCAAGCCCTGAACTGCCCAAGGCTGGCTTCGAGCCGTTGCGCGAGCACACCCAATTCCTTGCCGCTGGCTGCGGTCGCAGTCACCGCATCGGCGGAGCGTTCGGCTTCGCTCAGAATGACTTCGACCCGTTGGCGGACGGCCGTTGCAGCGCCGGCTTGCTGCTCTGCGCCGTTGGTTGTATCCCTTACCACCCGATGCACCTGTTCGACGGCAGTCTGTAGCGCGCGCTGTAGGTCGCGGCTGCTGACCAGGGAGGCCAGGCCGCTTTCGGCTTGCTTGCCAACTGTGTTGATTGCCGAGACGGCGTCGCGAGCACCGCGTTGCAGGCTTTCGATGTGCGCCTGGATATCGCCGGTGGACTGCTGCGTCTTGCTGGCGAGCGCTCGCACTTCGTCAGCCACCACGGCAAATCCTCGACCACTCTCGCCGGCGCGGGCGGCTTCGATGGCAGCATTCAAGGCAAGCAGATTCGTTTGTTCGGCGATGCCCCTGATTACAGTCAGTACCACCTCAATCTGTTCGCTCTGATGGGCCAGTGCTTCGATGACTGAGGCGCTTGTCTGTACGCCACTGCCAAGTGCCTCGATCGTGCGACCTACCTGCTCGGAAATCGCCTCGTTGTCTACAGCGGCCTTGCGAATCGAGGCGACTTGATCGAGTGCGGTTTGCATGGCTCTGCTTTCGTCCTGCGCGCGCTGGGTCATGTCGGCCAGCGCTTGTAGGCTTCCGGCGACTTCGTCACGTTGACGCGCGGCGGCGGCGGCGGCGGCGCGGCTACGGTTGCCCAGGGTGTCGATTTCCGCACCTGTCTGTACGGCAATGGCGCGAGCTTCCTGAACGATAGGCTGAAGCTTGGCCAGGAACAGATTGACCGCGTCAGCCATTTCGCCCACCTCGTCTGCGCTGTGGATCTTCACGCGCTGGGTGAGATCACCGTGGCCCGCCGACAGCCCGCGCAGTGCGGTGTTGAGCAGGCCTAGCCGGCGCAGCACCTGACGCCCAAGGACCAACGTGACGGCGAGCAGGAGCAATGCCCCGGTGACAACGAGGCCGACGCTGATTTTCCATAGCAGCGCCGAAGCTGAGCGCTCGACGGCCTTCTGGCTATTGGACTCAATGCTTTGTGCCACCTCCGTCGCAGCGGCCAGACCTGACGCCATGATCTTTGCACTGTCGCTGGCGGTGGTGGCGAGTCCTGCTTCCACCAGCTTTGCTCCGCTGGCGACCAGTGTCTGGAAGCGGTTGTCGAAGGCGGCCAGCTCGGTGCTCACCGCAGAGGTGGAGAAGCCGAGGATGACGTGGCCAATGTCCGCGCCCTTGGGGTTGATCGATGTTTTAGCGAGATAGAGCGTCGGGTCGTTTTCGGCGGCTGACAGCACCTTGCCGAACGCGGTACGCCCCATGCCCTTTTCCAGCAGGGCTTTGACTCTGGGGTCTTGTCGGTTCAGATGGCGAGTGAGCTGCTTGCCATTGGCGTCGAAATAGACGACGAAAACGACGGCTGGGTTGCGGTGAGCCATCCTGACGAATTCAGTCAGCGCCGGTACGTCGTTGTCCCAGATCGCTGCTGGCGCAACGCCAGCGAGCAGCGTGGCGAGGTCATCGCCGGACTGCTTGAGGTGTCGCTCAAGCACTTCTTTTAGCTGCTCCTGCTCTTCGGTCAAGCGCTGCGTCAGGCCCTGGGATAGGTCATTTGTCATGCGTTTGGCCAGGCCGGAAAGCCCGCTGCCAACCTCGGCATCAGCAGTGCGCAGCGCTTGCAGCAGGCGCGTGGAGTCCTCACTCAGGCTTCGTTCGATGTCGTGCTCGAGCCCGTCGATGGTGCTCCGCGTCAATACGAGCGCAACCAGGACCTGCACCAGAACGGCGCCGCACAGTGTCAGGAATACCGGTCGTAGCAAGCGGCTACGCAAAGAGGAAAACAGCAGCACGGGTCAATACTCCTGAGGCAGCGATAGCGAAGGACGAAGTTGATGCTGTGATGCAATCATTAAGCCATCATGCGCTATAGCGAGGCGTTCGTAGAACTCCTTTTATCGGCCGAAAGCGCCACTTTCATGACTGCCGAAGCTTTGAAGTGGCGACCGCTCGTCACCTTCGGATTAAACCGAGCCGATAGACTGGACGGCCTCTGCGCAACGGCAGGCGCCGCATTGCCGGGCTCACCTTGCTTTGCGCTCACGCCGCGCGGAAACTCGATGCATGCGAACAAAAAAAACCGATCGAACGCGGCCCGCGGCCCCTGTCGATGACTTCTTCGTGCCCGAGCTGTGCCAGCCCGATGCCCTGCTTGGCCTGGTGTTGCTCGCTGAGTTGCTGGTGTTGGTGCTGGTGCTCGCCGAGCCGATGCAGCCTGGCTTCAACTGGATGCGCCTGGCGTTGTCGTCCCTGTTCGTGCAATGGGTGATGTTGCTGTCGGCCGGCCTGACCTGTCAGTTGCGACCGCTGCTGGCGAGGTTGCCGGCCTGGCTGGCTGGGCTTGCCTGCTGTGCCATGGTGGTCGGGCTGACGCTGGCGTGCACGGCGGTCGCCGATATCTACCAGCTTGGCGGCCCGCTGACCCGCGTCGGCGAGGTGAATCTTTATCTGCGTCATGCACTGATCAGTTTGATCATGTCGGGCCTGCTGCTGCGCTATTTCTATCTGCAGAGCCAATGGCGGCGGCAGGAACAGGCCGAGCTGCGCGCGCGCATCGAGTCGTTGCAGGCGCGTATCCGGCCGCACTTTCTGTTCAACAGCCTGAACAGCATCGCCAGCCTGGTGGTCACCGATCCGGCCAAAGCCGAGCAAGCCGTGCTCGATCTGTCCGATCTGTTCCGCGCCAGCCTGGCCCGCCCCGGCACTCTGGTGCCCTGGCGCGAAGAACTGGAATTGTCACGCCGGTATCTTTCCATCGAACAGTACCGGCTCGGTGAGCGTTTGAGTGTCGAATGGCAAGTCGACGCCGTGCCGGATGATCTACCGATTCCCCAGCTCACCCTGCAGCCGCTGCTGGAGAACGCGCTGATACATGGAATCCAGCCAAGAATCGAGGGCGGGGTGGTCAGCGTGGCGGCGTATTATGCTGACGGCGTGTTCCATTTGCAGGTCAGTAACCCCTTTGACGAAGCGGCTCCAAAGCTCCCATCTAGAGGGACTCAGCAAGCGCTGCACAATATAGACGCACGACTAACGGCACTTTTCGGTCCCGCGGCGAGTCTCAGCGTGGAGCGGCGTAATGCCCGTTACTACACCTGTCTACGCTATCCGTGTGCGACACAAAAGCAGGAAGCCAGAACTGTATGAATGTGCTGATTGTCGATGACGAACCTCTAGCCCGCGAGCGCCTCAGCCGACTGGTAGGTGACCTTGACGGCTATCGTGTCCTGGAACCTTCCGCCTCCAATGGCGAAGAGGCGCTGTCCCTGATCGAGGAACTGCGCCCCGATGTTGTGTTGCTGGATATCCGTATGCCCGGGCTTGATGGCCTCCAGGTTGCAGCCAAACTGTGCGAGCGCGATGCACCGCCCGCGGTGATCTTCTGTACCGCTCATGACGAGTTCGCGCTGGATGCCTTCCAGGTCAGTGCGGTCGGTTATCTGGTCAAGCCGGTACGGCCTGAGCATCTCGCTGAAGCGTTGAAGAAAGCCGAGCGGCCCAACCGGGTTCAGCTCGCGGCGTTGACCCGTCCGGCCGCAGTGAGTGGTACCGGCCCGCGCAGCCACATCAGTGCGCGGACCCGCAAGGGCATCGAGCTGATCCCGTTGCCACAGGTGATCTACTTCATCGCCGACCACAAATACGTCACCCTCCGTCATGAAGGTGGCGAGGTGCTGCTGGATGAGCCGCTCAAGGCGCTCGAGGATGAGTTCGGCGAGCGTTTCGTCCGCATCCACCGCAATGCGCTGGTCTATCGTGACCGTATCGAGCGCTTGCAGCGCACGCCCCTTGGACATTTTCAGCTGTTCCTCAAGGGGCTCGAAGGCGAGCCGCTGACGGTCAGCCGCCGGCATGTCGCTGGTGTGCGCAAGTTGATGCAAAGCATCTGATCCGGTATCGGCGCTAAGGACAGGCGCCGCGTTCCAGCTCAACCGTCCACCGGACGGCTTTCCTTGATCCCTGCCAACCCGATCGCCATTCCTGGCCTGTTATCATCGCCGGCAGTTTAATCTGTCTGGAATTGCTCATGTCCCGCGAAATTCGCATCGCTACCCGCAAGAGTGCCCTGGCCCTGTGGCAGGCCGAATACGTCAAGGCGCGCCTGGAAGCCGCACATCCGCACATAACGGTGAGCCTGGTGCCGATGGTTAGTCGGGGCGACAAATTGCTCGATGCTCCGCTGGCAAAAATTGGCGGCAAAGGCCTTTTCGTCAAGGAATTGGAAACGGCCCTGATGGAGAACGAGGCGGACATCGCCGTGCACTCCATGAAGGATGTGCCGATGGAGTTTCCCGAGGGGCTCGGCCTGTACTGCATCTGTGAGCGGGAGGATCCGCGCGATGCTTTCGTCTCCAATCACTACGAGAATTTCGATGCGCTGCCCTCCGGCGCGGTCGTGGGCACTTCCAGCCTGCGGCGCCAGGCTCAACTGCTGGCGCGTCGGCCTGATCTCAAGATTCAGTTTCTGCGTGGCAATGTGAACACCCGTCTGGCCAAGCTTGATGCAGGCGAGTACGACGCGATCATCCTCGCGGCGGCCGGCCTGATCCGGCTAGGTTTCGGCGAGCGCATCCGCGCCAGCATCAGTGTCGAAGACAGCCTGCCCGCGGGCGGGCAGGGCGCGGTCGGGATCGAGTGCCGAACCGGCGACACCGAGCTGCATGAGCTGCTCCAATGCATGAACGATTCGCATACGGCGCTTCGCGTCACGGCCGAGCGTGCGCTGAATCGCCACCTCAACGGGGGCTGTCAGGTTCCGATCGCCTGTTATGCGGTCCTCGAAGGCGAGCAGCTGTGGTTACGTGGGCTCGTCGGACAGCCCGACGGTGCTTTGCTCCTGCGCGCTGAAGGCCGCGCACCCAACGTCGAAGCCGAAGCGCTCGGCGTGCGCATCGCTGAAGAGTTGTTGCAGCAAGGCGCTGGAAAGATCCTCCAGGATATTTATGGCGAGGCCGGCAAGGCGTGAGCGGCTGGCGTCTATTGCTGACGCGACCGGCTGAGGAGTGTGCGGCGCTAGCCGCCACGCTGGAGGAGCAGCGAATTCACAGTGCAAGCCTACCTCTCCTGGCCATCGAGGCGCTCGCCGAAACACCTCAGCAGCGCATGACCATGCTGGAGCTGGACCGTTACGCTGCGGTGGTGGTTGTCAGCAAGCCGGCTGCCAGGCTGACCTTGGAGCTGCTCCGCCGCTACTGGCCGCAGCAGCCCGCAGGGCAGGCGTGGTTCAGTGTTGGTGCAGCGACCGGCGCGATACTGGCCGATTACGGACTGGACGTTAGCTGGCCGGCCGTAGGCGATGACAGCGAAGCCCTGCTTGCCTTGCCACGGCTCGTCGACGCGATAAGCGGGCCTGATCCAAAGGTGTTGATCCTTCGAGGCGAAGGCGGGCGTGAGCTTATCGCCGACACGCTACGCGCCCGCGGCGCGCACGTCGACAGCCTCGAACTGTACCGAAGATACCTGCCTGACTATCCCTGCGACCGACTTATGAAGTTGGTTCGTTCGGAACGGCTGAATGCCATGGTGGTCAGCAGTGGACAGGGTTTGCAGTCGTTACGCGAGTTGGCAGGATTCGATTGGTCAGCGCTGCGTGAACTACCCTTGTTTGTACCCAGCCCGCGTGTGGCCGAGATGGCCGCGGCGTTGGGTGCTAAAAGAATTGTGGACTGCCGCGGTGCTGGAACCGCGGCTTTGCTGGCGGCGCTCCGGAACACTCCCGGGCCCGCTTCCTGATGCAAAGGATGGAAACGTGAGCGAAGTAGACTCCGACAAGGCACCGCAGCAACCCAAGGGCAACGACTCCGTCGCAGCTCAGAATTCGGTCAAGAAAGATTCGCAGAAGGACTCGAAAGAACCGCCCAAGGCGCCGCCACCAAAATCGCCGTCCGCTGCCAAGCCCGATGCGCGTAGCGGCGGCAAGGGGTTGGCCGGTCTGGCCCTGCTGGTCGGCCTGGCCGGTCTGGCTGCGGGGGGCTATAGCGTCTGGCAGACTCAGCAGATCGCCGATCAGGAGCAGCAACAGCAGCAGTCGGCCCAGGCTACGAGCGAACAGACCCGCCAGTTGGGTGAGCGCAGCCAGCAACTGGCCAGCCGTCTCGGCAAGCTGGAACAACTGCCCTCAGCCGAACAGTTGGAGGATCGTCGCCGTTTGCTTTCCGAGCTGCAAAGTGATCAGCAGCGGTTGGCGGGGCGTGTCGAACAGGTTCTCGGGGCTAGCCGCGAGCAATGGCGGCTTGCCGAGGCCGAGCATCTGCTGCGCATGGCGATGTTGCGTCTGTCGGCGATGCAGGACGTGAACAGCGCCGAATCGCTGCTTGCCGAGGCGGACCTGATCCTGCGTAAGCAGGACGATCCCGGCGCTTACGCAGCGCGGCAGAAGTTGCTCGAAGGGCTTGAAGCGTTGCGCAGTCTGCCGGAGCTGGACCGTACCGGGTTGTTTCTTCAGCTTGGCGCGTTGCGTGGTCAGGCCAACCAGCTCAACGGCCTGGCTCCGGAATTCGAGGCGGGACCCGGTGCTGATGGCGGACAGGCTGATAGTCGCTGGCAGCGTTGGTTGAATGAGCTGACGCGCTACGTACGTATCGACTTCGATTCCGGCAATAGCGTCAAACCGCTGCTTGCCGGACAAAGCCTGGCGCAGGTGCGCTTGGCCTTGTCGCTGGCTATCGAGCAGGCACAGTGGGCCGTGCTCAATGGCAACGAAGAGGTCTATCAGCAATCGCTCGATCAGGCGGCGCAGTTGATCCAGGACCTCTTCAGCGAAGAAAACGGTCAGAGTCGAGGGCTGCGCGACCGCATCGAAGAGCTGAAAAAGCGCCAGGTCTCGGTCAGTCTGCCGGATCTGGCGCCGGCGCTCCGCGCGTTGCAGACCTATGTGCAGAAGCGTGAATCGTCCGAAGGTGCCGAGTCGTCCGCTGACAGCAGCCCTGAACAGCCAGCAGAACAGCCGGCAGAAGAGGCGAGCCCACAACCGGAGCAGCCGGCTACTGACGGCGCCGCGACCGAAGAGGGGCAGCGCGCATGAAGCGATTCGCCTTTGTCCTGATCCTGCTTATAGCGATCGTCGGGTTTCTCGGCTGGGCCATCGCACAGGATCCGGGTTATGTCCTGATCAGCTACGACCGCTTCCGCTACGAATCGAGTTTCTGGATTTTTCTGGGCCTGATCGCTTGCCTCTGGTTGCTGGCAATGGTGGTGCACTGGGTGCTCGGCCTTTTGCATACATCCGGGGCTCTGGTTAATCCGTGGTCGCGTCGCCACCGCGAACGGCGTGTCAGCAAGGCATCACGAAGCGGTTTGCGAGAACTGGCCGAGGGACAGTGGGGTCACGCGTTGGGCCATTTGCGCTCCGCGGCCGAGCACGATCACCAACCGCTTGTGCATTATCTCGGCGCGGCGCGTGCCGCCAATGAGTTGGGCGAGCACGATCAGAGCGACGAGTTGCTGCGCAAGGCAAGGGAGCGCGAGCCCGAGTCAGGGCTTGCGGTTGGCTTGACCCAGGCTCAGCTGCAAATTGCCAGGGGCCAATACAGCGAGGCGCGGGAAACGCTCAATGCCCTGCACAGCGAGCATCCTCGTCATGCCTATGTGCTGACCCTGCTCCAGCAACTCTACGTTCAGCTGCAAGACTGGTCCGCGCTGTGCCGTTTGCTGCCCGAGCTGCGAAAGCACCGTGTTTTGCCGCCGGCTCGCCTGAGTGAGCTGGAGCTGTTGGCCTGGACTGCAGCACTTGAGCAATCCGGCCAGGCCGCGACGACCAGCGATGAGGACGCTCTGCAGGCCCTCAATCAGAAATGGCAGGCCGTTCCTTCCGGGTTGCGCAGTGAGTCGCTGCTGGTGCGTGCCTACGCTGACGGACTGTCCCGTTTGGGTGCGGACGCCAAGGCCGAAGAAGTGCTCTATGCAGCGCTCAAGCGCCAGTTCGATGATCGTCTGGTCGAGCGCTATGGGCGCGTCCGCGGTCAGGACGCGGCGCGTCAGCTGGCGAACGCAGAGGGCTGGCTCAAGGCTCATCCGGAGAACGCGGAGCTGCTGCTCGCGCTTGGTCGGCTGAGCATGCGCAACGCGCTGTGGGGCAAGGCGCGCGATTACCTCGAGGCCAGTCTGCGTTTCGAGCACCGTCCGGAAACCTGCGCCGAGCTGGCGCGGTTGCTGGCCCAGCTGGGAGACAACGAGCGCAGCAACCGGCTGTTTCAGGAAGGCCTGGGGCTCCTTGCTCACCCCGGCGTCAACCAGATACAAACAACCAGCAGCAGTTAGTTAAAACGGTCGCCGTAGCAGCTCGGGTCGTGACATCCGTCCCGCGCCGCTGCGGCGATTTGCGTATGGCTTGCAGCGCGCTGCGTGCCGCACTACCGTAGCGAACTTTTCCTGTCTGCGGAGTCGCCATGAACCTGGCCAGCCCACGTTCGCTGTTTCTTCTGGCCTTCATTGGCTGCGCGTTGATGATGATCGCTGCCCTCTATCTCGAGCATGTTGTCGGGCTGGCGCCATGCCCGTTGTGCATCGTTCAGCGTATCTGCGTCATCGGTTTTGGCCTGGTCTGCCTAGTCGCTGCCTTGCACGGTCCGGGCAGGACCGGTCGCCGCGTTTATTCGGCTTTGGCACTCCTGTTCGCCGTGGCAGGTGGGGGTACGGCGATACGCCAGATCTGGCTGCAGAACATGCCTGCCGATCAGTTGCCGAGCTGCTTGCCCAGTCTCGAATACATGATGGATGCGCTGCCGTTCCAGGAGATCGCCCGGCTGGTGCTTCATGGTACGGCCGAATGCGCTGAAGTCAGCTGGACACTGCTCGGTATGAGCATTCCGGAGTGGACGTTGCTCGCATTCATTGCAATGGCTGTGTTCTGTTTCTGGCAGTTGCTGCGTCGCGACTAGGCTTTTTGACGAGGCGAGCGAATGATCGTCTCGCCTGATGGTCAATGAGCAGGGCGAAGCGCTGATGCTCAAGTCTGGCCAGATGAAATTCATCCCTGCTGCTTGATGCTTCGTTCCGCGCAGCTTAGTCTGCCCAGGCGGCGTCGGTTTTCTGCCAATTTCGCTGTCACTCACCCAAGGCCGATATCCCAAGACAAAAAACCGTCTCGGAAGGCGCAACAGGCATCATCGATTAGGGAAAGTGAGGTCATCATGCTCGAGAGCTGTCGGAACGCCCAGGAACGCTGGGGAGGTGTGCACCTGCTGATCGACCGCTGGCTGCAAGAACGCCATGCATTGATCAACGCATTCGATGGGCTGCATGGGGGTGCCGAAGCGGCTACCCGCCCGGCCTTGCAAAAATTCTGCGAAATACTCCTGGACTACGTGTCGGCTGGTCATTTCGAGATCTACGAGCAATTGCTCAACGAAGCTGAAGCCTTTGGTGACAAACGCGGGCTGGATCTGGCACGTCAGATTTACCCTCGTATCGAGGCGATAACCCAAGTGGCAGTGGCGTTTAATGATCGGTGCGACAAGGGCGATTGCCTGGAAAGCCCTGGCCTCTCAGAAGAGTTGAAACATCTGGGTCAGTTGCTGCATGAACGCTTCGAGCTGGAAGACTGCCTGATCGAAGTGCTGCACACCGCGCACAAAGAGCCCGCAGCTACCGCCTGACCGGCACCTGTTGGTCAGCTGCGAGCGAAGGATTGCTTGCGGCACGCTTCGCTGGTCGGTTGGCGGATCACTGCAGCCCGTCTAGTATGGCTGCACCAATCCCGCCAGGAGGCGCTTTCATGCCAGCAAAGAAAAACGCGGTCACGACTCCGCTGCACTTGCTTCAGCAGTTATCGAAGAGTTTGGTCGTGCATCTGGAAAAAGCCTGCACCGATGCACAGAAGGACGCAGAGATTCTCCTGGCCAAGCTCGAAAAGCAGCGGGGCAAGACGCAGGAAAAACTGATCAAAGTGAGAGCCAAGCTCGATGAGGCTGGCAATGCAGGTAAGTCGAAAGCCCAAAGCAAGGCTCGCGCCAGGCTGGCCGAACTGGATGACATGCTCGCCTTGCTGCAGGCGCGGCAGAGCGAAACCTTGAGTTACCTGGCCGACCTCAAGCGCGACGCCGAGCAGAGCTTGAGCCTGGCGAGAGGCGTCACTCAGGTAGAAGAGGCCGCAGCGCAAGCACTGGCATCGCGAAGCAAAGCCTCGCCGGCACGTTCGGCTACCGCGCAACGCAAGGCCGCGCCAGCGACAACCAAGCAAGCGCCAGCCAAACAATCTTCCAGCAGTTCGAGCACAGCAGCGCGCAAGCCCGCAGCCACAACCCGCGCTCGACCGGCAGCCTCCAAGGTTGCGAGTGGCAAATCCGCTGCTGCTAACACTTCCAGCGGCCAGGCCGCCGCAACCAGCGCGGCGAAACGTCCTGCTCGGCCCGCCAGTAGCCGCGCAAAGCCAAAAGCATCTACAGCCAAACCTTCGGGCGCTGCCAAACCCGCCGCCGCGCGCAAGCCGGCCTCAGCCAAGGCTGGTAGTGCCGATCAGCCCGCCCCGCCAGCATCCAGCTGAGTAGCTGCACGGCGCAGCACGTTCAGTAATGCACGGGCGTCGCCATCGACGCTCGTGCTTAGCTGATTCAGCCAATCATCCGATCCGTCCTCCGTGCGCCAGTGTTGTGTGGCCTGTTGAAGGCGATCAAGTTGAACCCGTTCGGCATCCAGTTCCAATCGCTTGACGCATTTTCGCAGGCCTTCGAGCTCGGTGTCGGTGGCTGCCTGCTCACGCCACGCCAGGCGCAGACTTCGTAGGGGCACTACAACCTCGCGCTGCCAGTCTAGGCTGAGCTGTTTCAGCTGTTCCAATCGCTGCGCATTTTGACGGACGCCCCGGATTTCCAACCAGCTGCAGGTGAGCAACAGGCAGACGTCCAGCCCTAGTGCTTGCAGCTCAAGGCACGCCTTTTCCGCGTCGGGCTCTGCATAGCAGGCGAGGGCAAAATTCCAGAGGTCGTCGTTGTTCATCTGTAAGGTTTTTTTCGTGCGCAGCCGGATGGATTTCCGGGCGACCTGATAGACTCCGCCGCCATTATGATCCGACTTCAGAACCTGACTCTACAGCGCGGCCCACAGCGTTTGCTGGAAGGCGCCGAGCTGACCCTGCATCCTGGCCAGAAGGTCGGGCTGGTAGGCGCCAACGGCGCCGGTAAATCCAGTCTGTTCGCCTTGCTGCGCGGCGAATTCACCCCCGACGAAGGCGATTGCCAGCTGCCGCCGGACTGGCGTATTGCACATATGCGCCAGGAGGTCGATACGCTCGATCGGTTGGCGGTCGATTACGTCTTGGACGGCGATACCGAGTTGCGCCGCGTTCAGGGGGCATTGATCGAGGCTGAAACCGCCCACGACGGCGGCGCGCTGGCTCGCTTGCACACCGAGCTCGACAATGCCGACGGCTATACCGCTGACGCCCGAGCGCGCAAGTTGTTGGCCGGCCTGGGCTTTGCCAACGAGCAGATGGATCTTCCGGTCAGCAGCTTTTCCGGCGGCTGGCGGATGCGTCTGAACCTCGCGCAGGCGCTGATGTGTCCGTCTGATCTGTTGCTGCTCGACGAACCCACCAACCACCTCGACCTTGACGCTATCCTCTGGCTGGAAGCCTGGCTCAAGAGCTATCCGGGCACGTTGATGCTGATTTCCCATGATCGCGACTTTCTCGACGAGGTGGTCGGTCATGTTGTGCACGTCGAGCAACGCAAGCTGACGCTCTATCGCGGGGGCTACTCGGCCTTCGAGCGGGCCCGTGCCGAGCGCTTGGCGCAGCAGCAGCAGGCGTTCGAAAAGCAACAGGCACAGCGCGAGCACATGGAAGACTTCATTCGGCGTTTCAAAGCCAAGGCCAGCAAGGCGCGCCAGGCGCAGAGCCGGATCAAGGCGCTGGAAAAGCTCGAGGAGTTGGCGCCGGCACATATCGATTCGCCGTTCGACTTTGCTTTCCGCGAGGCGGACCGAGTCTCAAGCCCGCTGCTGGATCTAGCCGAGGGGCGTCTTGGCTACGGTGACAAGCAGGTGCTGGACAAGGTCAAGCTGCAGCTGGTGCCCGGCGCCCGGATTGGCCTGCTCGGGCCCAACGGCGCGGGCAAGTCGACGCTGATCAAGACACTTGCCAACGAGCTGCAGCCGCTAGCGGGGCGTCTGCAGCGTGGTGAAAACCTGGTTATCGGCTATTTTGCCCAGCATCAACTCGATGCTCTGGATGCCAAGGCCAGTCCGCTGTTGCATCTGCAACGCATCGCTCCTGGCGAACGTGAACAGGTACTGCGTGATTTTCTCGGTGGTTTCGACTTTCGCGGTAATCGCTGCGATGAGCCGGTTCTCAATTTCTCGGGCGGTGAAAAGGCCAGGCTGGCGCTGGCGCTGATCGCCTGGGGTAAGCCCAATCTGTTGCTGCTCGACGAGCCGACCAACCATCTGGATCTGGAAATGCGCCTGGCGCTGACGCTTGCGCTGCAGGATTTCGAAGGTGCCGTCTTGGTCGTGTCGCATGATCGCCACCTGCTCAAGAGCACGACCGACGAGTTCTTGCTGGTCGCTGAGGGACGGGTCGCGGTCTTCGACGGAGACCTCGAAGATTATGCCCGCTGGCTAGCGGACTACCGCACGCGGCAACAGCCGGTGACCACGAACGAGCAGGCCGGCGACAAAACCGACAAGCGCGCCTTGCGTCAGGCGGCGGCCGCGCTGCGACAGCAGCTCGCACCGCTCAAACGTCAGGCTGACAGGCTCGAAAAGGATCTCGTCGGAGTCCATGAAAAGCTGGTCGACCTGGAGCAGCGCCTCGGTGATGCAGCCCTCTACGAGGTCGCTCGCAAGGACGAACTGCGCGAGCTGCTGGCCAAACAGGCGGAGCTGAAGGTGCGCGAGAGCGAGCTGGAAGAGGCCTGGCTGGGCGCGCTCGAGGCGCTGGAAACCTTGCAGGGCGAGCTCGAGGGCAGTGCATGAACGAGCGACTGCTGATGGAATGGCGCGATCCCTTGTTGCTCGGGTTGCAGGTGCTGGTGATTCTGCTGGCGGCCTACCTCCTGCAGCGATTGGTGGTGCGCGGGCTCGGGCGGCTTGGCAGTCGCTATCCGCTGCCGCCTGAATTGCTTCTGCCGCTGCGCGGTGGCATCCGCTGGCTGATCATCGGTGGCGCGCTGATCATGGTGCTAGAGCGCTTCGGTGTATCCGCAACGGTTATCTGGACCGCCTTCTCCGGATTCGTGGCCGTGGCGGCGGTGGCCTTCTTTGCAATCTGGAGTGTGCTCTCCAACCTGCTTTGCGCCGTGCTGATCATGACCGTTGGCCCGTTCCGGTTGGGCGACATGGTGGAGCTGGTGGAAAGCTTCGACAAGCCGATCGTCAAAGGGCGCGTGATCGATATAAACCTGCTGTACACCACGCTGGAGGAGTCCGCCGATAGCGGAACGGGTGCCATCGTTCAGGTGCCCAACAGCTTGTTCTTCCAGAAAGTATTGCGCCGCTGGCGCGGTACCGAGATCCAGCCCCCTCATCACAACGCACACGAGTAGTACGCATGGAATGGCTGAGCAGCCCTGAAATATGGGTCGCATTCTTGACCCTGACCGCCCTGGAAATCGTCCTGGGTATCGACAACATCATCTTCATCTCCATCCTCGTCGGGCGCTTGCCAAAAGAGCAGCAACCCAAGGCGCGTTTCTTCGGCCTGGCACTGGCAATGGGCACGCGGATTCTCTTGTTGCTATCGATCGCCTGGGTCATGCGCCTGACCAATGACTTGTTCACCGTATTCGAGCACGGTGTGTCCGGGCGTGACCTGATCCTGTTTTTCGGCGGCCTGTTTCTGCTGTTCAAGAGCACGATGGAAATCTGGCACAGCGTTGAGGGCGAAGAAGAGTCGGAAAGCACCACTGGAGGTGCGGTCAAAGCAGGCTTCGTTGGCATCATCCTGCAGATCGCGGTGATCGATATCGTCTTCTCGCTGGACTCGGTGATCACTGCTGTGGGCCTAGTGGATAACGTACAGGTGATGGTCGCCGCGATCGTTATCGCTGTCGGCGTGATGATGCTCGCCGCGGGTACCATCAGCGATTTCATTGAGAAGCATCCAACGCTTAAAATTCTCGCACTGTCGTTCCTGATCGTTGTCGGCACCCTGCTGGTGGCCGAAGCGTTCGGCGCGCATGTGCCCAAGGGCTACGTATACTTCGCCATGGCCTTCTCGCTGGGCGTCGAGGCGCTGAACATACGCATGCGCAAGGCCATGAAGCGCAAGCTGAAGGAGCCGGTAAAGCTCGGCAAAGACATGCCGGACTAAGGCTGCGCTGAAAGCTGCGCCTGCAGGCGCAGCCTCTTGGAGGATCAATCATGACGCTCGAAACCTGGCTTGCCTTTCTTGTTGCCTGTTGGGTCATCAGCCTGTCGCCGGGGGCGGGAGCGATCGCCTCGATGTCCTGCGGATTGCAGTACGGCTTCTGGCGCGGTTATTGGAACGCGATCGGCTTGCAGATCGCGCTGGCAATGCAGATTGCTGTGGTGGCCGCTGGGGTCGGGGCGGTGCTGGCGACTTCGTCGCTCGCCTTCAGCCTGATCAAATGGTTCGGCGTCGTCTACCTGCTGTGGCTGGCGCTCAAGCAGTGGCAGACTGTCCCTTCGATGCTCGACGACAGCGCTGCACCGCGGCCGATCGGTCGGCCCATGGCGTTGGTGTTTCGCGGTTTTCTGGTCAATGCCAGTAATCCCAAAGCCATCGTGTTCATTCTCGCGGTGCTGCCGCAATTTCTCGACCCGCAGCGTGACCTGATACTGCAGTACCTGCATATGGGCGCGACGATGGTGGTTGTCGACCTGATCGTCATGGCGGGCTACACCGGACTGGCGTCCCGAGTCTTGCGCTTGTTGCGTACGCCGCGTCAGCAGCGCCTGGTCAATCGCAGTTTCGCCGCCATGTTCGCCGGTGCTGCAGCCTTGTTGGCTATGGTGCGGCGGGCGGTGGCATGACGGCGGCCGCGCCGATGCGGGTATGGGTTGATGCCGATGCCTGTCCCAAGGCCGCTAAAGAGCAGCTGATCAAGTTCGCCCTCAAACGCAAGTTCGAGGTCTTGCTGGTCGCGGGTCAGAGCCAGACCAAACCGGCCTTCGCCTGTGTTCGCTTGATCGTCGTGCCGAGCGGGCCGGACGCCGCAGATGATTATCTGGTCGAGCATGCGCAACCTGGCGAGCTGGTGATTTGCAGCGATGTGCCGTTGGCGGATCGCCTGGTTAAGAAAGGCGTGGCCGCCCTCGATCCGCGCGGGCGTGAGTTCGACGAGCGCAACATGGGCGATCGCCTGGCGGTGCGCAATCTGTTCACTGATCTACGAGAGCAGGGCCAGGTGGGCGGTGGGCAGGCGGCGTATGGCGAGCGGGACCGTCAAGCCTTCGCCAACGCGTTGGACCGTCTATTAACGCAGCTCTCCCGCACCAGCGACCGCTAACCGACCTCGGTAGCCGGTCGAATCAGGCTGCAGGTCGAAATATCCGATTAGCCGCAGAGATAGGTACCTGTACCTACTGCGATCAACACCCCTTCTTCGTTGTGCAGTTCGGAGCGCACCACTGCCACCTTGTTACCGGAACGCAACAGCGTTGCGGCGGCACTGAAGCGTTCACCACGCCCTGGGCGCAGATAGTCGATTCGCAGGTCGATGGTGCCGAGGCGCGACAGGCGCAAGGCACGCTCCTCGGTCGTCAGGTGCTGATGCTTTTCGAAGGCTCCGATCATCGCCATGGCGCCGCCCACGACATCGAGCAGTGATGCGATCACCCCGCCATGCAGAATGCCGTGAAAGAAGTTGCCGACCAGCTCGTGTTTCATTGGCAGGTGCATCACCACGCGCTGGCGGGACACTTCGTCCAGTTCGATGCCAAGGTATTCATTGAACGGAATGCGTTCGAACAGCTGACGCACGGCGTGTTGTTGTTCTTCGATGGTGTCGATGGGGTGATTCATGCGTCAGGCTCTCGGGCAGGTCTAACTAAGCTGCCGGAGGGCGACGGGATTGACCAGCGGCGCGGCGGGAGCGCCGGTGAGATTGGCTGTATCGCCACGGTGGCCGTGCGACAACTCCCGCCGCCGGGCAGGAGTTGCGAACAGGCGGCGAGCTGCTATTTGCCGGTTAGTGCCAGTACCCTGTCGACCAGCTTGTAGATACCCGAGGCCGCCTCGCTGATGGACTGCGCCAGCATGTAGGCAGGTGTCGTCACCAGGTTGTGCCGAGAGTCCTCGACGATCTCGGTGACCTCGCACGCCTGGTGCTCAATGCCCATCTCCCGCGCTGCGGCTGCAGCGGGATCGTCGTCGTTGCCCAGCGTGCAGACCACGCCGCGGCCGAAGATCTGCGCCGCCATGGTCGGCGCGATGCACATCATGCCGACCGGTTTGCCGGCCTCGGCAAATGCCTTGGCCAGTGACAATACCTCAGGGAGCACCGTACAGCCGGCGCCCTGGGTGGCAAAGTCGGACAGGTTTTTGGCCGCGCCGAAGCCGCCCGGGATGATCAGCGCATCGAACTCTTCGACATTGGCTTCGTGCAGCGCCTTGATCTCCCCCCGGGCCAGGCGCGCCGATTCGGTTAGCACGTTGCGATTTTCGGACATTTCCTCACCAGTGAGGTGATTGATCACGTGCATTTGCTGGATGTCCGGCGCAAAGCACTGAACCTTGGCGCCACGCTGGTCCAGGCGCAGCAGCGTGATCACGCTCTCGTAGATTTCCGAGCCGTCGTATACGCCACAGCCGGAAAGAATCACGGCGACCTTTCTATTCATTGAGGGTACTCCTGGTCAGATTCGGCAGCCTGGCAATTGCGCCAGGCCAATGCCTTCGATGCTAGCCCTTGGCAAGGCTCAAGGTAAGCCCGCCGCGATAATGGTTGGATGCCTCAACACGACGGGTGTTCAACCGCCGGAGCGTCTGGACCAGGCCCGTCGCTACGGGTATTGACTGTTCAAAGCACTGGCAGAGCCTGCCCGGGGTGGCGACAATGAGGGCCATCTTCGGTCGACGCTGATGGCCTGTCACCAATCTGTCACGCTGTCGGCTTATAAACGTCATATTGCCCGCCAGGCGGGCCAGGAGTTCGCTGTGAGTTTCGTTCCTGCCAATCGCTTGTTTCCCGCTACTCGGCTGCGTCGCAATCGTCGTGATGAATTTTCCCGCCGGCTGGTGCGCGAGAATCGGTTGAGTGTGGACGATCTGATCCTGCCCGTGTTTGTACTCGACGGCGAAAACCGTCGCGAGCAGGTGCCGTCGATGCCCGGCGTAGAGCGCCTTTCGATCGACCTGTTGCTGGAGGAAGCCGCAGAGCTGGTCGCGCTGGGTATTCCGGCGCTGGCGCTGTTCCCGGTAACCCCGCTGGAAAAGAAATCCCTCGATGCGGCAGAGGCCTGGAATCCCGAGGGCATTGCCCAGCGCGCCACCCGTGCGCTGCGCGAGCGCTTCCCGGAACTCGGCATCATCACCGACGTTGCGCTGGATCCTTTCACCACTCATGGTCAGGATGGCATTCTCGACGAAAACGGCTATGTGCAGAACGATGTTACGGTCGATGCGCTGGTCCGTCAGGCCCTGTCTCACGCAGAGGCGGGCGCACAGGTGGTCGCGCCATCGGACATGATGGATGGACGTATCCAGGCGATTCGCGAAGCGCTGGAAGTAGCCGGTCACCATAACGTGCGGATCATGGCCTATTCGGCCAAATACGCCAGTGCCTACTACGGGCCGTTCCGCGATGCGGTGGGCTCGGCTGCGAATCTGGGCAAGGGCAGCAAGAACACCTACCAGATGGACCCGGCCAATGGTGACGAGGCGCTGCACGAAGTCGGCGCAGACCTTTCAGAAGGCGCCGATATGGTCATGGTCAAGCCGGGCATGCCCTATCTGGATATTCTTTGGCGGGTCAAAGATGCCTTCCGAGTGCCGACCTTCGTCTACCAGGTCAGTGGCGAATATGCGATGCACATGGCTGCGATTCAGAACGGCTGGCTGAGCGATGCCGTGATCCTCGAATCGCTGACCGCCTTCAAGCGTGCAGGTGCCGATGGCATTCTTACCTATTTCGCCAAACAGGCGGCACAACAATTAAAACAGGGGCGATGAGCCCTGCCGAGGCAGATCGATGACTAACCAGGGACTCAGCGAAAGTGAATTGCAGGCTGCTGCCATCGAGGCGCAACCCCTCGAGGAAGTGACCCCGCCAGCGCCGGAGGTGGATAAGACAGAGGAGGTGCCAGCACCGCCGGCCCCGCCGCCGAATCTGGACGACAACAGCCTCTATATCCACCGTGAGCTGTCACAGCTGCAATTCAACATCCGCGTGCTGGAACAGGCGCTGGACGAGTCCTATCCGCTGCTGGAGCGGCTGAAGTTCCTTCTGATCTTTTCCAGCAACCTGGATGAGTTCTTCGAAATTCGCGTTGCCGGGCTGAAGAAGCAGGTCACTTTCGCGCGTGAGCAGGCCGGTGCCGACGGTCTACAGCCGCACCAGGCGCTGGCGCGTATTTCCGAGCTGGTTCACGAACAGGTCAATCGGCAGTATTCGATCCTCAACGAGGTGCTGCTGCCGGAGCTGGTCAAACATCAGGTGCGCTTTATCCGGCGGCGCAACTGGACAACCAAGATCAAGGCGTGGGTGCGCCGCTATTTCCGTGATGAGATCGCACCGATCATCACGCCCATCGGGCTTGACCCTACTCACCCGTTCCCGTTGCTGGTCAACAAGAGTCTGAACTTCATCGTCGAGCTTGAAGGGATCGATGCCTTTGGCCGAGATTCCGGGCTGGCGATCATTCCGGCGCCGCGGTTGTTGCCCCGCGTTATCCGGGTGCCAGAGGAGGTCGGCGGGCCTGGTGCCAACCACGTATTCCTCTCATCGATGATTCACGCCCACGCCGATGACCTGTTCCATGGCATGAAGGTCAAGGGCTGCTACCAGTTCCGCCTGACGCGCAATGCGGACCTGTCGGTCGATACCGAGGATGTCGAGGACCTGGCGCGAGCGTTGCGTGGAGAGCTGATTTCTCGGCGCTATGGCGACGCCGTGCGGCTGGAGGTAGTGGATACCTGTCCAAAGCACCTCGCCGACTTCCTGCTCAAGCAGTTCAGCCTGAGCGAAAGCGAGCTGTATCGGGTCAACGGGCCGGTCAACTTGACCCGGCTGTTCAGTATTACAGGGCTGGAGAGCCATCCCGAACTGCAGTACACCCCGTTCACGCCCGCGATCCCGAAGCTGTTACAGAACAGCGAAAACATCTTCAGCGTGGTTGGCAAACAGGACATCCTGCTGCTGCACCCCTATGAATCCTTCACTCCGGTGATCGACCTGCTGCGCGAGGCGGCGAAGGATCCCTGCGTTCTGGCCGTCAAGCAGACGCTTTATCGCTCTGGTGCCAACTCGGAAATCGTCGACGCATTGGTTGAAGCCGCGCGTAACGGCAAAGAGGTTACCGCGGTCATTGAGCTGCGGGCGCGCTTCGATGAGGAATCCAACCTGCAATTGGCCAGCCGCTTGCAGCAGGCCGGGGCCGTGGTGATCTACGGCGTGGTGGGCTACAAGACCCACGCCAAGATGATGCTGATTCTGCGCCGCGAGAATGGTGAGCTGCGGCGCTACGCCCATCTCGGCACGGGCAACTACCACGCCGGTAATGCGCGGCTATACACCGACTACAGCCTGTTGACCTCGGATGACGCGCTCTGCGAAGACGTGTCGAAGCTGTTCAGCCAGTTGATCGGCATGGGCAAAACCATGCGCATGAAAAAGCTCCTGCACGCGCCCTTCACGCTGAAAAAGGCGCTGCTGGACATGATCGCCCAGGAGACGCAGCACGCCAGCGAAGGCAAGCCTGCTCACATCATCCTCAAGATCAACTCGCTGACCGACGCAAAAATGATCCGGGCGCTGTACAAGGCTAGTCAGACCGGCGTACGCATCGATCTGATCGTCCGCGGCATGTGCTGTCTGCGCCCCGGGATTCTCGGGGTCTCGCACAATATCCAGGTGCGCTCGATCATCGGGCGCTTCCTTGAGCACAGTCGCGTGTTCTATTTCCTCAACGCGGGCGATGAGAAGCTGTATCTGTCCAGTGCAGACTGGATGGAGCGCAACCTGGATCGGCGGGTCGAGACCTGCTTCCCGGTCGAAGGCAAGAAGCTGGTGACTCGCGTGAAGAAGGAGCTCGAGGGCTTCCTGACCGACAACACTCAGAGCTGGGTGCTGCAGCCGGATGGCAGTTATCTGCGTAACAGCCCGAGTGGTAACCAGAATCCGCGAAACGTACAGAACGCTTTGCTGGAACGTCTGGGTAGCCCGACTGCGCGATAAGCAGTCGGCTACTAGAGGAGGCGGCGGGCGAATTGCTCCGCTGCCCGCTGGATTCAGCGTACGCTGAGGGTGAAATCGATTCGCTTGAGCCAGTCCGCTTCCAGGGCGAAATCAGCCTGGGTCAGCGGATTGTTGGCTAGCCAGCCATCAGGAAAGGCTACGTCCAGGCTATTGTCGCCGGCTTTGAGCTGAAACGCTGGCGCTTGTTGCGGACCGCGGATGTGGTGAAAAAGGATCGCGAAGCGCAGCAGCACACAGAGTCTGGTCAGCTTCACGCCGTCCTCGCTCATTTCTTCGAATTTCTGCCTGGGTATGTTGCGCCTATGGCCGCGAACCAGCAGCGCCAGCATCTGCTGATCCTGACGCGAGAAGCCGGGCAGGTCGGAGTGCTCGATCAGGTAAGCGCCATGCTTGTGGTAGTGATAGTGGGCGATATCCAGGCCCACCTCATGCACTCGGGCGGCCCAGCCGAGCAATTCACGCAGCCATTCCTCATCCAGTCCCCAATCCGATGAGACCTGATCGAACGCCTCAAGCGCCTTGCCTTCTACCCGCGCCGCCTGTTCGGTGTCGACGTGGTAGCGCTCCATGAGAAAGCTCAGGGTGCGGTCGCGGATGTCTTCCTGGTGATGCCGACCGATAAGGTCATAGAGCACGCCTTCACGCAGTGCGCCTTCGGAATGCGCCATGCTGGCGAGTTCCAGGGCGTCGAAGATCGCTTCGAGGATGGCCAGCCCGGCGGGGAAGATACCCCGGCGGTCCGGCTTGATGCCGTCCATGTCGAGCTTTTCCACATCGCCCAGCTTGAACAGCTTGCGCTTGAGCCAGCCGATGCCATCAGCGGTGACTTCGCCGTTACTGAGCCCGGCACTCTTGATTGCCAGGCCGACGGCGCGGATGGTGCCAGAGGCGCCGACGGCGTCCTGCCAGCCTAGCCGGCGCAGGCCGTGCTCGATGCTCATCAGCTCTAGCCTTGCAGCGGTATAGGCCTGGGCGTAACGGGCTGGGGTGATTTTGCCGTCCTGGAAGAACCGCTGAGTAAAGCTCACGCAGCCCATCTGCAGGCTTTCACGCAACTGCGAATCGAAACCTTCCCCGATGATGAACTCGGTGCTGCCACCACCAATGTCGACGACCAGGCGCTTGCCGCTCGAGGCGGGAAAAGTATGCGATACGCCCAGGTAGATGAGCCGTGCTTCTTCTCGGCCTGAAATGACTTCGACCTGATGCTGGATGATCGACTCGGCCTGGCGAATGAACTGCGCGCGGTTGCGTGCCTCGCGCAGGGCATTCGTACCGACCACACGCACGGCGCCCTGGGGAAGATGGTTGACCAATTGAGCGAAGCGGCGAAGACAGTCCAGCCCGCGCTGCATGGCAGCGTCGTCGAGCTGTCTGTTCTCGTCGATGCCGGCGGCCAGCTGGACCTTTTCGCCGAGCCGCTCGAGGATGCGCATCTCGCCGTTGCTGGTGCGGGCCAGTACCATATGGAAGCTGTTCGAGCCGAGATCCAGGGCAGCAATCATCGGAAATGGTTCGGCGGCTGTTGGGCGCATGGGGCGGTCTCTGTGCAAAACCCCGACATCCTGACATGATCGTCGACATCCGCCAACGCGCAGCGCTGGGCCACCATCCGCCGTTGTCGATTCCATGGTGCCGCCCATGGTCTATTGCCCGAGCGACAGGCTGCGACTTTCGATCCGCACCAAGCCGGGCTATGATGGCGTCACTTCTGATTTTGACCCTGGAGAAACTCCATGAGCGAATACATCAACAATGTCAGTGACAGCAGCTTCGAGCAGGACGTGCTCCAGGCCGATGGTCCTGTTCTGGTCGATTACTGGGCTGAATGGTGTGGTCCGTGCAAGATGATCGCTCCGGTACTCGATGAAATCGCCAAGGAATACGAAGGCAAGCTCAAAGTCTGCAAATTGAACATCGATGAAAATCAGGAAACCCCGCCCAAGTACGGCGTGCGCGGCATTCCGACCCTGATGCTGTTCAAGAACGGCAACGTCGAGGCGACCAAGGTAGGCGCTCTGTCGAAGTCACAGCTGGCGGCGTTTCTGGATAGCAATATCTGATTCATCGCTGCTGTTTTCAAAAGCCCTCGCAATTGCGGGGGCTTTTTTATGACTGCAGGGTGGACGCTTCGCCTGCACGGTGCTAAATTCGGACCTGCGACGCTTCTCCGTCGCCCTCTGCATGCCGTCGCCGACGCACTTCAGCCTCATAAAGCACAACGAACCTGTTCGTCTCCTGCTGCGCGGCTTCTCAAGCTAATCGCTTTCTTCATCCCTTCTGATCTCTCTCTATGAATCTGACCGAACTTAAGCAAAAGCCCATCACCGAACTGCTGGAAATGGCCGAACAGATGGGCATCGACAACATGGCCCGTTCGCGCAAGCAGGACGTGATTTTCTCTCTGCTGAAAAAGCACGCGAAAAGCGGTGAGGAAATCTCCGGTGACGGCGTGCTGGAGATCCTGCAGGATGGCTTCGGCTTCCTGCGCTCCGCGGATTCTTCTTATCTTGCCGGCCCAGACGATATCTACGTCTCGCCGAGCCAGATCCGCCGTTTCAACTTGCGTACCGGCGACACCATCGTCGGCAAGATTCGCCCGCCAAAAGAAGGCGAGCGTTATTTCGCGCTGCTCAAGGTCGATACGATCAACTTCGATCGCCCGGAAAACGCGAAGAACAAGATTCTCTTTGAGAACCTGACCCCATTGTTCGCCAACAAGCGACTGACGATGGAAGCCGGAAATGGCTCGACCGAAGACCTGACCGGTCGCGTGATCGACCTCTGTGCTCCGATTGGCAAGGGTCAGCGCGGTCTGATCGTGGCCCCGCCGAAAGCGGGCAAGACGATCATGCTGCAGAACATCGCGAGCAACATCACCCGCAACAACCCCGAGTGTCACCTGATCGTCCTGCTGATCGATGAACGCCCGGAAGAAGTGACCGAAATGCAGCGCACCGTGCGTGGCGAAGTGGTCGCCTCTACCTTCGATGAGCCACCGACCCGCCACGTGCAGGTTGCTGAAATGGTGATCGAAAAGGCCAAGCGTCTGGTCGAGCACAAAAAGGATGTGGTCATCCTGCTGGACTCCATCACCCGTCTGGCCCGTGCCTATAACACCGTGATCCCGAGCTCCGGCAAGGTACTGACCGGTGGTGTCGATGCCCACGCACTGGAAAAGCCCAAGCGCTTCTTTGGCGCCGCGCGAAATATCGAGGAAGGCGGCAGCCTGACTATTCTCGCCACCGCGCTGGTGGAAACCGGCTCGAAGATGGACGAGGTGATCTACGAGGAATTCAAGGGTACTGGTAACCTTGAGTTGCAGCTCGATCGCCGTATCGCCGAGAAGCGGGTATTCCCGGCGATCAACATCAACCGGTCGGGTACTCGCCGCGAAGAATTGCTGACCAGCGAAGAAGAGCTGCAGCGCATCTGGATTCTGCGCAAGCTGCTGCACCCAATGGATGAAAGCGCTGCGATCGAGTTCCTGCTCGACAAGCTCAAGGACACCAAGACCAACGAAGAATTCTTCATGTCGATGAAGCGCAAATAAGGTCTGTGGTTGTTGCCGAGGCCGGGGAAACCCGGCCTTTGTCTGTCTGCAGGTTTTGTATCGGCCTGCGCCAAGGCTACACTTTCCGCCCCGGCCGGCCCCTGTGAGGCTCAAGCATGCAGTATCGCGATCTGCGCGACTTTATCCGAGGTCTGGAACAGCGCGGTGAACTCAAGCGCGTTTCAACCGCCGTTTCCCCGGCTCTGGAAATGACCGAAATCTGCGATCGGACTCTGCGCAAGCAGGGCCCGGCGCTGCTGTTCGAGAATCCGACCGGTTTCGATATGCCAGTTCTCGGCAACCTCTTCGGCACGCCCAAGCGTGTTGCCCTGGGCATGGGTGCCGACGAAGTGTCCGAGCTGCGTGAGATCGGCAAACTCTTGGCTTTTCTCAAAGAGCCGGAGCCGCCGAAGGGCCTGAAGGACGCCTGGAACAAGCTGCCGATCTACAAGAAGGTCATCAGCATGGCGCCCAAGGTCCTCAAGGACGCGCCCTGTCAGGAAGTGATCATCGAAGGTGATGATGTCGATCTGTCCCGGTTGCCGGTGCAGACCTGCTGGCCGGGGGATGCTGGGCCGCTGATCACCTGGGGCCTGACGATTACCAAAGGCCCCAACAAAGAGCGACAGAACCTGGGTATCTATCGCCAACAGGTGATCGGTCGCAATAAGGTCATCATGCGCTGGCTCAGTCATCGAGGCGGCGCGCTGGATTTTCGTGAGTGGTGCGAGAAATATCCCGACCGACCCTATCCGGTGGCGGTGGCGCTCGGCGCCGATCCGGCCACGATTCTCGGCGCCGTCACGCCGGTTCCGGATTCGCTGTCCGAATACGCCTTTGCTGGCCTGCTACGCGGCAGCCGTACCGAGCTGGTCAAATGCCGGGGCAGCGACCTGCAAGTGCCGGCCGGGGCTGAAATCGTTCTGGAAGGGTATATCCAGCCTGGCGAAATGGCGGATGAGGGGCCGTACGGTGATCACACCGGCTACTACAACGAAGTCGACCGCTTCCCGGTGTTCACCGTCGAGCGTATCACCCAGCGCCACGATGCGATCTACCACAGCACCTATACCGGAAGGCCGCCGGACGAGCCGGCAATTCTCGGCGTTGCGCTCAATGAGGTGTTCGTTCCGATCCTGCAGAAGCAGTTCCCGGAAATCACTGATTTCTACCTGCCACCGGAAGGCTGTTCCTACCGCATGGCGGTGGTGACCATGAAAAAGCAGTACCCCGGCCATGCCAAGCGTGTGATGCTGGGCGTGTGGAGCTTCCTGCGGCAGTTCATGTACACCAAGTTCGTTATTGTCACCGACGATGACATCAATGCCCGGGACTGGAATGATGTGATCTGGGCGATCACCACGCGCATGGATCCCAAGCGCGATACGGTGCTGATTGAAAACACACCGATCGATTATCTCGACTTCGCCTCGCCAGTGTCCGGCCTTGGCAGCAAAATGGGCCTTGATGCCACCCACAAGTGGCCCGGCGAGACTACTCGTGAATGGGGACGCGCCATCGTGCAGGATGAGGCGGTGAAGCGTAGGGTCGACGAACTCTGGGCCGACCTGGGCATCGACTGATGACCAGTCGCGCATTTACTCAGGTTTTTTATTGATGAAAGTAACTCTGCAACCCTCCGGAGCAGTGCTGGACGTCGAGCGAGGTGAGTTGATCCTCGACGCTGCGCGGCGGCTGGGCTACGACTGTCCGCAGGCATGTCGTAATGGTAATTGCCTGATCTGCGCTGCCCTGCTGGTAGACGGCCGGGTGCGTCAGCGTGGTGAAAGCCATGATCATGGCGAAGTGTTCGCCTGCCTGGCGGAGCCCGAAGAAGATTGCGTCCTGCTGTGGGATGGCGTGCTCGCACCGGGGGAGCTTCCGGTGCGCACACTCAGTTGCCAGCTCGTCAGCTGCGAAGATGTGGGCGGCGACGTGTTTCGCCTGCTGCTGCGCGCACCGGCTGGAAAATTGCCACGCTATCACGCTGGGCAATACGTACTGCTGGAGCGGGAAGACGGGGAGTACAGCGCCTTTTCGCTAGCGTCCGCACCGGGCCGCGGACGTGAGCTTGAGCTCCATGTGCTGGCGCGCGAATCATCAGCCATCGACCTGCTGGAGCTGATCAGACGCACCGGGACGGCCCGCGTGCAGATGCCGTTTGGTGATACCCACCTCGCCGAATTGCCGGAGGGGCCGCTGGTGTTAATTGCAGCAGGCACAGGAATGGCCCAGATGCACAGTCTGATCGAGCATTGCCGCGCCGAGGGCTTCGCCTATCCGGTACACCTGTACTGGGGCGTGCGGCGTCCGGAAGATTTCTATCAGTTGCCGCATTGGCAGGAATGGAAGCAGATGCCCAATCTGTCACTGCACCAGATCGTCAGCGACCTCGGTGACTGGTCGGGACGGCGCGGCATGCTGCATGAAGCGGTCTGCGAGGACTTCACCGATCTCGAGCCAGTTCACGTTTATGCCAGCGGCTCTCCCGCCATGGTCTATGGCACGCTGGATGCGTTGGTGGAGGCGGGAATGGATGCCAAACAGATGCGTGCAGACGTATTCGCCTATGCGCCTCGGGACCGCAAAAGCTGAGCGCTGGGCGGGTCCCGCAGGTCGATAGAGAAGCAGCGCTGTCTCCAGCGCTGTGCTCGAAGGCCTTGGTTCAGCGCGTCTGACGCTGTTGCAGCAGCAGGTTCTTGTAGCCGCTTGCTGATAGCGTCTTCTGGGCCTGATCGAGTCTTGCCCGGTCGGCAAATGGCCCGACCAGCACGCGATACCAGTCCTCGTCACGCACGGTCACGTTCTCAACCCGCACATCCTGGCCGAGCAGAATGATCTGCGCCCTGACCTTTTCCGCTTCAGGCTTCTTGCGGAACGAACCGGCCTGCAAGAAGAACTGAGTCACCGGTGCCTTGGCCACGGTAGGCGGGGGCGGAGGGACCTGGCCGTTCAGAGCGGCTTCGGCGCGCGCGGCGTCAATCTTGGCCGCTTCCTCTTGTGTGACCGGCTTGGGCAGCTCAGGCTTTGGCGCCTCGGGCGGCAAGATCACTTCCGACTCAGGCAGCAGCGTATAGAAGTCGTACTTCGGTTTCGCAGGCTGGCCTGTGGCGGGAGATGAACGCTTCGGCTGCTCCTTGGATTTGGCTGTGTCCTTGGTGCGCTTGATTTCATCGCCGCCAGGTTCGAGGTTCATCAGGAACACGATGAAGCCGCCGATCACCAGGCCACATACGAGCCAGATCCAGCCGGGTACCGGCTTTTTGGCAGGTGCCTGGTAGCGGCTCGCGCCACGTTTCGGGGCGGGTTTCTTCCTGGCTGCCACTTACATCCGCTCCAGCGTTTCCAGGCCAAGCAGGGCAAGACCCTGTTTCAGCGTTTTGCCGGTCAGGGCGGCCAGGCGCAGGCGACTCTGTTTGACCGTCTCGCTCTCAGCGGTGAGTATCGGGCAATGTTCGTAGAAGCTGGAGAACAGCCCTGCCAGATCGTATAGATAGCTGCACAGCAGGTGGGGAACACCCTTCTCGCCGACACCGTTGAGCACCTCGGCGAACTGAGCCAGCTTTGCGCCTAGCGCTTGCTCTTGTTCGGCTTCCAGGTTGATCTCGCCGCCGACTCCATCCATGCCGGTACCCAGCTTGCGAAACACGCTGGCGACCCGGGTGTAGGCGTATAGCAGGTAGGGGGCAGTGTTGCCTTCGAAGCTGAGCATCTGCTCGAAGTTGAAGCTGTAATCGCTGGTGCGGTGCTTGGACAGGTCCGCATATTTCACTGCCCCGATGCCGACAGCGCGGGCGATCTGCCGCAGCTCCCCTTCGTCAAGATCCGGGTTTTTGCCTTTAACTAGGCTGTAGGCACGCTGCTCGGCTTCATCAAGCAGGTCGACCAGCTTCACGGTGCCGCCATCACGGGTTTTGAAGGGTCGGCCATCTGCACCGTTCATGGTGCCGAAGCCCATATGCTCGAGTTGCATGTCGCTGCGGATGAAGTCAGCGCGTCTGGCCACCTCGAAGGTCATCTGGAAATGCAGCGCCTGGCGCTGATCGACAAAATACAGCGCGCGATCGGCCTTGAGCTGCTGACTGCGGTAGCGCATGGAAGCCAGGTCAGTAGTCGCGTACAGGTAGCCACCACCGGCTTTCTGCACAATCACCGGGAGCGGGTTGCCTTCGGCGTTCTTGAATTCATCGAGAAAAACGCACTGGGCGCCGTTGCTTTCGCTCAACAGACCTTTGGCCTTGAGCGACGAGACTATATCGGCCAGTTCGGCGTTGTAGGCGCTTTCGCCTTTGACGTCTTCCGGGGTGAGGCGGACGTTGAGGCGGTCATAGACTTGTTGCGCATGGCTGAGTGAAAGCTCGTTGAATTGCTTCCACAGTCGCAGGCACTCGGCGTCACCGGCCTGAAGCTCCACGACGAGCTTGCGCGCACGTTCGGCAAACTCGGGCGACTCGTCGAACCGTTGCTTTGCCGCTCGGTAGAAGCCTTCCAGGTCCGCCAGCTCGGGTGAGTCGAAACCCTTGGGCTGCTCCATCACATAAGCCAGCAGCATGCCGAACTGCGTGCCCCAATCGCCTACGTGGTTCTGCCGGATTACTTCATCACCGAGGAATTCAAGTACGCGCGCCACGGCGTCGCCAATGATGGTCGAGCGCAGGTGGCCGACGTGCATTTCCTTCGCCAGGTTCGGTGAGGACAGGTCAACCACTACGCGTTGTCTGGAGCCCGTTTTGCTTACTCCGAGCAGTGGATCGGCAAGGGCGGCATCAAGGCGTTGAGCCAGCGCGGCGCTGTTCTGGAAGAAGTTGAGAAAGCCAGGGCCGGCGATTTCCACTTTGCTGACGCTCGGGTCTGCCGGCAGTGCATCAATCAGCTTCTGGGCCAGGTCGCGGGGCTTCATCCCGGCGGGCTTGGCCAGCATCATCGCGACATTACTGGCGAAGTCCCCGTGGGACTTGTCACGGGTGTTCTCCACCTGGATGGTTGGGTTCGACCCCTCCGGCAGCACGCCTTCAGCGGTGAGACGGGCCAGGGCTTGCTGGATCAGATGGCGGATGCTGTCTTTCATGATGTGCTCGGTCGGCCGTAGGCTTTGGTCGAAAACTGGGCATTATCGGTGCCACGAGGGCGAACCTTCAAGGCTTAAGGCGCTTAGTTGCGCTGGAGCCTCTGTGGCCGGTCTACATCAGAACAGGTCGATCGGGTCGACATCCAGTGACCAGCGAACGCTGCGGCTACCCGGCAACGTTTCCACCTGCGGCAACCAGGCGTTCATGAGGTTATGCAAAGGCCCGCGAGCGTTGGCTTGTAGCAGCAGCTGTGCGCGGAAACGTCCAGCGCGTCGCTCCATCGGAGCGGGTACTGGTCCCAGTAACTCGACACCTGTCAGGTCGATTTGCGCCATCAGCTGTTCGGCCTGGCTGCAGGCCTCGTCGAGGAAGTCTTCGGCCTGGCCGGGTTTCGTCGCCTCGGCGCGCAATAGTGCCAGATGGCTGAAAGGCGGCAAGCCGGCCGCGCGTCGCTCGCTCAACGCCTGCTCAGCAAAGGCGAAATAGCCCTGTTCCGCCAGCTGGACCAGCAACGGGTGATCAGCCAGATGCGTCTGGATGATCACCTTGCCGGGCTCTTCAGCTCGCCCTGCGCGGCCGGCTACCTGGACGATCAATTGCGCCATGCGTTCACTCGCACGGAAGTCTGCCGAGAACAACCCACCATCGGCATCAAGAATGGCGACCAGGGTCACTCGGGGGAAGTGATGACCCTTTGCAAGCATCTGAGTGCCCACCAGCAGGCATGGCTCGCCGCGGTTGATGGTGGTCAGCAAATGCTCCATCGAGCCCTTGCGGGACGTGCTGTCACGATCGATGCGCAGCACCGGGTAGTCAGGAAAGAGCGTTGTGAGCCGCTCTTCCGCGCGTTCGGTGCCCGCGCCTACAGGTCTCAGGTCGAGCTTGGCGCAGTCCGGGCAGCTGTGCGGGGGGCGTTCGGCATGCCCGCAGTGGTGACAGCGCAGTTCATTGTGGCGTTGATGCAGGGTCATTCTGGCGTCACAGCGCGGACACTGGCCGATCCACCCGCAGTCGTGGCACAGCAGGGAGGGGGCGAAGCCGCGCCTGTTGAGGAACACCAATACCTGCTGCCCGGCAGCCAGTGTCTGCGCCATAGCCTGTTGCAGCGGGCCGGAAATGCCGGAATCGAGGGGGCGGCTCTTAATGTCCAGGCGAAGGAAGCGGGGCGGCTGTGCGCCGCCGGCGCGCTCGGTCAGCTTTAACAGTCCGTAGCGTCCGCTGTGGGCGTTGTGCAAGCTTTCCAGCGACGGCGTTGCCGACCCTAGCAGGATCGGAACGTTTTCCTGGCGCGCTCTGACCACGGCCAGGTCACGTGCGTGATAGCGCAGCCCCTCCTGCTGTTTATAGGAAGCATCGTGCTCCTCATCGAGGATGATGAGCCCGGGGTTTTTCATCGGGGTGAACAGGGCCGAGCGGGTGCCTATGATGATGTCTGCCTCGCCGTCCCGCGCCGCGAGCCAGGCATCCAGGCGTTCGCGGTCGTTGACGTTGGAGTGGAGCAAGGCGATGCGGGCATTGAAACGCTGCTCGAAGCGAGCCAGGGTCTGTGGTCCGAGGTTGATTTCCGGGATCAACACCAGCGCCTGCTTGCCCGCCTCCAGCACCTGGTGGATGAGCTGCAGGTAGACCTCGGTCTTGCCACTCCCGGTGACGCCGGCGAGCAGGTACGTCTGAAAGCCATCGAGGCCGGCGCGAATGGCTTCGAAAGCGGCGCGTTGCTGCTGGTTCAGCGGTAGTTCCGGCTGCAGCAGCCAGCTGCCCTGATGTCGCTGGGCCTGGTGACGGCGCCGGGTTTCGACGCGTAGCAGGCCTTTTTGCAGCAACAGGTCAAGGCTGTCCTTGCTCAGCTGAAGCTGAGAAAGCAGGGTGTGTGCAACGCCGTGCGGATGCTGCGCGATGGTCTTGAGTGCGTCACGTTGGCGCGGCGCCCGGCTCAGTCTGGGATCTTCGGGCCGCGCGTCATTGGCCGCATGCCAGAAGCGCTCCTGCCTCGCCTCGGCAGGCTCGCCCTGGCGTAGCAGAACCGGTAGCGCCCAGCTGAAGGTGTCGCCGAGGCTGTGTTGGTAATACTGTGCGGTCCATAGGCACAGCTTGAACAGCGGCGATGGCAGAGGTGATCGCGCATCAAGCAGTTCCAATGCCGGTTTGAGCTTTGCCTCAGGGACTTCGCTGTGGCTGACGACCTCGACGAGTATCCCGATGATTTCGCGTCGCCCAAATGGCACTCGCAAGCGCATCCCAGGCTGCAGCCCAGCGTCGGAAACGCCAGCCGGGGGGAGGTAATCAAAGAGTCTGCGCAATGGCGATGGCAGTGCGAGGCGGAGTATGGGTCGAGGCACGCGATAGTCCTTGGCGGCGAATGCCGATGTTAAACGATCCGGCGGGGTAGCAGGTTTGCCTATGCTTCGGGCTGTTTGGTTGCATGCGAGAGGTTGGAGGTGTCTGTCCGATCGGCTGCCCTTGCATCACTTTGTTGCTCTGTTATTATTCGCGCCCTTCCGTGCGGTACTCGACATAGGGTCGGGTGGCGGCACAAGTCCTAGAGGATTTACCCATGAAAGCCGATATCCATCCTAATTACGTAGAAATCGACGCCACTTGCAGCTGTGGCAACGTCATCAAGACTCGCTCTACGCTGGCCAAAGACCTGAGCATCGACGTTTGCTCCGAGTGCCACCCGTTCTACACTGGCAAGCAGAAAGTGCTGGATACCGGCGGCCGTATCGACCGCTTCAAGCAGCGTTTTGGTGTGTTCGGCGCCAAGTAATAAGCTGTCGTCGCTACGGGAATCCAATGAGATTCTTCGAGCTGAAAAAGGCGCCCCTAGTGGGCGCCTTTTTCGTTTCTGTCTTCTTCAGTTTGCAAGCAGCGGCGCTTTGCTCGGTGAGCGAGCCGCTCTCTCGCATGAAGGTGGCGACGGTCATAGATGGAGATACGCTGCGGCTGGCCGACGGGCGCAGCGTGCGGCTCATTGGGTTGAACGCAACCGAAATGGGCCGCAACGGGCGCCACGCCGAGCCGTTTGCAGAGGCTGCCAGGAGCCGGCTGCAATCGTTGGTGAGCGCCAATGACGGTTACGTGGCTATGCGCCCTGGCCAGCAGTCCAAAGACCATTACGGCCGCGTTCTTGCCCATGTCTTCGACAGGCATGGCGAAAACCTGGAAGCACTAATGCTTGCCGAGGGATTGGGTTTCTTTGTCGCTATCGCACCGAATGTTTCTTTGGCCGAGTGCCATCGAAAGGCAGAACGACAGGCGCGGTCGGCTGGAAAAGGCATCTGGCGGCAGCCTCCGGTGATCGCAGCGGACCGCGTGCGCAGCGGTGGCTTTGCGATTGTCCGGGCCCGTGTTGAACGCATGGAGACCAACCGGGGAGGCGTCTGGTTGGAACTGGGTGGTTCGCTTGTGGTGCAGATCCCTCCTCACGCCGTAGCCGCCTTCGATGATGCGCTCAGCGGCTTGGCTGGGAAGGATGTCGAGGTCAGGGGGTGGGTCATTGATCGAAAACGTCGTGGTGATCGGTCGCGGCGGGCGCGTTGGTTGTTGAAGCTGAGCCACCCGTCGATGCTCGTGCCTTTGTCCTGAAACGGTCGCCAAAAGTCGTATCGCCAGGCCTTGACAGTCAGATTTCCCGTTCCCTTGTGACGGCGCTTGATCTTGGCGTATCCTCGACCACCTGTCTGTCCCAGTAAAAATAAGCGGAAATGCCCCATGACTGACCTGAAAACTGCCGCTCTCGACTACCATTCCCAGCCCCGTCCGGGAAAGTTGAGCGTAGAGCTGACCAAGCCCACGTCCACTGCTCGCGACCTTTCGCTGGCCTACAGTCCAGGCGTGGCAGAGCCGGTTCGGGAGATCGCCCGAGACCCTGAGTTGGCTTATCGTTACACCGGCAAAGGCAATCTGGTCGCAGTGATCTCCGACGGCACCGCCATTCTTGGTCTCGGAAACCTGGGGCCATTGGCGTCCAAACCGGTCATGGAAGGCAAGGGCGTACTGTTCAAGCGATTTGCCGGAGTCGACGTATTCGATATCGAAGTCGATGCGGAAAGTCCACAGGCCTTTATCGATACGGTTAAGCGCATCTCCATTACCTTTGGCGGGATCAATCTGGAAGATATCAAGGCGCCTGAGTGCTTCGAAATCGAGCGGACCTTGATCGAGCAGTGCGACATTCCAGTGTTCCATGATGACCAGCACGGTACGGCTATCGTCACAGCAGCGGGCATGCTCAATGCACTTGAAATTGCCGGCAAGACGTTGGAGCAGGCGAAGATCGTCTGCCTTGGTGCTGGTGCCGCTGCAACTTCCTGCATGAAGTTGCTGGTGAGCATGGGCGCTAAGATCGAGAACATTTTCATGATCGATCGCAAGGGAGTCATCCATGCTGGTCGTGATGATCTCAACCAGTACAAGGCGGTGTTCGCACATGAGACAGACAAGCGCACCCTGGATGATGCTCTAGACGGTGCTGATGTTTTCGTAGGTCTATCGGGTGCCAATCTGCTGAGTGCTGAAGGTCTCAAGCGCATGGCGGCGAACCCGGTGGTATTTGCCTGCTCCAACCCTGATCCGGAGATCAGCCCCGAGCTGGCGCACGCGACCCGCTCCGATGTGATCATGGCGACTGGCCGTTCCGATTACCCGAACCAGGTCAATAATGTACTGGGCTTTCCGTTCATCTTCCGCGGAGCGCTGGACGTCCGGGCCAAGCGTATCAACGAGGAGATGAAGATAGCGGCTGCGCTGGCGTTGCGTGACCTCGCCAAGCTACCGGTGCCAGCTGAAGTGGCGGCTGCCTATGGCGTTGACAGTCTGGAGTTCGGCCGTGAGTACATTATTCCGAAGCCCATGGATCGGCGCCTGATCACACTGGTTTCCGACGCGGTGGCCAAGGCTGCCATCGAAAGCGGTGTGGCGACCCTGCCGTATCCATCGCACTACCCGCTAAAGTCAGTCGACGACGTATTTGGTGGGTGATTAGGTTGCCTGTAGCGCCGCGTTAAGGCGGACAGTAAAAAACCGGCCATTGGCCGGTTTTTTGTTATTGATTACCGTAGAAAAATTTACGGAACTCCGCTGCGCTCTAACGTAGCCGCGGCCTTTAGAAAAGATCCATTGGTGCTGTTTCGCTGGCCGGTAGAGGGCTGCCAGGGATTGTCGCTCCAGGAATCAATTCGTCGTCCATGTTCGGAGGCGAATCTTCACTTCGGAAGATTTCGAAATAGGCATCTTGCGTTCCAGGGGCCGCTGCGCGACCGCTCTCTGGATCAATGCGCAGGGTCAGAATACCTTCGGGTTCGGCGGGGGCGTGCTCTGGCTCGCCCTCCAGTACCGTGCTCATATATTTCATCCAGATGGGCAGTGCCACCGTACCTCCGTACTCGTGGCGGCCTAGGCTCTGTGGCTGATCGAACCCGGTCCAGACGGTGGTGACAATATCGGCGTTATAACCAGAGAACCAGCTGTCTTTCGACTCGTTGGTGGTTCCGGTCTTGCCCGCAATATCGCCACGGCCCATCGCCAGGGCTCGTCTGCCTGTGCCTCGCTTAATGACGTCTTGCAGCATGCTGGTCATGATGTAAGCGGTGCGATCATCGATGATTTGTTCAGCATGCCTAGGCGGTTGGCGAGCTGGCTCAGAACTGTTGTCGTCAATGAACGAGTCTGTCTGCGCGTAGGCGACGGCGGTCTGCTCATTATCGTCTGCCGAAGATTGTTGAGCGATGTCACGCTCAGGCACGCGCACTGGGTCCGCGCTGAATATCACCTTCCCGTCTCGGTCCTCGATTCGCTCAATCAGGTAGGGCTCTATCTTGTAGCCGCCGTTGGCAAATGCCGTCCAGCCGGTAGCGATTTCCATCGGTGTCAAGGTTGCCGTGCCAAGTGCTAGCGACAGGTTCGCTGGAAGGTCTTCGGGCTTAAAGCCAAAGCGTTTGATGTAATCGATGGTTTGCGGAATACCCAGGGTTTGCAACAGGCGAATCGAAACCAGGTTACGTGATTTGTACAGTGCTTCTCGAAGGCGGATCGGGCCGAGGAAAGTGTTGTTGTCATTCTTGGGACGCCAAACGCGATCCAGCCCTTCTTCGACGAATACGATAGGTGCGTCGTTGACAAGCGTCGCGGGGGTAAAACCTGCATCCAGCGCTGCGCTATAGACGAAGGGTTTGAAGCTTGAGCCAGGCTGGCGCTTGGCCTGGATGGCGCGGTTGTAATTGCTTTGACCAAAGGAAAAGCCGCCGGTCAACGCTTCAATGGACCCGTCTAGTGGATCGAGAGATACGAGTGCACCCTGTGCCTGCGGTATCTGACTGAAAAGCGCTTCGCCATCGACAAAGCGAATCCGGATGACATCTCCCGGTTTGACCACCTCCGAAGGTTTCTTTGGTCGGGGGCCAAGGCTGTTGGTATTAATGAACGGTCGAGCCCACTTCATGCTTTCCCAGCTGACGCTGTGCTCGCTGCCGTCCCGAAGGATGGCTTGGACGGAGTCGTTCGACACGCGACTAACGACCGCCGGCTGCAACCCAGACTGGCTGCGATAGTCACCGAGCTGTTTCAGCCAGTCCGCTTGATTCATACCCGTTAGATGAGCTTCCGGGCCACGATAGCCATGGCGCTGGTCATACTCGATCAGCCCCTGAATGAGGGCTTGGTTGGCTGCGATCTGACGCTCGCTGCTTGGGGTGGTATAGACGCGGAACCCATCAGTGTAGGCTGTGCTACCGAAGCGACCGACCATTTCGGCACGGGCCATTTCGGCGATATAAGGTGCGTCAAGCTCGGGCGAGTAGCCGTGATAGGAAGCATCGACGGGCTCTGCCAATGCTTGCTGATAGCGGGCCTCGTCTAGTTTTCCTAGCCGGTACATCCGGCCAAGAATCCAGTCACGTCGTTCCTTGGCCCGCTCCTTGTTCGCAAGCGGATTGAATGCCGAAGGAGCCTTGGGCAGGCCGGCAATCATGGCCAGTTGCCCTAGGCTTAGCTCTCCGATTGACTTGCCATAGTAAACCTGCGCTGCCGCTTCTATTCCGTAGGAGCGATTACCCAGGTAGATCTTGTTGACGTAGAGCTCAAGGATCTCATCCTTGCTGAGCTCTCGCTCGATCTGCAGAGCGAGCAGGATTTCGTTGATCTTGCGTGAAAAGCTGCGCTCGCTGGTAAGGAAGTAATTCTTCGCTACCTGCATGGTGATGGTGCTGCCACCGGTCTGAATGTGCCCGGTTTTCAATAATTGCGTGGCAGCGCGCATCAAGCTGGAAACATCAACGCCATAATGATTCGCGAAATTATCGTCTTCTGCTGAGAGCAGCGCGGCGATGAAATCCTTGGGGATCTGATCGAAGTTGATAGGAGAGCGTCGCATTTCGCCGTATTCGGCGATCAGCTTGTCATCCTGGCTATAGACACGCAGCGGAATCTGGAGCTGTATGCTGCGTAGCGAGTCGACTGACGGCAGATTGGGGCTGAGGTAGAGAAACGCGCCGCTTAGACTAAGCAACAGTCCGCAGAAAATAGCCAAGCACGACCATAGGAAAAACTTCAGAAAACGCATCGGGGTTCATTGAATCCAGGATGGGGAATGAGGTGTATGCCGCAGACGGTGCTGAAAGGAAAAACCGGTCACATTATAAGCGGTTTTTCTGTAGAGGAGCCATTTGCGCTTCTGTCAAGGCTGTTATCTAATGCTGACAAACATAATTAATCCGTAAGTAGCGGATAGAGATAGGAAATCGGCCGTGATAGGGCTCTTCACTAAGAAAGCGAACACGCTGCTTGGAATCGACATCAGTTCGACATCCGTCAAGCTGCTGGAATTAAGCCGCTCAGGTTCCCGGTACCGGGTCGAGTCCTATGCGGTCGAGCCACTTCCGCCTAACGCTGTGGTTGAAAAGAATATTGCTGAACTGGAGGGCGTGGGGCAGGCGCTTTCCCGGCTATTGGTAAAGGCGAAAACCGGGGTCAAGTCTGCTGCGGTGGCGGTCTCCGGTTCAGCAGTCATCACCAAAAGCATCGAGATGGAAGCCGGGCTCAGTGATGACGACCTTGAAAATCAGCTGAAAATCGAAGCAGACCAGTACATTCCCTACCCTTTAGAAGAGGTCGCCATCGACTTCGAAGTGCAGGGCCCTGCATCGCGTTCGCCCGGCCGGGTTGAAGTGCTGCTAGCAGCGTGCCGCAAGGAAAACGTGGAAATACGTGAGGCTGCGCTCGCTTTGGCCGGGCTGACGGCTAAGGTCGTGGACGTAGAAGCGTACGCGTTGGAGCGCTCTTATGGTTTGCTGGCGCCCCAATTAGGCGCCGGACACGATGAGCTGACCGTCGCGCTGGTCGACATCGGTGCGACCATGACTACCCTGAGCGTTCTGCACAATGGCCGGACTATCTATACGCGTGAGCAGCTGTTCGGTGGTCGTCAGCTCACGGAGGAGATTCAACGACGCTACGGCCTGTCAATGGAAGAGGCTGGTCTGGCTAAGAAGCAGGGTGGTCTTCCAGACGACTATGACAGTGAAGTGTTGCAGCCGTTCAAGGAGGCAGTCGTTCAACAGGTTTCGCGTTCTCTTCAATTTTTCTTCGCTGCTGGGCAGTTCCACGATGTTGACTACATTCTGTTGGCTGGTGGTACGGCATCCGTTCCGGGATTGGATCGTCTGATTCAACAGAAAATCGGAACCCAGACTTTAGTTGCCAACCCGTTCGCCGATATGGCCTTGAGCAGCAAGGTCAACGCAGGTGCCCTCGCCAGTGATGCGCCATCCATGATGATCGCCTGTGGATTGGCCTTGAGGAGTTTCGACTGATGGCCCGGATTAACCTTTTACCTTGGCGCGAGCAGCAGCGTGAAGAGCGTAAACAGCGATTCCTGGCGTCGCTGGGCGGGGTGGCTGTAGTTGCAGTGGGGTTATTGTTTCTTGCTGATCAGTACTTCACCCATGCGATCGAGCAACAGAATGCGCGGAATGATTTCGTTCGCAAGGAAATTGCCGTTCTGGATACGCGGATCGCCGAGATCAAGGAATTGAGAGAGCGTCGGCAGCAACTGCTCGAGCGTATGAAGATCATTCAGGATCTTCAGGGTAACCGCCCGATCATCGGCCGAGTATTCGACCAGCTGGTTCGCACGCTTCCCGATGGCGTCTATTTCACCGGGCTGAAGATGACCGGGAAAAACATCGCGATCGTTGGCGCGGCTGAATCAAACAACCGAGTCTCTAATCTGATGCGTAATTTGGATGGCTCCGATTGGCTGGACGCGCCGAACCTGAACGAAGTGAAGGCTGTCACCGCTGGGGCGGTTGATCAGGAAAATGTGTTTCAGCTAACGGTGCAACAGACACAACCGGCCGCTGCTGTTGAAGGAGATAAGCCATGAGTCTGGCTAGCTCGATGGAGAGTCTCCGTAGCGTAGATTTGTCCGATCTGGACATGAACAACCTTGGGTCTTGGCCGGCAGCGGTAAAGGTGATCGCGGCGATATTGCTGATGGCCCTGATGCTCGGGGGTGGTTACTACTTCTACCTCAGCGATTTGCAAGCAAATCTGGATCAGCAAATAGCCGAGGAGGACAGGCTCAAGCAGCAGTTCTCCACTAAGGCATTTCAGGCGGCGAACCTTGAAGCGTACAAGGCGCAAATGGTTGAGATGGAGGCATCCTTCGGTGCATTGCTGCGGCAGTTGCCGAGTGATACCGAGGTGCCGGGTTTGCTTGAGGACATCACCCGCACTGGCTTGGGCAGCGGGCTCGAATTCGAAGAGATCAAGCTGCAGCCGGAAGTTACTCAGCAGTTTTATATTGAGCTGCCGATACAGATCAAGGTAGTAGGCAGTTATCACGATCTTGCGACTTTTGTCAGTGGCGTAGCTAGCTTGCCGCGCATCGTTACCCTGCATGACTTCGAAATTAAGCCGAACAGTAAGGATTCGTCATCCAAGCTGCACATGAGCATCCTGGCCAAGACCTATCGCTATAACGACAAGGGGCTGCAGAAATGAGAGGAGTCCGACTTGTAGCGATAACCCTTGGCACGCTGGTGCTGACCGGGTGCGGTGTGAGCGGAGATTTCGACGATCTGCGCAGTTACATGGATGAAGTGCGAGCCAAACCGAAAGGTTCGATCGAGCCGCTGCCGGCGTTTCTCCCATACGAGGCCTTTACCTACAGTGCAGCGTCGTTGCGTCACCCCTTCCAGCCGCCAATGAAGATTGATCTGACTCAGCGGCAGAAAGGAACAAAAGACATTCGGCCCGACGAAACCCGCGTTAAGCAATTTCTTGAAGAATTCAATATTGAAAACTTCGTCATGGTCGGGACGCTGGCCAAGGGCGAAGGCAACTACGCCTTGATCAAAGGTGGTGATGGGGTTCACCGAGTCAAGGTCGGTGACTATCTGGGGCGCAACCATGGCCGTATCGTTGAGATCAGCGAAGCCGAGGTGGATGTGCTTGAAATCGTTCCGGACGGAGAGGGTGGGTGGCTTGAGCGCCCGCGTAGCCTGACCTTGAAAGAGCGTTCTTGAGTCATGGCAAAAATGGAAAACCTATACCGGTCTGCACAACGGAAGCCTTTTATGAATACCACTCTCACTCGTCTCGGTTTGTCGTTGCTGGCAGCGTTCATTTCACCTGCATTGCTGGCGGCAAATTTGAACTCACTTGACGTCGCATCGTTGCCCGGTGATCGCGTTGAGCTGAAGCTGGCTTTCGACGAGCCGGTTCCAACCCCGCGTGGCTACACCCTTGATCAGCCTGCACGTATTGCTCTTGATCTGCCCGGCGTGTCCAGCAAGCTCGGATCGAAAAACCATGAGCTTGGCGTTGGTAATGCGCGGAGCGTGACGGTGGTCGAGGCCCAGGGGCGCACGCGGCTCATTGTGAACCTCACCTCTCTGGTCCCTTACTCGACCCGCGTCGACGGTAACAATCTGTTCGTGGTGCTAGGCGAGAACGCTGCGCGCTCCGGGGCTGCAACGCCTTCTCCTGTGGTCTCAACGAAGCCGGTAGCGCCGGCCGTCGCCATGGCTGCGGATAAATCGATCAGCAACATCGATTTTCGCCGTGGGGAAGACGGGGCAGGCAACGTAGTGATCACCTTGTCTGACCCTTCGGTCAGTCCAAGTATTGAAGAGCAAGGCGGTAAAATCCGCGTTTCCTTTGCCAAAACGCAGTTGCCTGAATCGCTGCGTGTGCGGCTGGACGTCCAGGATTTTGCCACGCCAGTCAAATTTGTTGATTCCAGCAGCAAGGGTGATGGTGCCAGTATCGCCATCGAGCCGAGCGGCCGATACGACTACTTGGCTTACCAGACTGACGACAAGCTCACCATTAGCGTCAAGCCGCTCAGCGAGGCAGATGCCGAGCAGCGCAAGGCTGAGCATTTCACCTATTCCGGCGAGAAACTGTCGCTGAACTTCCAGGACATTGACGTTCGCTCTGTTCTCCAGTTGATCGCAGATTTCACCGACCTGAACTTGGTGGCCAGTGACACCGTGCAGGGCAACATCACATTGCGTTTGCAGAACGTGCCCTGGGATCAGGCGTTGGATCTAGTGCTGAAAACCAAAGGTCTCGATAAGCGCCAAGTGGGCAATGTTCTGCTGGTGGCTCCGGCAGACGAGATCGCCGCGCGCGAGCGTCAGGAGTTGGAATCTCAGCGCCAGATTGCCGAGCTTGCGCCTCTGCGTCGGGAAGTCGTACAGGTTAACTACGCCAAGGCTGCGGACATTGCACGTTTATTCCAGTCCGTTACCGACAAGGGTGGCGAGAGTGAGGATCGTGGCTCGATTGCTGTTGATGACCGTACTAACAACATCATCGCCTACCAGACTCAGGAGCGTCTTGACGAACTCCGCCGGATTGTCGCTCAGCTTGATATTCCGGTCCGCCAAGTCATGATTGAAGCTCGGATCGTTGAAGCCAATGTGGACTACGATAAGAGCCTGGGGGTTAAATGGGGCGGTAACGTAAACCTCAACGGCAATTGGAACGCTTACGGCCGAGGTGCAGGCTTGACGCTGGAGGAGGGCGGTGACGAGGGGGATACGGTGAAAAGCCCGTTCAATCTTCCGTTTGTAGATCTGGGCGCGACAGGCGCTACATCGGGTATAGGTCTCGGATTCGTAAGTAACAACGCCATCCTCGACCTGCAGCTATCGGCGATGGAAAAGACCGGCAACGGTGAGGTGGTTTCCCAGCCGAAGGTCGTCACCGCGGATAAAGAAACTGCCAAAATTCTAAAAGGTTCTGAGGTTCCGTATCAGGAAGCAAGCTCCAGTGGCGCCACCAGCACCTCGTTCAAAGAGGCAGCGCTGTCCTTGGAGGTCACGCCGCAGATTACTCCTGACAACCGCATAATCATGGAAGTCAAGGTCACCAAGGACGAGCCGGATTTCTCTCAAGCCGCTAGCACCGGCGGTATTCCGTCCATTCGCAAGAATGAGGTCAATGCCAAGGTATTGGTTACTGACGGAGAGACGATCGTCATTGGCGGTGTGTTCTCCAATACTCAGAGTAAGTCGGTTGATAAGGTTCCGTTTCTTGGGGATCTGCCTTTCGTAGGTCGTGTGTTTCGTCGTGACCTCGTACAGGACAGAAAGTCCGAGCTATTGGTATTCATAACTCCGCGGATCATGAATAATCAGGCAATTCAAGCCAGCCGTTAAATACTTGATGCCGAACATCATTCTCGTGGGTCCGATGGGCGCTGGTAAAAGCACCATCGGACGCCTGCTTGCCAAGGAGCTTCGCCTCCCCTTTCGGGATTCCGACAAGGAGATCGAGCAGCGCACCGGTGCCAGCATTCCGCTGATATTCGATGTCGAGGGCGAGCAGGGTTTTCGTGAGCGGGAGCACGCGGCCATCCTGGACCTATGCCAGATGCGTGGCGTCGTGCTTGCGACAGGCGGCGGTGCGGTGCTTAGGGAAGACAATCGCGAGGTTTTGCGGACTGGGGGGCAAGTGATCTATCTATGCACCTCGGTCGATCAGCAGCTTGATCGCACCTCCCGAGATCGCAATCGACCATTGCTGCAAGCGCCGAATCCCCGCGAAGTGCTTACCGGATTGATGGCTGTGCGGGACCCGTTGTATCGCGAAATCGCTGACATCATCATTCAGACGGACGAGCGTCCACCACGCCTCGTCGTACAGGAAATTCTCAGTCAGCTTCAGTCTCCCGGGCCTCGTGAAAGCTTGGGGCGATCTGCGCTATCCTAGCTCCCTTTAATTGTGGGGCCCCTATGCAGACTCTTCAGGTCGATCTCGGCGAGCGTAGCTATCCGATTCTGATTGGCGAGCAGCTCATTGATCGCGGTGAGCTGTTGGCCTGCCATATCCGTGGCAAGCAGGTTGCGATCGTCACCAACGACACCGTTGCACCGCTTTACCTGGAGCGCCTTTCGCGCAGTCTTGCCGGGTTCCACGTGACACCGATCGTGCTTCCTGACGGTGAGGCGCACAAGAACTGGCAGACCTTGCAGTTGATCTTCGATGCGCTGCTGAAGGCGAGGCATGATCGCAATACCACCATCATTGCACTCGGGGGTGGCGTGATAGGTGATATGGCTGGCTTTGCCGCTGCCAGCTATCAGCGAGGCGTCGATTTCATTCAAGTGCCGACAACGCTCTTGTCTCAGGTCGATTCGTCCGTTGGCGGCAAGACGGGCATCAACCATCCGCTCGGCAAGAACATGATCGGTGCGTTCTACCAGCCGCAGGCGGTGTTGATCGACACATCGACTCTCGCGACTCTGCCGTCGCGCGAGTTGTCCGCAGGCCTGGCCGAGGTGATCAAATACGGTTTGATCTGTGACGAGCCGTTCCTAAGCTGGCTCGAGGACAATGTCGACAGACTCCGTTCATTGGATCAGGAGGCGCTTACTGAAGCGATACGGCGCTCCTGTGATGCAAAGGCCAAGGTGGTGGGTGCGGATGAGCGCGAGGCTGGTATTCGCGCCACGCTGAATCTTGGTCATACGTTCGGTCATGCCATCGAGACCCATCAGGGCTATGGCGCGTGGCTGCATGGTGAGGCGGTGTCGGCGGGCACTGTTATGGCTCTTGAGATGTCGAATCGGCTCGGCTGGATAAGCACGGCGGAGCGAGGCAGGGCTGTGCAGTTACTGTCGCGTGCCGGTCTGCCAGTAGTGCCCCCAGCTGACATGAGGGCTGAAGATTTTCTCAAGCACATGGCGGTCGACAAGAAAGTGCTGAATGGCCAGTTGCGATTGGTGCTGCTCAAGCGCCTGGGGGAGGCTGTGGTGACGAGCGACTTCCCCAAGGAAGTGCTTGAGGCCACATTGAGTGTCAACTACGACGCGCTTACGCAATAGTCCGAACTTAAGAGATTTCCATGTCCAGTTTGTCTGCCGACGATTCGTACCTGAACCATTACGGCTTCAGTCATGATCCCTTTGCTGCACGCGTACCCGGCTTCAAGTTCTTCCCTGCTCAGCGCAAGCCGGTGCTTGGGCAGTTGCATCACCTTGCCCGCTACAGCCAGCTGCTGCTGGTGGTGACCGGACCCGAAGGAAGTGGCAAAACGCTGGTGCGTCAGGCTCTCGTAGCCAGCAGCAATAAGCAGGCTGTCCACAGTGTGGTCATCTCGCCACTGGAAACGCTCGATTCGAATGTTCTTTTGCAGCAGATCGCTCAAACGGTCGGCTGTCAGCGCGCCGACTTCGACTCGATCATGGCGCAGATCATTCAATTGGCGTTGACCGGCCAGGAGGTGTATCTGCTGGTTGACGATGCCGAGCGACTAACCGGGGCAGCCGTTGAGACGTTGCTGCGATTGGCTCAAGGCAGTCCGGAAGGGCGGCCGCATGTCTTTCTCTTCGGCGAACATGCACTGGTAGCGCGTCTGGAGGCATTGGTAGACGGCGAAGAGCGCTTCCATGTGATTGCGCTTCAGCCGTACGAGCAAGATGAGACGCGGGAATATCTGGCGCTGCGCCTGGAAGGGGCTGGGTCTGGGCTGGACTGTTTGAGTGAGGAACAGGTTGAGCGAATCCATGTCGATTCCGGTGGTTGGCCTGGTGCCATAAACCAGACAGCCAGAGATGAACTTCTTGAAACGATGCAGCAATCCAAAGGGCGTCGGAAGTCGGCTGGGTGGAACCTGCCGCTACCCATGAAGCATTTGCTGGCTCTGGTTGCGGTTGTTCTCATTGTCTTGGTCACCTTGCTCATGCGTGACGCGGATGAGCCATCAACAGCGCCCGCTACCACCGCTTTACCGCTGGGGACGGCCCCCGTGACCGAGGCGCTTGATGAGGGCGTCGATGCTGTGCCGGAGATCGCGCCGGCTCAGCCGGTTATCCGGGAGCCGCTTGCTGCTGCCGGTAGCGGAGAAGCGGCTGATTCATCTACTCAGGCTATCGAGGAGCCGTTACCTGTTGAGGAGCCCGTTGTCGACGATATTAAGGCTCCTGCAGAGATCGCTGCCCCAGTCGCAGTGCAGCCACCAGCGGCTCAACCCAATCGGGTAACAGAGGTGCCGCGGGAGCCTGTGCGTCAGATTGCCGCGGATGAGCCTGCTGCAGCCGGGAATTGGTACGCCAGCCAGTCGAAAACCAACTATCTAGTCCAGGTACTGGGTACGCGGACCCAGGCGAACGCTGAGGCATTGGTGAAAAGACAGGGCGAGGGCTTCCGTTATTTCGTCAAGCAACATCAGGGTAAGCCTCTGTACGTTGTGACCTACGGGAGTTTCGCCACCCGTAATGCTGCCTTGGAGGCTATCAAAAAGCTGCCCGCCTCGCTGCAGGCAGGCAAGCCTTGGGCGAGGAGCTTTGCTAGCGTGCAGCAGGAGATTTCGCAGTCTCGTCAGTGACCGCCCCAAAACGGTGCGCAATGCCCCATTTTGGGGCTTGAAAAAATAAAATTGTGCCTCTCTACCGGGCTTTGTAAACTGCTCCCCCTTTTGCCCACGTGTATGACGGGGCGATTCTGTGCGCCGTCAATAAGGGGTTGATTTACAACGTATTTAGCTGGTGGAGTGCCTATGAGAGCAGGTCTGTTTCGTCCTGAAGAGTTCAAGGATAACTGCGGCTTCGGTCTGATCGCCCACATGCAGGGCGAGGCAAGCCATCACCTGCTTCAGACCGCAATTCAATCCCTCACCTGCATGACTCACCGAGGCGGCATCAACGCCGACGGTAAAACCGGCGATGGTTGCGGGCTGTTAATGCAGAAGCCTGACGCCTTCCTGCGCGCCATGGCCAAGCAGCATTTCGATGCCGATCTGCCTTCGCTCTACGCTGTCGGTATGATTTTCCTCAGCCAGGACGCGTGCAAGGCTGAGACGGCGCGCGCGAGCCTCAACGAGCAAATTGCAGCCCAGGGACTGACCCTGGTTGGCTGGCGTGAGGTTCCGGTCGATACCACTGTTCTGGGGCGTCTTGCCTTGGAGCGCCTGCCGCGAATCGAGCAGGTGTTCGTTTCGGCGGAAGGCTTGTCCGAACGTGATTTCGGCATCAAGTTGTTCTTCGCTCGCCGCCGGGCCGAAGTGGCGCTGGCAAGCGACAAGGAATTCTATGTCTGCAGCCTCTCCGACAAGGACATCATCTACAAAGGTTTGATGATGCCGGCCGATTTGGCGCAGTTCTATCCCGATCTCGGCGACGAGCGCCTGGCCACCGCCATTTGCGTGTTCCATCAGCGTTTCTCCACCAACACGATGCCGCAATGGCCGCTGGCTCAGCCGTTCCGCTTCCTGGCGCATAACGGCGAGATCAACACTATCACCGGTAACCGCAACTGGGCGCAGGCGCGCCGGTTGAAGTTCGCCAATGAGCTGCTTCCGGACCTGGAAGGCCTCGATCCGCTGGTCAACCGTACGGGCTCCGACTCCTCGAGCATGGACAACATGTTGGAGCTGTTGGTCACCGGCGGTATGGATTTGTTCCGCGGCTTGCGCATGATCATCCCGCCGGCTTGGCAGAACGTCGAGACCATGGATCCCGATCTGCGCGCCTTCTATGAGTTCAACTCCATGCACATGGAGCCTTGGGACGGTCCGGCGGGCGTTGTGCTCACCGACGGCCGCCATGCGATCTGTCTGCTGGACCGCAATGGCCTGCGCCCGGCGCGCTGGGTGACGACGAAAAATGGCTACATCACCCTCGCTTCCGAAGTTGGCGTCTGGGATTACAAGCCGGAAGACGTGATCGCCAAGGGCCGCGTCGGCCCGGGGCAGATCCTGGCTGTGGACACCGAAACCGGACAGGTACTGCATACAGACGACATCGATAGCCGCCTGAAATCTCAGCATCCGTATAAAACCTGGTTACGCCAGAACGCGTTGCGTATCCAGTCGACCCTGGACGATAACGATCATGGCTCGGCGTTTTATGATGCCGACCAGCTCAAGCAGTACATGAAGATGTTCCAGGTCACCTTCGAGGAGCGTGATCAGGTGCTGCGTCCGCTCGCGGAGCAGGGGCAGGAAGCCGTCGGCTCCATGGGTGATGACACCCCCATGGCCGTGCTGTCGCGTCGGGTTCGCTCGCCATTCGACTATTTCCGCCAGCAGTTTGCGCAGGTCACCAACCCGCCGATAGACCCGCTGCGCGAATCTATCGTGATGTCGCTGGAAACCTGCCTCGGCGCAGAGCGTAACGTCTTTGAAGAAACCGCCGATCATGCCAATCGGGCGATTCTCACCACGCCTGTGATCTCTCCGGCGAAGTGGCGGACAATCATGGAACTCGACCGTCCCGGTTTCGAGCGCCATCTGATCGACCTCAACTACGACGAATCCCTCGGTCTGGAAGCAGCGGTGCGCAATATCGCTGACCAAGCCGAAGAAGCTGTGCGCAGCGGCAAGGTCATGCTGATTCTCAGCGACCGCAACATCCAGCCAGGCAAGCTGCCAGTGCATGCATCGCTGGCCGTGGGAGCTGTGCATCACCGCCTGATCGAAACCGGTCTGCGCTGCGACTGCAACATTCTGGTGGAAACCGCGACTGCGCGCGATCCGCATCACTTCGCCGTTCTGATCGGTTTCGGTGCGACCGCCGTCTATCCGTTCCTTGCGTTCGAAGTGCTTGGCGACCTGATCCGTACTGGCGAAGTACTTGGCGACCTCTACGAGGTGTTCAAGCACTACCGCAAGGGGATCTCCAAGGGCCTGCTGAAAATCATCTCGAAGATGGGCATCTCAACCATCACCTCATACCGTGGCGCTCAGCTGTTCGAAGCCGTGGGTCTGGCTGACGAGATTGTCGACGTGAGTTTCCGTGGAGTCGCCAGCCGCATCAAAGGTGCGCGCTTCGTCGATCTGGAAGCTGAACAAAAAGCATTGGCGACCGAGGCCTGGAGTGCACGCAAGCCGATCCAGCAAGGCGGTTTGCTGAAGTTCGTCTACGGCGGCGAATACCACGCCTACAACCCCGACGTCGTCGCGGCGCTGCAAGTTGCCGTGCAGGAAGGCGATTACAGCCGCTTCAAGGAATACACCGCACTGGTTGATCAGCGTCCAGCGGCGATGCTGCGTGACCTGCTCAAGCTCAAAGTGTCGGAGCAGCCGCTTGCGCTTGAAGAAGTCGAGCCGCTGGAGCAGATTCTCAAACGCTTCGATTCGGCCGGCATCTCGCTCGGCGCGCTGTCGCCGGAAGCGCATGAAGCGATCGCTGCGGCCATGAACCGCATAGGCGCACGTTCCAACTCCGGTGAGGGTGGCGAAGATCCATCGCGTTATCGCACCGAGCGCAGCTCGAAGATCAAGCAGGTGGCCACTGGCCGTTTCGGTGTTACCCCTGAGTACCTGGTCAACGCCGAAGTGCTGCAGATCAAGGTCGCCCAAGGTGCCAAGCCTGGTGAGGGTGGTCAGCTGCCGGGCGGCAAGGTCAACGGTCTGATCGCCAAGCTGCGTTACGCCGTGCCGGGCGTCACGCTGATTTCGCCACCGCCGCACCACGACATCTATTCGATCGAAGATCTGGCCCAGCTGATCTTTGACCTCAAGCAGGTCAATCCCAAGGCGCTGGTATCGGTCAAGCTGGTTGCAGAGCCTGGTGTCGGTACCATCGCCGCTGGTGTCGCCAAGGCCTACGCCGACCTGATCACCATCTCCGGCTATGACGGCGGCACTGGCGCCTCGCCGCTGACTTCCATCCGTTACGCCGGATCGCCCTGGGAACTCGGCCTGGCTGAAACCCACCAGACCCTGCGCGGTAATGACCTGCGGGGCAAGGTCCGGGTACAGACGGACGGCGGACTGAAGACCGGTCTCGACGTAGTCAAGGCTGCGATCCTCGGTGCAGAAAGCTTCGGCTTCGGCACGGCGCCAATGATCGCGCTGGGCTGCAAATACCTGCGCATCTGCCACCTCAACAACTGCGCTACCGGCATTGCCACGCAGAATGATCAGCTGCGCAAGGACCACTTCATTGGCACGGTCGACATGGTGGTCAACTTCTTCACCTTCGTTGCCGAGGAAACCCGTGAGTGGCTGGCCCGCCTCGGCGTGCGCAGCCTGCAGGAGCTGATCGGGCGTACCGATCTACTGGAACTGCTACCGGGCGAAACTGCCAAGCAGAACCATCTCGACCTGTCGCCTCTGCTCGGCAGCGACCATATTCCGGCCGACAAGCCGCAATTCTGCGAGGTTGAGAAAAACCCGCCTTTCGATCAGGGGCTACTGGCCGAGGAAATGGTCAAGTTGGCTCGTGCGGCCATCGATGCCAAGAGCGGCGGTGAGTTCGAGCTGGATATCTGCAACTGCGATCGTTCCATTGGTGCACGTGTCTCCGGCGAGATCGCCCAGGTGCATGGCAACCAGGGCATGAAAGATGCGCCAATCACCTTCCGCTTCAAGGGCACCGCGGGGCAGAGCTTCGGCGTCTGGAACGCGGGCGGCCTGCATCTGTATCTGGAAGGCGATGCCAACGACTACGTCGGTAAAGGTATGACCGGCGGCAAACTGGTGGTTACCCAGCCGAAGGCCAGCGGGTACGAGTCCCAGGATTCGGCGATCATCGGCAACACCTGCCTGTATGGCGCTACGGGCGGCAAGCTGTTCGCGGGTGGCACCGCCGGCGAGCGATTTGCAGTGCGTAACTCCGGCGCGCACGCGGTCGTGGAAGGCACGGGCGATCATTGCTGCGAATACATGACGGGCGGCTTTGTCTGCGTCCTTGGCAAGACAGGCTACAACTTCGGCTCCGGCATGACCGGCGGTTTTGCCTACGTCCTCGACATGGACAACAGTTTCGTCGACCGGGTCAACAACGAGCTGGTCAACCTGCAGCGCATCACCGGTGAGGCCATGGAAGCCCACCGTAGCCATCTCCAGAACGTGCTACGCGAATATGTCGCCGAAACCGGCAGCGCATGGGGCGCGAAACTTCTGGAAAACCTCGACGACTACCTGCGTCGCTTCTGGCTGGTCAAGCCAAAGGCGGCCAACCTGGCGTCACTGCTGTCGAGCACTCGGGCCAACCCCCAATAAAAAGCAGGTTCAAGCGGCAAGCCTCGGCCATGTGCCTGGGGCTTGCCCCGCTCCGTGATTGTCACGCAGTCAGCAGCCTTGGGCTTGCGGCTGCCGTTAAGAGGTTTTGAAATGACTGAACGTCTGAATAACGACTTCCAGTTCATCGAAGTCGGGCGCAAGGATCCGAAGAAAAAGCTGCTGCGCCAGCGCAAGAAAGAGTTCGTCGAGATCTATGAACCCTTCAAGCCGCAGCAGGCTTGCGAGCAGGCACACCGCTGTCTTGGTTGCGGCAACCCTTACTGCGAGTGGAAGTGCCCGGTTCACAACTACATTCCCAACTGGCTCAAGCTGGTTTCCGAGGGCAACATCCTCGCTGCGGCCGAACTGGCGCACCAGACCAACACCCTGCCGGAAGTCTGTGGCCGCGTCTGCCCGCAGGATCGCCTGTGCGAGGGCGCTTGTACGCTTAACGACGGCTTCGGCGCAGTCACCATCGGTTCGGTGGAAAAGTACATTGCTGATACCGCCTTCGCCATGGGTTGGCGCCCGGACATGTCCAAGGTCAAGCCGACTGGCAAGAAGGTCGCCATCATCGGCGCGGGACCGGCTGGCCTGGGTTGCGCCGACGTACTGGTGCGCAGCGGCGTTACACCAGTGGTGTTCGACAAGAATCCGGAAATCGGCGGACTGCTAACCTTTGGTATCCCAGAGTTCAAGCTGGAAAAATCCGTTCTCAGCCGACGCCGTGAAATCTTCACCGGAATGGGTATCGAATTCCGCCTGAACACCGAAGTCGGCAAGGACGTGACCATCGACCAGCTGCTCGCCGAGTACGACGCCGTGTTCATGGGCATGGGTACCTACACCTATATGAAGGGTGGCTTCCCTGGCGAAGACCTGCCGGGCGTGCACGATGCGCTGGATTTCCTGATCGCGAACGTTAACCGTAACCTCGGCTTTGAAAAGGCGCCGGAAGACTTCGTCGACATGAAGGGCAAGAAGGTTGTGGTGCTCGGCGGCGGCGACACGGCGATGGACTGCAACCGCACCTCCATCCGCCAGGGCGCCAAGAGCGTGACCTGTGCCTACCGGCGTGACGCAGCGAACATGCCGGGCTCGCGCAAAGAGGTGAAGAACGCCAAGGAAGAGGGCGTCAAGTTCCTCTTCAACCGGCAACCCATCGCCATAGTTGGCGAGGGCAAGGTCGAAGGCGTCAAGGTGGTCGAGACCCGTCTCGGTGCGCCGGACGCGCGCGGACGTCGTAGCCCAGAGCCAATTCCCGGTTCCGAAGAAGTATTGCCGGCAGATGCCGTGGTTATCGCCTTTGGTTTCCGCCCGAGTCCAGCTGACTGGTTTGAAGGCAAAAGCATTCAAACCGACAACCAGGGCCGTGTAGTGGCACCGGAGATGGGCCAGTTCAAGCATCAGACCAGCAACCCGAAGATTTTCGCGGGCGGCGATATGGTGCGTGGTTCCGATCTGGTCGTTACGGCGATCTTCGAAGGCCGTCAGGCTGCTGAAGGCATCCTCGACTACCTGGAAGTCTGATTCACTGGGTGGATAGGCGCTGCCGAAGCACCGAGCTGGTTGGTCGGTGAGCGTGGCATCCACTCTGGGCTTTACTTTGAAGCATGCCTCCAAACGGGCCTGACCTGAATCAAGCCCACGGATAAAAGGCACGGCGCTCGCCGTGCCTTTTGTTTTGCGCTTTGCGACAATGCCGCCACTCTTTTGCTGGAACCCAGACATGACTGCCTTGAAGAACGACCGCTTTCTCCGCGCCTTGCTCAAGCAACCTGTCGACGTCACCCCGGTGTGGATGATGCGTCAGGCCGGCCGCTACCTGCCGGAATACCGGGCCAGCCGCAGCAAGGCGGGCGATTTCATGAGCCTGTGCATGAATCCCGAACTGGCCTGTGAAGTCACCCTTCAGCCGCTTGAACGTTACCCACTGGACGCGGCGATCCTGTTCTCCGACATCCTCACTGTGCCGGACGCCATGGGGCTGGGCTTGTACTTCGAGACCGGTGAAGGCCCACGTTTCAAGAAGGTCGTCAGCAACATGGCCGACATTGAGGCGCTGCCGATTACGGATCCGGAGAAAGATCTGGGTTACGTGATGGACGCGGTGCGCACCATTCGTCGCGAGCTCAACGGCCGCGTTCCGTTGATAGGCTTTTCCGGCAGCCCTTGGACGTTGGCGACCTACATGGTCGAAGGCGGCTCCTCGAAGGACTTCCGCAAATCCAAGGCGATGCTCTACGAAAATCCGCAGGCCATGCATGCGCTGCTGGACAAGCTCGCGCAGTCGGTGACGAGCTACCTAAACGGACAGATCCTCGCGGGCGCCCAGGCGGTGCAGATTTTCGATTCCTGGGGTGGCAGCCTTTCCGCCGCGGCCTATCAGGAATTCTCCCTGGCCTACATGCAGAAGATTGTCGATGGGCTGATTCGCGAACATGACGGTCGCCGTGTACCGGTCATTCTGTTCACCAAGGGCGGTGGGCTGTGGCTGGAGTCCATGGCGGCGACCGGTGCCGAAGCACTGGGGCTGGACTGGACCTGCGACATCGGCGTCGCGCGTGCACGCGTTGGCGACAAGGTCGCGCTACAGGGCAACATGGACCCGAGCGTGCTGTTTGCAAAGCCTGAGGCGATCCGGGCCGAGGTCGGCCGTATTCTAGGCAGCTTCGGGCAAGGCGAAGGTCACGTGTTCAACCTGGGCCACGGCATTACCCCTGAGGTCGATCCGGCCCACGCCGGTGCGTTTATCGAGGCTGTTCACGAACTCTCGGCGCAGTACCACCGCTGATTTATTACGATGAAAAAAAGAGCCGCTGTTAGCGGCTCTTTTTTTAAGGCTGCTGGTAGTGGCCTGGGGTGGTCCCTGGTTCATGCTCGTGAACCAGTTTGGTCACCCGGATATCGGTGATACCGATGACCTCGGCTTGTTCCAGAATCTTGCCCTCGTCAGCCCCCGCCTCTGGCATCACCAAGCTGTTTTCGGCATCGCCGTTGTGCAGTTCGATCAGATGCCGAGCGGCACTGGCTTGCGACATGCGCTCATTTTCCGAATCGACGAGATGGTTACGCGGCTCGTTCTGAAAGAGGTAGTTGAGTTCGAATGTGTGCGTTGGTTTGTCAAACATGGGCAACTCCTTGAGGTAACAGGGTCTGCAAATGTTGACTCTCGGGTCCAGTTATTCGTTCGGCAATGACGACAGCCGGATCGTCATCCTTGGGGTAAATGCACCGCCCGGTACCCCTGGAAGGGCCCGAGCGCTGTAGCGTTACTTGACCTTGGCCAGGCTTCCCTTGATTGCTACCCCCGCCATGATTGCGCCGGCATGGCACTCATATTTCTGGCTGTCTTTGTATTCGACGTGCTTGTAGTTGCTGGCGATGTCCACCACGGCATTGGCACCAGCGGCCTTGGCGGCCTGTTGCATGCTGATCAGCGCCGACTGCAGCGCCCAGCTGCAGGCACCTTCGTCGGTTTTGTTGAAGGCGTTGGTTTTCTTGCTGGTGGTCACGCCACTGCGGATGACCTGCGCGCCCTTCGGCGTCTTGCCCGCCAGGTAGAACTGCACGCTGCCATCGAGTTTGCCGGAGGCGGTTGCCTCGGCCACGACCTGCTCGAATGGCAGGTAGTGCGTAGTGTCTCGGGCCTGGCTGATTCCGGGTAATGCACAGAGCACCAGTGCTGCGCCGATCCATGTGTTTTTCTTCATTGCATTCTCCTTGCGGTGTTTTGGGGATGGAAGGTTCAAGCCCAGCGGCGAAATATCAACGACGTGTTGATGCCGCCGAAGGCGAAATTGTTGTTCATCACATATTCGTGCTGCATGGTGCGCGGTGCACCGATGAGGTAGTCCAGTTCACCGCAGCGCGGATCAATGCTGTCCAGATTCAGGGTGTGAATGTAATGGTCGCGGTTCATCATTTCGATACTGAACCAGGACTCCAGCGCGCCGCAGGCACCTAGCGTATGGCCGAGAAAGCTCTTCTGCGAGCTGATTGGCATGCGGCTGCCGAACAGCGATTGAGTCGCCAGGGTTTCAGCAATGTCGCCCTGTTCGGTGGCGGTGCCGTGGCCATTGACGTAGCCGATGGCGTCGGGCTGCAGGCAGGCGTCTTCGAGGGCCAGCTGCATCGCGCGGCGCATGGTCTGCTGCTCCGGCTTGGTGGCGTGCTGACCGTCGGCGTTGCTGCCAAAGCCGACCAGCTCGGCATGGATGGTGGCGCCGCGGGCCAAGGCATGCTCGAGCTCTTCCAGTACCAGCATGCCGGCGCCTTCGCCGATCACCAGGCCATCGCGGCCGGCGTCGTAGGGACGCGGAGACGTATGCGGCGCGTCGTTCTTCAGGCTGGTGGCATATAGCGCGTCGAAGACCATGGCTTCGGTGGCACAGAGCTCTTCGGCGCCGCCCGCAAGCATCATCGGCAGACGGCCGAACTTGATCGCCTCATAGGCGTAGCCAATGCCTTGGCTGCCGCTGGTGCAGGCACTGGACGTGGGAATGACCCGCCCAGTCAGGCCGAAGAAGATGCTGATATTCGCCGCTGTGGTGTGCGGCATCATGCGGATGTAGGAGTTGGCGTTGAGCCCGTCGGCCACCGAGTTGAGCAGCATGTTGCCGAAGGCCTTGATCTCTTCGGTACTGCCGGTGGATGAACCGCAGGCGACACCCATGCGCCCGTCGCGGATTGACGAGTCATCGAGCAGGCCCGCATCAGCAAGGGCCTGTTCGGCGGCCTTTACCGACAACTTCGACACCCGGCCCATGCTGCGCAGTTGCTTGCGCGTCCAGTGCTTAGGTACGGAGAAGTCATCCACCGGTCCCGCCAATCGGGTATTGAGTTCGGTAAACCGGTCCCACTCCGGCATGTAGCGAATGCCGCTGCGGTTGCTGCTGAAGTGAGCCTCGATGCTGGCCCAGTCGCTGCCCAGTGAAGTGATGCCGGCCATGCCGGTGACGACGACGCGTTTCATCAGCACAATCCGCCATTCACTGCCAGGACCTGCCGGGTGATGTAGCTGGCCTCGTCCGACATCAGGAAGTTGACCGCGCCGGCGACTTCCTCCGGGGTGCCCATGCGCTGTGCAGGGATCATCTTGAGCATTTCCTCGATGGGCAGGTCGTCATCGAGCATGTCCGTATCGATCAACCCTGGCGCAACGCAGTTGACCGTGATGCGGCGCTTGCCGAGTTCGACGGCCAGCGCCTTGGCGGCGCCGATCACGCCCGCTTTGGACGCGCTGTAGTTGACCTGGCCACGGTTGCCGATCAGCCCCGATACGGAGGTGATGCAAACGATGCGGCCTGGCTGGCGACGGCGGATCATCGGCATGGTCAGGGGGTGCAGGACGTTGTAGAAGCCGTCCAGGTTGGTGCGCATGACCAGATCCCAGTCGTCTTTGGTCAAGGCCGGAAAGGCGCCGTCGCGGGTCAGCCCGGCATTGCAGACCACCCCGTAGTAGGCGCCGTGGGTTTCAACATCCGCTTCCAGATGTTCTCTGCATTGCGCGCGATCCGCGATATCGAACTGCAGGATGCGCGCGGTGCGGCCCATGTCCTGAATCTGCGCCTGCACGGTTTCCGCCTCGTCTCGTCGCGTTCGGCAATGGAGGACGAGGTCATGGCCACTTTGCGCCAAGCGCAAGGCAATGGCGCGGCCGATGCCGCGGCTGGAACCGGTGACAAGGATGGTTTTACTCATGGGGAAGGCTCTTGCAGATAGCTCGCCACTTCGGGCGGGCGGAACACGTTGAGACGCGCCTCGGCATGGATACCGGGCCCGTCGAGATGGCATTCGAACACGCCCATTCCGTTGTCATCCTGCAGCGAACGCAGCGCATGGATGCGTAACTGGCTGCCGGCCGGGAAATGCTCGACATTGCACTGGAAACGGCGGGTGCCCAACAAAAAGCCCAGTTCCACTGGCAGCCCGGCCAGGCGCGCCTGGCAGCCGGCAAAGGCGGCGACAGTCTGCGCCATGATTTCGATGCCGGCCCAGGCCGGCAGGCTGCCGTCGGGCAGGTTGAGCAGGCCGGTGCTTTTGACCCGCAGGTGCGTCGTAATGCTATCCGCATCGAACGACTCGACCGCATCAAGCAGAATCATGTCTCCGGCGTGGGGCAGCAGTCCGGCGACTGGCCAATCGATCATGGTGCATCTCCCAGGATCAGGCTGATGTTGTTGCCACCAAAGGCAAAGGAGTTGCTCATCATGCGTCGTGGCCTGGTCGTCGCTGCCGTCACGGTGCCGGCTACGACGAAGTCCAGGCGCGGCAGTTCGGCATCTTGCTCGCCATCCCAGCGATGCGGCGGCAGCCGCTGTGCAGGATTATGGTCGGACAGGGTCAGCCAGCAGAATGCCGCTTCCAGTGCGCCAGCGGCGCCCAGTGTATGACCGGTGAGCGGCTTGGTGGATGAGCAGGGCACACCCTTCGGAAATACCCTGGCCACAGCGTGGCTCTCCATCGCATCGTTATGCCGCGTGGCGGTGCCGTGCAGGTTCAGATAGCTGATCTGTTCGGCGAGGGTGTTGGCGCTGTTCAACGCTTTGTCCATTGACGCTATTGCGCCCTGGCCCTGCGGGTCGGGGGCTGAGATGTGGTGGGCATCGGAACTGGCACCGCCTCCAAGCAGGGCAATCGGCGCGTGCTCCCGGGTCATCAGGAACACCGCAGCTGCTTCGCCAATGTTGATGCCGTCGCGGTTGACCGAAAAGGGATTGCAGACATGTGTGCTGGTCGCTTCCAGCGCGCTGAAGCCGCGCAGGGTCAGATCGCACAGGGTGTCGACGCCGCCACAGATCACCGCATCGCACACGCCTGCGTCGAGCAACCGTTTGGCGCTGAGCAGCGCGCGCGCACTGGACGTACAGGCCGTGGATATCGAGTAGCTCGGGCCGCTAAGCTGCAGCCGCTCGCTGACAAAGCTGGCCGGGGCGCTGAGCTCCTGATGATTGTAGTGATAGCTGGACGGGAGATGCCCGTCGCGTGTCAGGCGGGCTATGCCCTCGATCGCTTCCTGAATACCCGAGGTACTGGTTCCCATGACTACGCCTACGCGGCTTGGGCCGAAGCGGGAAATCGCCTGGTGCACGTCGGCTTCGATTTCGTCCAGCGCGGCCAGCAGCAGCTGGTTGTTGCGGGTGACGTGCCGCAACGGTGCACTGACAAGCGCGGGCAGCTCGCCGGAAACGGCGCCCACCGGCAGGCTGCGCCCGGCAATGGTTCGCGGATGTAGCCGCATACCCGAGTTGTCGCCTTCGAGCAGGCATTTGGCAACGTCTGCCTTGCCCCGTCCCAAGGCGCAAATCAGCCCGAGTGCATTGAGGTAGGCGGTCATCGTTGAGGCGGTCCGGGTGGGGCGATAGGCGCGACACGATAGGTCAGTGTCGGCCCGACGTCGAGTTCGAAACGTCCATTGTCCAAATAGCGAACCTGCCAGGACGCGGTATCTTGCGCCAATGATCGGCTGTGCCGTCGTAACGTCCACGATCTGCCGGCATAGAGCGTGTCCAGTTGCTCGGCGGGGCTTAGTGCGAACAACAAGGCGGCAAACAGCGTGCGGGCTTCAGCATTGGGCGGCAGCAGCCCATCGGCTTGCCAGCGCCCATCCCGCAGCAACTGGCGCGCCAGCGGCACGCCCAGGGGCGTGAGCAGCGACCAACGCAAGGCTGCCTCTTCCTGCTGGATAACCAACAGCCAATCATCCATCTGGCCTTGCTGGTGACGCTGGACATGCAGCTGCATCGGCAACATCAGCCGTGGCGTTTGGCTTGGCAGCGGCGGCTGTTGCGCGCAGGCACCGAGTAACAGCAGCAGCGACAGCCAGGTCAGCGATAAGAGGTCGGTCTTCAACGCAATCATGCGGGCGTCGGCGTGGCGCAGAGTTCGGCCAGTACCCGCAGGCGACGTCGGGGCTCGGCGACATAGGGGTTGCGGTTGTCCCAGGCGTAACCGGCCAGTATCGAGCAGATCATTCGGCGAATCTCCGGCTGGGCACGTTCGTAGTAAATGACATCCTGAAAGCTGCCGTCGTACCAGCCCTCGACATAGGCGCGGAAGGTTTCCACGCCTCGCTTGAGCGGCGTCGCAAATTCGCTGTCCCAGTCCACTGACTCGCCACTCAGCTGTCGGTGCAATACCGCAGCCGCCATGCTCGCCGAGCGCATCGCGATGGTGACGCCGGATGAAAATACCGGGTCGAGAAACTCGGCCGCATTGCCCAGCAGGGCAAAACCGGGTCCGTGCAGCGCTTTGACGTTCGCCGAATAGCCATTGATCAGGCGTGCCGGCGTATCCCACTCAGCATGCTTGAGGATGCGCTGGAGATTGGGCGCCTCCATGACGAATTCCTTGAGACAGGCATCCAGATCCAGCGGACGTCCTTCGTAGCGCTCGGCACTGGCCACCACGCCCAGCGAGCAGCGGCCGTTGCTGAACGGGATGGTCCAGAACCATACATCGCGCCATTCTGGGTGGGTGGTGATGAGGATCTTGTCGCGGTCGAAGTGTGGATCGTTGATGTTGTCGGTGATGTGGGTGAACACCGCACGGCGAAGCGGAAAGCTCGACGGCGCTTCCAGATCGAGCAAGCGCGGCAGCACCCGGCCGTAGCCACTGGCGTCGAGGACAAATTCGGCCTCCAGCGCATAGTCGCTACCGTCGAGGCGGCGCACCTGCAGACTCGGGCGCGGCCCGCCGAAATCCGCGGCGGTAATTTCCTCTTCGTAACGAATCTCGACGCCTTGCAGGGCAGCCTGGTCGGCCAGCAGTTGGTCGAAGTCCGCGCGCTGCACCTGATAGGTACTGCCGTGGCCCTCGGTAAATTTGTCGCGAAAATCGAAATCCGTATAGCGCTCGCCACAACCGAAGGCCGCCCCGTGCTTGGTCTGGAAACCTGCAGCCTGTACCGCCTCGAGCATGCCGGCTTCCTCGATGAAATCCAGGCAATGCGAGAGCAGGCTCTCGCCAATCGAAAAGCGCGGAAAGCGCTGTCGTTCGATGATCAGTACGTCGTGCCCCTGACGCTTGAGCAGCGCAGCGGCAATGGCCCCGGAAGGCCCGGCGCCAATAACGACAACGCGACGGTTTTCTGAATGCGAGGATGCCTTCATGTAATCGACTCGACAAGGGTGACGGACGCCGGTTGCTGCCGGCGGGTTGGGTAAAACGATTCGGTATCCAGGCGAACCTCGTGACTTCGCCGCGCAGGAGTGCTGGCCCAGGCCTGGCGTGGGCATGACGCGGCGCGGTGCTGGACGGTCAAGATGCTGGGTCTCCGACGCGTTCTGCTGCCCACGGTGCGAGCAGAAAGGCAAAGACCAGGCCGATGCCCACCGCCAGGCCAAAGTTGCTGACGGCTGGCGTGCTGGACAAGGCCAGTAGACCGAAAGACAGCCAGGTGGTGGTGGCCGCGAGAAGCGTACCCACCAGGCTTACTGCGGCGCCGCCGATCTGCTCACGCATGAGAATCGCGTAATCGACGCCGATCGCCGTGACCAGCAGCAGACCGAACAGGCCAAACAGCGTCAACGGTTGGCCCAACCAGCCGAGGCAGGCCAGGCTGCCCAGCGCAGCCAGCAACGGAACAGCCAGGCAGCGCAGCGCACCGCGCCAGCCAAATGGCAGGCATAGCAGGGCCAAGATGACCACGGCCGCCAGCACCTTGAGTAGTGCGGCCTGACGCTGGGTTTCAGCGAACAGACGGTTCAGGTCAGCGGGCCGGTCGACAAGTCGGACGCCGTCGATACCGTCGGCCAGGCCGTGCAGCGCCGAGCTGTCACGAAGTCCCTGAAGGCTGATCAGCCCGGCAACCGAGCCGTCGCTTCGGGTGCCCAGCCAGAGCGGGCGCCAAGGCTCGGCAAGCGGCCCCGCCAGCACCTGGTCGAGGCTGGTCACCGGGCGTGTCTCTAGATCGGTAAGTTCCTGTTCGAGTGCCCCGTTTGGCATGCCAAGCGCTCGCAATGGCTGGCTGTTCTCGAGCAAACGTGGCAAGGCGAGATGAAGGCTTTCCTGAGCAACGGTCGAGGCGGCCAGCTGACTCAGGGCCAGGTACCCGTGCAGCGTTTGCTTCGCCACCAGCTCATCAAGGCGAATGCCTAGGGCTTCCTGGCGCTCCAATAATTCGTCGGTGGTTTTCGCGCTAACCAGGAAATACTGGCTGGTCGGCTCGAAGCCGGTGATCTTGCCGATGCGCTCAGCCTGCTGTAGCAGCGCTGGCGCGCGGCTGGTCCACTGGCGCAGGTCATCCTTGAACGACACCTGGCTGATTCCGACCAGACAGAACGCCACGAAGCAGGCCAATAGCCAGCGCGAGGGGACGTGAATGAGCAGGCGGCTGCGCCAGTTCAGCGCGCGTTCAGCCCAGCTCAGCGGGGCGACCCAGGGCTGTAGCGGAACGTTCACCAACGAGGGCAGCAGGCAGGTGGCGCACGCGAAGGCGCCAAGCAGCCCCGCGGCAGAAAACACCGCGACCTGGCTCAGTGCTGGAAATGGCGTGAACGCCATGGCCAGATAGCCGATGACGTTGGTTGCCAGCGCCAGCGCGAGACCGGGCAGTGTCAGGCGCAAGGCCCGAAAGGCCTGCCATGGCTGCAATGTCCAGCTCTTGGACAGATAGTGCAGCGGAAAATCGATGCTCACTCCCACCAGGCTGGCCCCCAGCACCAGGGTCAGCACATGGATCTGACCGAACAGTGCAACGCAGGCCGCGGCACCACTGAGCGCGCCGACCAGCACCGGCAGAGCGACCAGCAGGACGCGCGGCGTACGAAACAGCAGATGCAGCAAGGCGAGCGTGGCGACCAGCGAGACGCTGCCGATCAGGCTCGCTTCCTCTCGCGCCTGACGCTGTCCATAGGCGGCATGGAGCACACCGCCAGCTGCGAGCAGCTCGCCCTGTTGAGCTTCGACCCAGCGGCGCGCGTCACGGACTTGATCGTCGACCAGCAGCGGCAACTTGTCATCAAAGGCGTCGCCGTCGATCTGCGCGTGGATAACGGCCCAACGCTGACCGCCGTGTTCGGCGACGAGCGCGCCATCAAGGCGCGGGTGGATATGGCCCGGTTGCGGCAGCCGCCGCTGCGCCAGGTCGGCCAGGCCGAACCAGTCTTCTTCAACCGGCACCAGGCTTGTGCTTTCAAAGGGGCTGAACAGGCGCTGCAGGCGCTGTTGGATGAACGCTTCGGGTGAGGCAATCAGGGCTTCACGGCTGGCCCTGTCGAGCAATACCAGGCGTTGATCCAGTAATTGCTGGCGCAGCGCGGGCAAATCGGCCTGCACGGAGCGACGAATCTGCGCAAACAGGCCGCTGGCCTTGAGGTTGCCTGCGACGACCTTGGCCAGCGCGACGGCAGTGTCTTCGTCGTCATGCTGAACCAGCAGCATCAGGTCGCGATTCAGCGGTTCCTGCACGCGTTGCTCGGCAAGCTGCTCCAGCTCGCCAGGCGCCCCGCTGGGAAGCAACTGCAGTAGATTAGCGCTGACCGGCGGGCCATCGCGCCATTGCCATGCGGTCAACCCGACCAGTCCGAGCAGGGCTACAAAGAAGAGTGAGGAGAGCCAGGCCGGCAGCCTGAGCGCATGATCAGTCGGCGAGGTCATGGTGCTCGCTGGGGCTCAACTGATGGTTGATCTGTAGGTCGGTCAGCTGCAGCAGGGTGCTGTCGCCTTGGGTTTCACGCAGCTCGATACGCTCGGCGGTGACGCTTCCCTGAATCAGAATGCTGGAGAAAATCTGCGCAAGCAGTGGCGCGCGCGGTGTAAGCGCCAACGTCCAGGCCTCTGCCGTTCCCGTCAGGTGCAACTTGAAATCGCGCTGCAAGGCTTCGGTATCGCCCTGCAGTACGGCCAGGAACAGCTCGTTCTGTCGCGATGCGGGCCCTTGCTGACGGGTCGGCTGCCAGCCGCTGGGCGTGCGTCGGGCGATTCCCGCAGCGCTGATGCGGTAATCCTGTTGCACCGGCGCTTGCAGCAACCAGAGCAGGCCGCTGTCGCGTGCCAGCACGAAGGTACCCACGCTGACCAGCGGCTGGGGCAGGGCGCGCAGGTGTTTTTCCTGCGTAAAGCGGCCGCGAACAATTGAGGGCTCGCGCAGTTGCAAACTGAGTTCGAGCAGGTCGAACGCATGGGCGCGGGTGGTCACGGCCAGCAGCAGGCCCAGGGCAAGCAATGTGCGCCAATACGGGCGGTCGGATCGGCGCATCACAGCAGTGCCCGCTCCACGGCATCGACCAGTACCTTTGGCGAGGCCAGCAGCATTTCGCGGCTGGCGATTTCCACGGCAACCTGAACGGTGCTGCCGCGGGTCATGCGCTCGCCGGTCTCGGCGTCGGTGATCAGGTAATTGATCTTCAGGCGGTTCTCCCACTCGACCAGATCGGCGCGAACAACGATGCGCTGATTGAAACGGGCGCCCCGCATGTAGCGCAGCTGCACGTCGATGATCGGCCAGGCATAACCGGCGTCCTTCATCTGTACATAGTTGTGGCCGATGCGCTCGAGCAAGGCGCAGCGCGCCATCTCGAAATATTTGACGTAATGGCCGTGCCAGACGATGTCCATGGAGTCGACGTCGAAAAAGGGCACCAGCACTTCGATTTCTGCCTGCAGTACGCCGCCCTTACGCATACAACCCCCAGTGCTGCGCGCGAATACGCAGGAGGCACAGGCGCAGCTCCCCTTCCAGCGCACGGTCCTCGATCAGCGGTGGGAAGTCTTCGCCAAGGGCTTCGTGCATCCGTGCGATCGGTGCCGGTAGTGTCCGCGCCGCTGGCTGACGCTGGCGCAGCCAGACGCCTTGGTTCGCAGCGATCAGCGCGGCGGCCGCCACCTGTTCGGTCAGCTCCAAACTACGCAATGCGTCGCGCGCGGCAATGGTGCCCATGCTGACCTTGTCCTGGTTGTGGCACTCGGTCGAGCGCGAAAAGACGCTGGCCGGCATGCTGTTTTTCAGAGCCTCGGCGGTCCAGGCGCTGGCGCCAATCTGCACCGCCTTGAAGCCGTGGTTGATCATCGCCGTGGCAGCCGGCGCGCCAGAAAGGTTGCTTGGCAAGCCGTGGTTGTAGCGAGTGTCGACCAGCAGCGCCAGTTGTCGGTCGAGGAGGTCGGCGACGTTGGCGACGAGGTTCTTCAGACTGTCCATGGCAAAGGCGATGTGCCCGCCGTAGAAGTGCCCGCCGTGCAGCACGCGCTCGTTGTCGGCGTCGATGATCGGATTGTCATTGGCGCTGTTCAATTCGGTTTCGATGAATTGCCGCAGCAGGCCCAGGCTGTCGGCCAGGACGCCGAGCACGTGCGGCGCGCAACGCAGTGAGTACCGGTCCTGCAGGCGATGCAGCGGCGCGGTGGGTGCATCGATGGCAAGGTCCTGACGAATCCAGGCGGCCACCTGGGTTTGCCCCGGGTGCGGCTTGGCCGCGAACAGGCGCTCGTCGAAATGCTCGGGATTGCCTTCCAGTGCGATGACGTTGAGCGCAGTGATCCGGGTGGCCAGCTTCAGCAGGTAATCGGCGCGGGCATAGGCGAGGCAGGCCAGGCCGGTCATTACCGCCGTGCCGTTCATCAACGCCAGGGCTTCCTTGGGGCGCAGGGTCAGCGGCGTCCAGCCAAGCTGGCGGTGTACCTCGGCGGCGCTGCGGTGCTCGCCGCGATACATCACCTCTCGCTCGCCAGCCAGGGTTGCCGCGACATAGGACAGCGGCGTCAGGTCACCGCTGGCACCGACCGAGCCTTCTTCGGGGATCAGCGGCAGCACGTCATGTGCGAGGAACGCCTGCAAACGCTCGAGCAACTCGATGCGCACCCCGGACATGCCGTGGGTCAGCGAGCGCAGGCGCGCAGCCAGGACTGCGCGCGTGGCTTCGGCGTCGAGCAGCTTGCCAAGGCCGCAGCCGTGGAAGGTAAACAGGTGCTGCGGCAGTGCCTCGACCTGGTGCAGCGGCACCGCCACTACGCAGGAATCCCCGTAGCCGGTGGTCACGCCGTAGATCACGCCTTCGCGGTCGAGCAGGGTGTCGAGAAACTGCGCGCCGCGGGCGATCCGCTCGCGGAACGCCGTGTCGGCCTGCAGCTGGGCGGGCGCACGGCCCTGGGCGACGGCCAGCAGGTCTTCGATACGCAGGTGGTGTTCACCAAAGATCACGGGCTCAGGGTTGTTCATGGGTGTTCCAGAAAGGGTAGAAGTTGAACCACTGCAAAGGGGCTTCCAGACAGCGTGCCGCCAGTCGATCCGCGTAGCGCTGCACCCACGCCTGCACCACGGCGTCGCGCTGGCCACGCCGCCATTCGACGCGATCGGCGAAGGGCTCCAGATGGACATGGAATTGCCCTGCATGTTTCAGGCAGAACAACAGATTCGCCGGACACTGCAGCAGGCCGGCCAGTAGCCAGGGCCCCTGTGGAAACGCGGCCGGCTGGCCAAGAAAGTCAGCGGTGGCAATGCGCACGCCCTGCAGCGGCACCCGGTCACCGGCAATGGCCAGCCATTCGCCCTGATCCAGCCGGTGGGACAGCTCCATCATGATCGCCGGGTCCAGCTCGCTGACCTGAATCAGCCGCAAGTTGCTGGCACCGGATTCACCCAGCAAGCGGTTGAACTGCTCGGCGTGACGCGTGTGCACCAGGACATTCATCTTGACCTTGCGGCCCATCTCCGCCAGGGCCCGGCAGATCTCCAGGTTGCCCAGGTGCGAGCCGACCAACAGCTGGCCGCGCGGCGCCTTGAGGTCCGCGTGCAGGTCGGCGCTGTCGTGCAGCACCAGTCGATCCAGTGCCAGGCGGCCGCCCCAGACATCGAGTTTGTCCAGCAAGGCATCGGCGAAGGCCATGAATTGGTGATAGACCGAGCGCCAGCCAGGCGTCAGGTCGGCGCGGCCGCTATAGGTCGCAAGGTTCCGCTGGTACTGCCAGGCGCTCTGCCGCGCGCTGCGGTTGAACAGGTAGAAATACAGCACGATCAGGTACAGCAGCGGCGCCATGGCGCGTCGGCCAAGCAGGCGCACGGCCCAGGCCGTCAGCTTCATCAAGGCATAGCTGCCGCGTTCGCGGTGCGCGGCCCAGTGCGAGCCGGCCGCGGCTTTTTCGCTCATCGACACAGCCGCCGCCAGAGCAATGCGGGCGCTCGCATGAGCATGCCGCCAAACAGTCGCGCGTGCATCGACGAGATCAGCAGGTTGTCGTGCCAGAGGCGAAAATGCGAAATCCCACCGACTGGATAATGTACCCGCGTCGGCAGCCAGACCATCGGTTGCTCACGCCAGTGCAGCCGCACCAGGATTTCCGTGTCGAAGTCCATGCGCTGCCCCAGCCTCGTCGTGTCGAGCAGGGCGAGCGTTGGCTGCAGCGGGTAGATACGGAAGCCGCACATGGAGTCGCGAATCGACAACGACAGGGTGTTGATCCAGACCCAGACATGGGTCAGGTAGCGGGCATAGAGGCGCCCTTTGGGCACGCTCGAATCGTACTGGGGATAGCCACAGATCAGCGCATCCGGCGCCTGGCTGGCGCGGTCGAGAAACAGCGCCACGCCTCCGAGGTCGTGTTGGCCGTCGGCATCGACCTGCAAGGCATGGCTGAAGCCCAGGCGCACTGCTTCGCGCAGGCCGGAGGCCACCGCAGCGCCTTTGCCCTGATTGCGACGGTGGCGAAGCAGGTGCACCAACGGATGCTCAGCCAGCTCATCGATAACCGCTGCTGCGGCCGGGCTGGAGCCGTCATCGACGAGCACGCACGGCAGGTCTTCGGCGAGTAACGCCTGAACGACAGCGGGCAGGCTGGCCTCGTGGTTGTACACCGGCACCACCGCGCAGGGCTTGAACCAGTCGTCAATCGCTAGCGACAACTGTTGAGGGCTTTCTGTAACGGGCACGGTCGCCATCGCAGGCTCAAGCGGGGTTAGCGTGGTCACAGTGGATCTCCCAACAGAATGCGGCCGGACGAGCAGGGCGCATCTCCCTCGCCGTTGCGGTATGCGAAATGCAGCTTGCTGCGCTCGCGGTCGAAGCGAAGCGTCAGGCTCAACCGATCACCCGGACGGGCAAGCTGTTGGAACTTGAGCACTTCCATGCCCTGAAAGCGTGGCGGAAGGTCGGCGATCAGCTCGCGGGCAAGGCCGATGGCCCAGTCGATTTGCACCACGCCGGGCAGAACCGGGGTTTGAGGAAAGTGCCCGGTGAAGTGCGCCAGGTCCGGCGGAATGGCCAGCTGGAGCTGCCATTGATCCCCTTCCTGCAAAACGCTGAGCCGCTCGGGCTGCAGCGGTCTGGGCGCGAGCAACAGCGAGTCGAGCTGCGCCTGGGGGAGCTTGCCCTGGCTGTTGACCGGCAGGCGGGTCACCAGCCGCCAGCGACGCGGCAAGGCCAGCGCTTCGCAGTGCTTCGCCAGGTGCTTGCGCAGCGTTTCGGTCAGTGCGCGCCGACCCCCGTTGCGCAGTGCATGCAGGCCCGCCTCACTGAGCGCAACTAGCGCCGCGAGGTAGGCACGATTTTCAGTGATGACGCCGAGTTTCGTATCGCTGACAAACGGGTGTTCGGCCAGCGCCGCTTCCAGCATCGGTAGGGAGATGCGCTTCTCTTCAAGCTTGACGATGCGGTCCAGTCGACCAAGCAATTCGAAGCGCCCGTCCGCCTCAATGCGCGCGGCATCCGCCGTCTGTTCGATCTGCCCTGGCGGCAGGCAGGGCGAAGCGATGCGCAACGCGCCCTGATCATCCTGGCTCAACTGGACGCCGGTGAAGGGTTGCCAGAGCATTCCGCCCTGGCGCCAGGCGATGCCGCCGGTCTCCGAGCTGCCGTAGATTTCTGTCGGCAGCTGACCCAGGCGTTGCTCCAGTCGCTGCGATGCCTCGGTATCCAGGGCTCCGCCCGAGGAAAAGACCCGGCAAACGCTGCGCAACGCCGGCCAGTCGAGGTTGTCCCCCATCCGTTTGAGCAACGCCGGGCTGGCCACCCAGCAGAAACGCGGATGCTGACGGCTGGCCAGCTGGATATCTTCTGAAAATGGCTGTGCGCGGCGCAGAAAAGGCCGGCCAGCGCACAATGGCCAGAGCACCCGGAACAGCAATCCATAGATGTGCTGCGCGGCGACGCTGGCGATCACGCAGGCGTCGCCGAGGTCGGCTCCCCAGCAGGCTTCGAGCGTTTCCACCTCGTTCGCCAGCTGGCGCAGGCGTTTTTCGATCAGCTTCGGTTCGCCACTGGAGCCAGACGTGCATAGCAGCAGTCGGCACCCGTCCAGATCCAACTTCGCCCCTTCCACCGGCTCGGCGAACAGTTCCGACAGACGCACATCGCCGTCCAGGTCCGTCAGCCACAGGTCAGCCTGATGGGCCAGGCGCGCGCGGCTGGCAGGCTGCAGGTCGGCCGGCAGCAGCACGGTTACCCCAGCTCGCCAGGCGCCGAGCAACGCAACGGCAAGCTCGGCAGCATCCTCCAGATGAACAGCCAGCCGGGCCACCCCACGGTTGCGCAGTCCGGCCGCCAGGCGCAGCGCTTGCTGGCGCAGCTCGGCATGATCAAGGGAGGGGTTGAGGGTAACCGGGCGCGACCTGGGGGTATGGTCGAGCAGGTGTTCGAGGGCAATCCAGTTCATGTAGCGTTCCTGATGCGCTGGCGGACACACCACTCCCCGGCAAACAGCAGCCCCATCAGCAGATAGGCGATCAATCCGGTGTAAAGCGTCCACCAGCTCAGCGGCGCCCAGAGCGCGAGCGCGCTGGCGATGCTGGCGTTGACGACGAAATAGCCCACCCAGACCCAGGTGACCTGGCGCGTATAGCGTATCGCCGCGGGAGGGAGGTCGGGTTCGCTGAGCCGTGCCAGGCGCTCGATGATCGGCATTCCCGTGCAGAGACTGCCGGCAAACAGGCCGAACAGGGCCAGGCTGATCAGCACGGGGTACCAGCGCAACAAGGCGGGCTCGCCCGCCAGTCCGAGCAGCAGGCAGAACAGCAGTGCGCTTGCGGCCATCGTGTAGTTCAGCGGCGTCTGCTTTCCGCTAAGCAGTTTGGCCACCCAGAGCGCGCCAAGCAAAACGGCAAACAGGCGAGGCGACAGGTGCTCCAAACCCAGGTACACGGCGAACGGGTAGGCGAGGCCGGCGAGCAACAGGCCCAGCCCTGTCATTCGGCTCGCGTTCGCCTTAGCTGTTCGTGTGGGAGGTTGCATCATGCCGTCCGTTTTTGCGCATAAAGGCGTGATCCAGGAAGCGCTGGGGCCCCCGGACATGCTTGTTCGGTTGATCGAGAGGCTCAGGCCGGCTGAGGGTTCACCAGTCGATACACGGCCTCGACGACATCGCCCACGGTCCGTACCGACTTGAACTCCTCTGCGGCGATCTTCTTGCCCGTCTGGCGCTTGATGTGATCGATCAGGTCGACGGCGTCGATGCTGTCGATCTCCAGGTCCTGATAAAGGTTGGCGTCCAGGCTGATTCGCTCGGGTTCGAGTTCGAACAGTTCGACCAGTGCGTCGCGCAGGGTCTGGAAGATCTCGTTGCGGCTTTCCATTTCAGGCCTCCTCGGTGACGGCGCGGTTGGCGCTGACGTAGGCGGTCAGGCTGTCGACACTGGCGAAATGCTTGCGGGTGTCTTTGGCGTCAGCGTCGATCTTGATGCCGAAGCGCTTCTGGATCGCCAGACCCAGCTCCAGTGCATCGACCGAATCCAGCCCGAGGCCGTCGCCGAACAAAGGCTGATCGGCGGCTATGTCGTCCGGCCCTAGGTCTTCCAGACCGAGGGCGTCGATGATCAGTTGCTTGATTTCAAGCTGCAGTTGGCTCATCGAGTGCGAGCTCCTTTATGAAGTGTCGGTGCAGATGATCGTTGAGTTGCCGCGAAGCGAGGGGTGCTGCGCCACGCGAAGCGAACACCTGCGGGTCGATATCCTCACCGACGCGCAGATGGAAATGAAAACGTCTCGCCGGAATGCGATACCAGGGCTCGGCCTTGGTGAGGGTGGTGGGCGTCACGCTGATCACAACCGGTGTCACCAGGCGCGCACCGCGCAGGGCGATGGCCGCCGCGCCGCGGTGAAATTGCGGTGCCTGGCCGGGCGTGGTGCGCGTGCCTTCGGGAAAGATGATCAGGGTCTGCCCCTGGCGCAGCGCGTCTGCAGCTTCATCCAGCATCTCGGCGCTGCCGTTGTTGCTGATGTACTGAGCCGCCCGGATCGGTCCACGGGTGAAGGGGTTGTCCCACAGGCTCTGCTTGACCACACAGTTGGCATCGCGAATCAGCGCGATCAGCACCACCACGTCGATCAGCGAAGGATGGTTGGCGATCACCAGCTGCCCTGGGCGGCCGAGGCGTTCGGCGCCCTCGACCTCGTAGGTCAATACGCCGCTGCGATACATGAACTGAACGAACAGCCAGAACAGCCGGCTTACGGTCTGGCGCGCCCGACGGCGGTGTTCGGCTTTATCGCCGGGCAGCAGAGCCAGCAGCGGGAACACGATCAGGCGCAGACAGAGCCCGCCGACGCCGAACAGCATGAATGACAGGCCGGTCGCGACCAGGCGCCATAGCCATGGGGCGCTGTATCGACGGTTCAATGGGGCTGCTGCCAGTTCCATTGGCGGCTCCCCCATTGGTGTTGCAAGGTCGGTTGGTTGTTGAGCAGCGCACGGACCAGGTTGATCGCATGCGGATGAACGGTGCAGGTCGGGGTTGGCTCGGCGGCGCCGAGACTTAACTGCCAGGCCTGGCCCGGCTTGAGCAACAGCGCCACGGCATAGGGAAAGCTGACGTCGTTGATCCAGGGCGCGTACACCGCCGGGGGCTGGTCTTCGGCGATCACCACCAGTACCTCTGGGGCGCCTTCGCTGAGCAACAAGGTGGCTTCGAGCACGGCGTGTTCCAGCCCATCCCCTTCGGCGGCAAGCGCCGTCATTTCGCAGGTGTTCTGCTGATGGATGGACCAGAGTCCAATGATCGCGTTGTGCACTGACAGGCTGAATTGTGTCGGTGAAAGCGGCTCTTCACTGGCCAGGTCGTTGAGGATGGCGAAGGTCCGCGCGGTCTCGCCGTGGCGGGACGCATAGACCAGGGGCATTGGCGGTCGGCCGGTCGCCAGCGGCGTGGCCACGGCGAAGACCATGCGCGCCAGGCGGCTCAGGCGGCGACGTTGCATGGCTGGCAGGAAGCTGACATCCGGCTGTACGTCATCGTTTTCGAGCGCGCGCGGGTCCCGGGCCCATTTGGCCCAGTCGTCAGTGCTCGCCAGGCCTGGAGCCCAAGCCTGCCATTGATCGATTTCGAATTGAATCACGCTGAACTCACCGGCTCATCCTCGAGCCTTGTTATTGGCGTGTCGACGTCCCTGTACAGCGACTATCGGTAAATGTCTGCCGTGAAAACGGCGGCATTATCCAATCGCGGTGGAACCTAGGCAAACGTTGCGTGAAATATCCGGATAAAAGGCAGGCCTAATGCACGGAACTGTGAGTCGAGTCCAGTGGTCTGTTCAAAGTTTTGCTGAGTGAAGTCGGGGCTTCTTTCGGCTGCCGACCCTTTATCCAGGCGCGGCAGCCTAACAGGCCCACGGACGGCATCCGTCATATACCGTGCTGCTGCTGCAGCCAGGCCAGCAACTGCGGCAATGGCATCGCACCGCTTTGGCGTGCGACCTCCTGGCCTTGCTTGAACAGGATCAGACTGGGAATCGAGCGAATGCCGAGCTGGCCAGACAATTGCGGATTGGCCTCGCTGTCCAGTTTGGCCAGTCGGCAGCGGCCTTGCAGTTGAGTGGCCGCCTGGCTGAAGACCGGGGCGAAACTGCGGCACGGGCCGCACCAGCTGGCCCAGACATCCACCAGCAGTGGCAAATCACCCTTGATCTGGTTGGCGAACTGGCTCTGCTGCAACTCGAACGGCCTAGGGGGCAACGCCTCCGACTTGCAACGTCCGCAGCGCGGCGCGTCATGCAGTCGGTCGGCGGGGAGGCGGTTGAGACTGGCGCAGTGTGCGCAGGGGATGATCAGCGAGTCGGTCATGGCGAGGCTCCACAGCGGTCTGTCGCAGTAATGTGGAGCCTCGCTGGCCGATATCAAGCCGTGGCGGCGTCGTGGGGCTGCTGGCCTTAGCCCTTGGCGGCGTTCAGGGCCTGGGTCAGGTCGGCGAGGATGTCGTCGATATGCTCGATGCCGATGGACAGCCGGATCAGGTCTTGAGAGACCCCCGCTCGGGCGAGTTCTTCGGCGTTCAGCTGGCGGTGCGTGGTGCTGGCCGGGTGGCAGGCCAGCGACTTGGCATCGCCGATGTTGACCAGCCGCACGATGAGCTTGAGCGCATCGATGAAGCGCGCCCCGGCTTCCATGCCGCCCTCGATGCCAAAGCAGAGAATCGACGCCGGTGTGCCGTTCATATAACGGCGCGCCAATGCATGCTCCGGATGATCGGCCAGGCCGGCATATTTAACCCACGCCACCTGCGGGTGTGCCTGGAGGAATTCGGCAACCTTCATTGCATTCTCGCAGTGACGCTCCATGCGCAGCGCCAGCGTCTCCAGCCCTTGCAGGATCAGGAAGGAATTGAACGGCGAAATCGCCGCGCCCATGTTGCGCAGCGGTACCACCCGGCAGCGACCGATGAAGGCGGCGGGGCCGAAGGCCTCGGTGTAGGTGACGCCGTGATAGGACACATCGGGCGTGTTGAGCAGCGCGAAGCGCGCCTTGTGCTGCGCCCAGGGGAATTTGCCGGAATCGACGACGATGCCGCCAATGCTGGTGCCGTGGCCGCCCATGTACTTGGTCAGCGAATGCACGACGATATCGGCGCCATGCTCGATGGGCCGGCAGAGCATCGGTGTGGCGACAGTGTTATCGACGATCAGCGGCACGCCGTGGCGATGCGCGGCATCGGCCAGTGCCTGGATATCGATGATGTTGCCCGCCGGGTTGCCGATGGACTCACAGAACACCGCCTTGGTCTTGTCGTCGATCAGCGCCTCGAGCGCGGCGATGTCGTCGTGGGCGGCAAAGCGCACCTCAATGCCCTGGCGCGGCAGCGTGTGAGCGAAGAGGTTGAAGGTGCCGCCGTAGAGCTTCGCCACCGAGACGATGTTGTCGCCCACTTCGGCAATGGTCTGGATGGCATAGGTGATCGCTGCCATTCCCGAGGCTACAGCCAATGCCGCCACACCGCCTTCCAGTGCCGCGACGCGCTGCTCGAGCACATCGGTGGTGGGGTTCATGATGCGCGTATAGATGTTGCCGGGCACCTTCAGGTCGAACAGGTCCGCGCCGTGCTGGGTGTCGTCGAAGGCATAGGAGGTGGTCTGGTAGATCGGCACGGCCACGGCGCGCGTGGTCGGGTCCGGGCTGTAACCGGCATGGACGGCGAGGGTTTCCCGCTTCATGGGGTGCTCCTTGTTGTTATCGATCGGCAAAGGCCCGGAGCATGAAACTGAACGCCGATGCGGTCAATGATCCAGAGCAACGGCCCCCATCAGAGCGGTGTGAGCGGCCAGAACAGCGGAATGACCAGCGTGGCGACGACCCACAACAACAGGTTCAACGGGATACCAACCTTGAGGAAGTCCGCGAAGCGATAGCCGCCGGCGTTATAAACGAAGGTGTTGGTCTGGTAGCCGATCGGCGTGGCGAAGCTGGCGCTGGCCGCGAACATCACCGCGACGACAAAGGCGCGCGGATCGATCCCGAGCTGCTCGGCTAGGCCGATGGCGATTGGGGTGACCAGCACCGCGACGGCGTTGTTGGACAGGATCTCGGTGAGGACCGAAGTGAACAGGTAGATAAAGGAGAGCATGAACAGCGGGCCAGCCCAGGGCGTCAGGTCGACCACGCCCGAGACAATCAGCTCGACCAGCCCGACCTTGTTCATCGCGATGCTGATGGCGAGCATGCCGAAGATCAGGCTGAGGATCTTCCAGTCCACGGCCTTGTAGGCATCTTCGACATCCAGGCAGCGGGTCGCCAGCACCGCGGCGGCGCCAATGATCGCCAGGCCTTCGATCGGCATCACGCCAAACGCCGCCAGCAACATCACCATCAGCGTGGCGCCAATGGCGATGGGCGCCTTGTCCCGGCGGTAGGCGCGTTCCTGTACGGCGTTGAGGCTGATCAGTTCGCCATTGTCGGCGAACCGTTTGATCTGCCCAGGCGTGCCCTCGACCAGCATCACATCGCCGAATTGCAGCTGGAAGTCGTCGAGGTTGCCCTGAATATTTTCGTCCTGCCGGTGCACGGCCAGCACATTGATGCCGTAGCGGGCGCTGAGGTCGAGATCGCGCATCGGCCGGTGGCTGTAACGGGAATTGCGCCCCACGATGGCCTCGGCGAGCACTTCATTTTCACTGCTGAGGGTTTCGAAGGCATCGCTGCGGTTAAAGGTCAGATGGCCGCTGCCGCGCAGCTCAACCACGTCCTTCACCTGGCCATGGATCACCAGCACATCGCCGGCCAGCAAGGTGAAATCCTGCTCCGGTCGGCTGTGCACCTGGGCATCCCGGTCGATCTGCAGCACCTGCAGGCCGCTGCCACCGTTGAGATTGGCCTCGGCAATGCTCTTGCCGATCACCGGCGATCCCTGCGGCACCCGGAGTTCACTCATGAAGGTGCGATCAAGTCTCGGGCCGAGCAATTTCGACAGAGTGTCGCGCTCGGGCAGCAGCCGCTTACCAATGGTCAGCATGTACAGCATCCCGGCCGCAGCCAGCACCAGTGCTGCACCGGTGATCTCGAACATGCCGAACGGGGCGAGCCCGGCCTTGCGCGCGACCCCATCGACAAGAATGTTGGTCGAGGTGCCGATCATCGTCAGCGTGCCGCCCAGGATGGTGGCGTAGGACAGCGGAATCAGCAGCTTCGAAGGCGTGGTGCCCGCCCGCTTAGCCAGCGAAATCGCCACAGGCGTCAGGATCGCCACCACCGGGGTGTTGTTGAGAAACGCCGAAATGACCAGTGCGGTAATCGTCAGCCCGCCAAGCACACGGGTCGGGCTGGTGCCGACCAGGCCGCCCAGCCAGTTGCCCAGCGCATCGATACACCCGGTACGCTCCAGCGCGGCGGAGATCACGAACATGCAGGCAATGGTGACGGGCGCGGAGTTGGACAACACCCCCAGCACCTCCGCGGGCGTCAGCAACTGGCTGGCGATCAACACCGCCACCGCAATCGCCACCACGATATCCGGGCTCCAGGTCTCCCGCACGAAAGACACCAGCACCCAGAGCAACACGGCGCAGACGAACAGCAGCGGCAGCGAATCGAAGAGCATGAACGTCCTTAACGTGGCGAAACGACCGGCCAACACAACGGCCCCGCGCGAACGATAGGAGCGAGCCCTTAGAGAGTCTAGGAACGTTTATTTCGGTTTATATGCGATTTGGCTATTTGCCAGGCTGGTGCAGCCTTCTCCCCAGATGATGTCTGTGCAGCTGATGATGGTGATAAGCCAAACGAAAAAGCCGCGCAGAGCGCGGCTTTGAAGGCGGTGGGCCCACACGAACTCGAACCGTGGAACAAAGGATTATGAGTTGCCTAGAAATGCTGTAAACCCAGTGAAACCGGGCGTAACTTAGCGCAGGTACAACTAGCTGAAAGTAGCGTCGTAGAGAGGGTTAAGTGTAATTGAGCGAAATTTTTAAAAGCTGGGCACTGTACCGCCAGTGTGCTGTTCTTCGTGCCTTTGAAGGTTGGATATCATTAACCGTCGAATGAGCTTTAGAGGTGGCTTGCATTCAGTTATTTTGGTGGGTACAAATTCGCCACGTTGGCATGTAAGCGCTTGGGTGCCTTTTGGCACCCACGGGCTTGGGTATCAGAGTGACTCATAAAATTATGAGGGGTACGAGTCTCAAGAAAGTTCCTCTGCTAAGCGAAAGAGTTCAAGAGATGGGCTCCCTTGCTCAAAGTAATCTATCACGCTCTTATATTCATCGCTAACCTTGAACTGTCGCATAGTAGGCTTTTGGGGGTCTTTGTAGTTCTTTAATACACCTTTCTCTAGTAAGCCAGGTAGAAGGTTTACGGCGGATAGTTTCTTTCTTACTTCCTCTTGCTTTCTCGGATAAAAATTCCCGCGCTGATAAAATAGCCTGAATACTTTTAATAATTCCGCGAGTACTGTTTCTTTGTTTTGTGCTTCCTCTTCTTCTTTTTCAGTCAGTAGATGTTGAATCTGCGTCAGGTCACAGGTGTTCGAGAAGAGGCCACTATGAATTTTTATTGTAACCCCGGTTCTGGGATTGATGTCGTTAAATTGGGAGCTTTCGAATCTGGTGCCCTCATTCATTGGGCACTCCCAGAAATACTCGTAATTATCGAAAGTGCAATCGCGCAGCGTTCGATCTCTAAAATCAAATATTGGTTTTGCAGAAGAGCTTCCGAATATATCCATAAGTGCCATCCCCACTAGCTCGTTGCCCTTCAGGAATAGCTTTTCTATCAGATCTGTCCTGGTTTCAGTGTTGGATTGATTGCTCTCTGAGCTTTGGAGTAGGCAAAGTAAAAGGGAGACGATTGAGGAGATTAAAGTGTTGCTATCCTCATAGTCTGCTGCAGACTCTATTATCTCTATGCAAAATAATAGTAAGTCGTCATGCATTTCTATTCTATCGCATACCGACTCAATGAAGCTGCTGTCATATTTCAAATAACCTGCGATCACTCTAGCTGTTTGTTCATTGAGTGCTGCTATGTCTTTCTGTTTGAAAAAATATACGAGATGTAGCGCGGTAAAGTAGACGTCAAAAACGTCATATCTGAATTGTATTTTATTGTCCGAGCACACTAGCAGCGTGTGGCCTTTGATTTTTTCGATCAATGCGTTGTCGGGCTCTGCGACAATTTTTTGAAGCTCTTGTTTTATGTCATAAAGGTCGATGCCGCTTTCTTTGCTAATGGCAATTCGAATAAATAATTCTATTTGCTGGTCTACGCTTAAACCGCCGAGCTTTATGGTTTCTCGGTCGCATACCTGTGCGATCAGAAAGTCGGTATGATTTTCTGATGACAAGTATCGGCTGGTTATTTGTTTTGTTAACGTGAAATCTTCGCTTTTAGAGTTTATTAAATATCCAATCATATCTAGGAGGAATGGAATGTAAACACGCTCTGCATCACCTTGTTTGGTTTTGGTTTCGATTGCTAGCCTTTCGGCGATGGCCATTGCATTTGCGATGCGCTTCCTGTCACCAGCTAATTTTTGGTTGAAGAACTCATGCGCCAAATTGCTATTAAATGCCTTCAAGATAATTTCGGGAAGAAGGATTTTCTTTCCTACTTCGCTCCAGAAATGATCTCTGCATGTAATTAGAAATTTCGTCTTCCGCAGGTCGGACGAGTACTCGTGAAAAATTGAGGTTATAAATGCTTGTACATCAAATCGATTCCCTAGCTTTGCAATTACCTCATCAATACCGTCTAGAACGACGGTTAGACTTCCGTTGTCTATAGATAGCTTGAGAAGGTCTTTGTTGAATCTAGATGAGTCGTTACCATCTGCGTCCATCTGGGCGCGGTAGAAGTCAAATACGTCACTAATCTTTGGGTTTCTGGAAAGCTCATTAATGATTTCTTTTGAATCGATGAATAAGATTCCCTGGTCACTCTCTTCTGAATATATTTGATCAAGGAATTGCTTGGCGAGCGTGGTTTTCCCTATTCCGCCATGCCCGCTGACAATGAATAGAGGTTCGTTCTCTGTTCGATACCATTCTTTAAGTTTTTCTAGTGCAGGAAGGTCGTGCTCTTCATCTAAATCATAAAGGCCGTTGACATAGATCGGCAGGTTGAATTTTTCATATGGTAGCAAGCAGTCTTTATATAAAAAGCTGCGCCCGAATTCGTCTACGAAATAGACGAATTTCGTGCCAAATAATTTGGATATATTCTCTTTTCTCTTCGCTACATCCTTCAGTGCCGGCTTGTCAATTAGTATGATTGAAGATTCCGGTTTAGAGAGATATCCTTTGCTCTTTATCTCCCCAAAGGTTTTTCCTTGGTTTGAGCTGTCATGTATATAGATAAAATCTTTTCCGCCATCAAAACCATCTGTGAGTTTGTATACTTCGTAAATGATGCTGTCTTTCCAGTTCTTTACTCTTACTGGGTAGTTTTCTGCGAGAGAAAGGCTGGAGTTCTTGTCCATAAATAATTGGACAGTTTTTTCAATACTTCTTTCAGTTTGCTGTACTCCCGGTTCGGGAAGGATGATTTTTGTAAAGAAATCTGAGCGTCTGAGCGCTTCAAATTCTTCTTTAAGATTCTGGTACTCGGTTGGAGTGGCGGTTCTAACTTCATCGGTTTTTTGTCCTTTTCGTATTAATACTCCTCCCTCATCGATGTGTCTTGTTTTTGTTTTTAACCCAGATTTAAGCTCTGTTATGTATCCTCTGATTGGGATCTCAATTACTAGTAGGGAGCATCCTTCGTGGCTTACAATATGAATGTTTATATCGGTTAACGTTGGGGTGGTGTATTTTTCTAGGCGGCGAACTAAGTCTTTTCTGAAGGTATGAATGTTGCTAAGCTGCTTAATTTTTGATAGTTCAATATCAAAAACTTTCTTCTCTACTTCCGAATAGCCGATCACCAAGTAGCGAGCTTTTCCGGTATACCCTAGGTATCCGTTTGATAGCGAGATAATATCTTTTATTAGCTCGCCCCACAGATCTGCCATTTCTGAAGAGGGGGTATCGTTATCCCAATACCACTGCCTTTTAAACTCCAGAATAGGTGATTCATGCTCAGAGATCAGCTCAATAATACTTGCTTTCATTTGCGATATTCCGTGTTTGCTCTAGCTGTAATGAGGCTATAGGTGGCAGACCAAGATTTCTTGCTGATCCCTGCGCTCAAGGGGTTTGTATGGTTCGACATTTGGGAAAATCCGAGCATCCCCAAAACTGCTGCCCCGCTTTTGCGCCTGATTTCACTGTGCGAATCAGTAGTGCACTGCCACATTTCGGGCATTGCCGCTCTGCTGTTGGGTCGCTACGGCGCTTGAGGTTTTGCACATGCTCGCGGTGGGTGGCGAGCGTCGGCGCGCGGCGGCCGGTTTGCAGGGCGTGCTGGAGGGCGTCTACTTCAGCTTCGCTGAATACGAGCTGTTGAAATGACTTGATATAGCGGATAAAACCGATGCCCTGGGTGACATTGGCTGGCACTTCAGTTTTGAAAGTGCTGCCGCCGACAAAGGTGATCACCGAATGCAGGTGCTCGGGGTTAGTGCCAAGGGTGGCTTCCAGGGCCTTGAGGTGCTTGTAGTTCTGCCGTAGCGGATTCTGGAATTTGAACGTGCGCTTGTAAATCTTCTGCGTCCACTGCGGCTGTTTCTCGCTGCCGAAGATCCAGCCGCTCATGTTCTTCGTTTCCAGCACGAAGATGCCGTAGGGCGAGAGGAATACGTGGTCGATCTGCGTGGTGCCGTCTGGCGTGTCCAGCGTGACATTGTGCAGACGGCGGTAGGTCTGTTTGTCCAGCTGCCAATGAGCGAACAGCCGCACCAGGAGTTCGCCAATATGGCCCTTGGCCCAAGGTGACTTGAGCAGGCTGAGCAGCAGGGCTGCCGGGATAAACCAGACCAACATGCCCCAGACCTGCGCGATGACGGGAGTGAAGTCCATTTCTCTGCCTCGATTGATTCAGCCACTGGCCGGAGCTTACCGAAAGCGAGTGTAGTTGGATGAATCTTTGGTTCTATTGATCCAGAGCCATTTCGATGCACTGCCATTCAGGCTTGAGCCGATAGCGAAGATAGGCGATGAAGGCTCTGTCGCGCAGACGCCTGAGGGAAGACGACCCTCGCGCTTCATGGATGCAGTCGATCGTTTCAGCAAGCCAGGCGGAGTCGAACGCTGTCCAGATGGGAGGAATGGGCGCCTGCATGTTCGAGTAGCAAGCGGGGGCGACGTCTACGAAGAACGCCGTCTCGATGGCTGAGCGTTCATAGCCTTTAAGGTTTCTAGCAACGCTGGCGTAGTCGACGGCGTTATCTACGAATACGTCCGAGAGCGCTGCCCAAAGCCTGACTTGGTCCTGCCGTATCGAAAGACCTCCCATTAGAAGACTCGAATTTGTCATTTGTCGCTCCTGCGAACCCTACACACCGTGGCTATTGAATCAACCCGACGCTTTGATCGAGCGTTGGGTTTTGCTCATCTGCAGCAGGCAGCCGGAGCCAACCGCGCACTCGGTCATGCTGGATATACCAGCGGCCTTCACGCTGGGCGAAGGGGATTGATTCCCTGGCGCTGGCGAAGGGGCCTGGGTTTTGTTGGGCTATTTCCAGCGTGTCGCTGCCGACGCTGGCAATGATCGCAACGTGCCCATAGCGGTTGAGCAGCGAGGGGGCGAACACCAGCAGGTCGTCCGCTTGCGGCGGCGCGGTACTGCCGTTGGTGAATTGCAACAGGCCGCGCCGGGCGTTCAGGGCGCCGTCACCGACCTGTGGATCGAAGAAGTCTTTGGCATGCCCGTAGCTGTCCGGCATGCGGTGGCCGTGGCGCTCGAAGTAGTAGCGTTTGACGAACTCGACGCACTGATAGCGAAGGCCCAGGTTGTATCCGTCCTGAGTCAGGTTACGGCCTTGCACCGTATTGACCCCACCGTTGTAGTAAATGGCTACGCCGTTTAGCTCATCGAGCGGCTCGCCCACGGCATGCTGGGGGTTGGGGTCTAGGCGGGTAACGGTGGTAAAAACTGCCAGCGCGGCTAGCGGCAGTAGCACACCGGCCGCGAGCAAGGTGCGTAAACGTTTTCTCATATCAAGACTCGCTGCCGCCAGGTTGGCGCGGCACTGTGGCAGTCAGCGTGCTTTACGCTCGAACGCGTCTATCTCGGCGAAGGCTTTTCGGTGCTCGGCTTGCGAGGCGTACTCACCAACGATTTCCTTGACTGCCTTTCCGGTGAGGTTGTCGCCCGTTTGAGCGTCGCGAGAGAAGGTGACTGCGAAACGCCTACCGGCTAGATCCAGGTAGAGGTAGTAATAGTCTTCCGGCTTGTTCGGCTCGACGAATGCGCTGTAGGCGTAGCGGATGCGGTGGGTGAGGTCTGGTGGGTTGAGCACCAGTGCCTCGGTATCGATCTGTTCGAAGTCGCTGCCATCGAATGCCTCGGCTGCGGCATAGGGGAGTTCGCTCAGCTGCTCGCGGGTAAAGGGCTTGGGCTGGCTACGCAGCATGGTGACATTGCTGGCGCCACCGTCGGCTTCGATGTTGCGCGTGGTGTACATGCCGCGCGTAAACCATTGGCTCGCGTCGAACATTTCTTCGATTTCAAAACCGCCGTAGTACATCATTATTTTCTTAGGCATCTCGCCCTCCTTGGCGTTTAGATTAGGCGCAGCGGCTAGGCTGACGGCGATAGCGGCGTACCCGAGTAGTGTTCTGATAGCGGTTTTCATAGCGGCTTGAATTCCAGCAAGGCTGCCGGCACCCCGGTCGGCGAATCTCCCGCGCGAACCGGACGAACCGCGCCTTCAGCGTCCAATGGGTAACCTATGGATTGCTCATATCCGTCGCGACTGTTGGCGTGGCGTACGAGAGCCTTATCGTGATCGCTGGCCGTTTTGAGGGGTGGCTGTGGTTTGGGCTCGTTAGGGCGTTCGGCGCTGATGTCGTTGCTCGCCTGACGGTGAGCGTCCAGGCGTTTTTGATAGTGACTCAGCTGGCGCCTGTACACCCTCATAGCGTTTGCGTCCGCTTGGACTCTAGAGCGGGCACTTGTCAGTCCGGCTCGGTCTTCGGCGTTTCCATAGGTCTGATCGTAGTTGCTGCGCCGCGCAAACGCCCAGACCGGGGTTTGGGCCGTGTTGGCTATAAGCTGCGCCAGGCTCCTGTCGTAGCGTGGATCTTCACTTTCACTCACGTACAGATCCGCCTCGATGCCGAGACCGGTGCGGCACGCGTAGGAGTGGATCTTGCCCCTCAAGTCGAACGCTTCGGGCTTGAGCATCTGGGCTTGAGCGTCGCGCATACGGTAGCTATCAGCTTTGGCGAGTTCGTAACCAAACTCGATGCTCCCCACCAACCCATGGGCAAACAGGTCGAGCTGCTTTATCTCTCGATTTTTGCTGATGCGTAGGTTGATGAAATCAAGCAGGTGGGCGATCGAATCGAGCTCCCTATACTTGGCGCCATAACGGGTTTCGACCACGTCCTTCACCGCGTCGAGCAGGGGGCGGTCATAGTCTTCGGTGAAAATGAGGAAGATGCGCTGGGTAGCGTCGTCCGCGCTTGCTTCTGGGTAGAGGCGGACCTGGCGGATGCCTTGGTTGATGAAGCGCATCTTGTTGCCTTTTTGGCCCCGCAGCCTCTCCATGATCGTCATATGCGATGCACCGACTACGGTAATGAAATCGCGCTGCAGCGAAACGGGGATCTGCTGAATTGCATGCTCGGCGCTGGTCCTGCCTTGGTGAGGTGCTGTCACTGCATCTGTCCTTAGAAGCGAATGCCCTGTTGCTTGAGGTGCTTGGCCGCATCCCGTCCCCAGCGAACGACCACGGCCTGCGGGTCGTTGGTAAACACGCGCTCGGTATTGCCATAGGCGTTGGTGTACCCGACGAAACGCTGGCCGTCGGCACACTCCACGCAATACAGCGCGTCCTCGACAGGCTGGCCGGTCGTGCTGTCGATCAGCTGATATTGCTCGCTGTGCCGGGGTAAAACCTCAGGTGCGGTGAAGGGTGCACTGCCCGATTGGGTTCCGACCAGGACATCTCCAGAGCCGGTAACGATAACCCCGCCGTGAGCGGTGGCGCTGCCCAGAAAGGCGATGGGCTGGCCGTTGATCAAGATGCTACCGATACCTTCGGCAACCGCATCTCCACAGGCCGTACTGTCCCCGACCCTCAGAGTGGGCAACCCATTGATCAATACGTTAGGAGAGCCGCTGGTGGTGGCGTTAGTGCCGTGCCCGGTTTTTGGACAGGCATTTAGATCGGTAAGTCGAGCGGCGGGTTTGGCCATGGTTGAACGTCCTTGTGCATGGGGTGCGCATTCTGGGCGGTATCGGTGACTCTCGATGTGGTCGAGGTCACTGTTCGAAGTGTTGGTATCCGGCAGGCGTCCCCGCAGCATGCCTAGAGTATTGATCCATACCTTGTCATTCGGAGGTGTTATTCGTGAGCCGATTAGCGAGCCTATTCGGCTCATCGCGTGAGCCGAATAACGGTGGAGATTCAGCTCGCTGCCTAACTCCAGCCGGCTGCTTGTTTCGAGTGAGCTTGATCAGCGCGGCCTTTTTATGGCGTTCAGCGCTCGTCGAGGATGCCTTTAGACGTGCGTTACTGTCCGGCATTAGCCAGCTTGACGACATAGCCTGTCGCTTCCGGCAGCTGAACCCGTACTGAGATGCCTATATCGCCTTTGGCCAGTGTTTCGATGCACGCCACCGTGGAGCGCGAAACGCCTGCGCGGTGGGCCACCGCCGGCTGGCTCATCTTTGCATCAATGCGCGCCCCCGTTTCAGCATTTTCGGAGACGCCAGAGCGATCGATGCTTGACGATGTGGAGCGTGCTCCAAGCGTTACAGGCGAACGGGACTGCACTCGTACCTTGGAGCGTATCGGGCTGGCGATGCGGCTTTTCCATCGCGCATGAAAAAGCCGCGCAATGCGCGGCTTTGGAGTTGGTGGGCCCACACGGACTCGAACCGTGGACCAAAGGATTATGAGTCCTCTGCTCTAACCAACTGAGCTATAGGCCCTCAGAGGCGGGCGGATTATACCGGTGGTGTTGCGCGTGCGCCAAGCGAAGCTGTGCGTGCAGGGCTGTTTTGATAGGCCAGAAATGCAAAACCCCCGGCGCGGGCCGGGGGTTCTGGTTTACTCGTCGAGGAAGGAGCGCAGATGCTCGCTTCTCGTCGGGTGGCGCAGCTTGCGCAGCGCCTTGGCTTCGATCTGCCGGATTCGCTCGCGGGTGACATCGAACTGCTTGCCGACTTCCTCAAGGGTGTGGTCGGTGTTCATGTCGATGCCGAAGCGCATGCGCAGTACCTTGGCTTCCCGTGCGGTGAGGCCGGACAGCACTTCGCGAGTGGCTTCCTTGAGGCTCTCCACGGTCGCCACGTCGATCGGCGATTGCATGGCGGAGTCTTCAATGAAGTCCCCCAGATGCGAGTCTTCGTCGTCGCCGATCGGGGTTTCCATGGAGATCGGCTCTTTGGCGATCTTCAGTACCTTGCGGATCTTGTCCTCGGGCATTTCCATGCGTTCGCCGAGCTCTTCAGGCGTGGGCTCGCGGCCCATTTCCTGCAGCATCTGACGGGAGATGCGGTTGAGCTTGTTGATCGTCTCGATCATGTGGACCGGGATGCGGATGGTCCGCGCCTGGTCGGCAATGGAGCGAGTGATCGCCTGGCGAATCCACCAGGTGGCGTAGGTCGAGAACTTGTAGCCGCGGCGGTATTCGAACTTGTCGACCGCTTTCATCAGGCCGATGTTGCCTTCCTGGATCAAGTCGAGGAATTGCAGGCCGCGGTTGGTGTACTTTTTGGCGATCGAGATAACCAGACGCAGGTTGGCCTCGACCATCTCTTTCTTGGCGCGGCGAGCCTTGGCTTCACCGATCGACATCCGACGGTTGATGTCCTTGATGTCGGCAATCGCCAGTACGCATTCCTCTTCCAGTGCGAGCAGCTTCTGCTGGCAGCGCTGAATGTCTTCCTTGCGTGCAGCAATGGCTTCGGCGTACTTGCTCTTGCCGCTAGCCAGCTTATCGGCCCAATCAAGGTCAGTTTCATTGTTAGGAAACTGGCGCAGGAAGTCTGCGCGCGGCATGCGTGCGTCGCGAACGCAGATCTGCATGATCGCGCGTTCCTGGGCTCGGATCTGGGCCAGGGCGTCGCGTACACGTTCTACCAGCGCATCGTACTGCTTGGGGATGAGCTTGATCGGCATGAACAGGATGGCCAGTTCCTGCAGGGCATCGGTCGCCTGCTGGCTGCCGCGTCCATGCTTCTTCAGCGCCTTCTTGGCGACGTCGAGCTGTTCAGCGACTGCGCCGAAGCGAATGCGGGCAACTTCCGGATCCGGACCGCCATCGCCTTCTTCTTCTTCGCTGTCAGAATCGTCTTCGTCTTCGTCGTCCTTGTCGTCACCGGCCGGCTTTGCCGCTGTCTGCGGTGTAACTGGCTCGACTTCTGCCTGCGGGCCGGCTGCGCCGTCATCGTCAGGGTCGATATAACCGCTGAGAATGTCGGAGAGACGCCCACCTTCGGAGGTGACGCGATCGTAATCGGCAAGGATGCTGTCGACGGTGCCCGGGAAATGGGCAATAGCACTCATCACCTCACGAATGCCTTCCTCGATGCGTTTGGCGATTTCAATTTCGCCTTCGCGGGTCAGCAGTTCGACGGTACCCATTTCACGCATGTACATGCGCACGGGGTCGGTGGTGCGGCCAATGTCGGTTTCGACAGCGGCAAGTGCCGCCGCGGCCTCTTCGGCTGCGGCTTCATCGGTATCGGCTTCGGCCAGCAACAGGGCATCGGCATCCGGGGCAACCTCGAATACATTGATACCCATGTCGTTGATCATGCGAATGATGTCTTCCACCTGTTCCGGATCGGAAATATCCTCCGGTAGGTGGTCATTGACCTCGGCGTAAGTCAGGTAACCCTGCTCACGGCCACGCTGGATCAATTCTTTGAGACGGGACTGCTGTTGCGCTTTTCCGGACATATAACCCTATCCACTGACGGTTCTGGCGGGCTGAAAACAAGCTGAGCATTATAGCCGAGCAAGGACCTCACGCGCCAGTTGAGGTCGATATAGCGGGTGTTGAGTTGCGATTTAGCAGGCTGCGCAGCTGCTCTTTCTCCTCTGCGCTGAGTTCACCCTGGCGAGCTTTACGTAGCAGCGTTTCAAGGCTGCGTTCGCGTTGTCTGGCAGCAAGGCTTGTTATGGTGTCGAAAAACTGTTGTTCAAGGTTATCGGCCGAGATAAGCCATTCTTTCTCGGCAAGCGCGCGTAAAAGGCGCCCTTGGTCGGTTCCATGCCAGCGAGCTATCAATTGCAGGCTGCGCAGTTTGGGGTTCTTCTGCAGGGTTCCAAGTAGTGCGACCAATAACTGCGCGTAAGTGTCGTCTTCGGCCGCGAAGTGGCTGACATCTTCGACTTTCTGTGCGAGCTCCGGATGGTGTAGGAGGGTGCGCAGCGTTGTCAGAGCCGGTGGTTCGACTGCGGCGGGGGTTCTTGGGGCACGCGGCTTTTTAAAGTCTGGACGCTGGCCAGGTTTTTTCCAGTCCTTTTTCCACTCTTTCTTGCTGCCGGGCTTTGGCTCGGGTGGGGTGGGTGGTGCGTAATAGTCGCCTTCGTCGTGCGCGGAGGCGGTGTCGTAGTAAATGCTGTCGTCATATTCCGGCGCGGCGCTCGGCGCTGCGGTGCTCATCTGCTGGAGTGCTTCGCTGTGCAGACCGGTGATCTCCCCGAGGCGCTGCCGCATCAGTGCTCGCAGGTTGTTGCCGGGGATTTTTTCGATGAGCGGTGCCGCCAAGGTCGCCAGGTGGGCTTTGCCTTCCAGTGAGCGTGGGTCGGCTTCTTCACTGAGCTGCTGGAAGAAGTAGTCGGCCAACGGTTGCGCCTGTTGCTGGATTCGAGCCCTGAAGGCGTCGGTGCCTTCGCGGCGCACCAAGCTATCCGGGTCTTCGCCTTCCGGCAGAAACAGAAAACGCGCGCGGCGGCCGTCCTGCAGGTTTGGCAGCGCCGATTCCAGGGCGCGCCAGGCGGCCTTGCGGCCGGCTGCGTCACCGTCGAAGCAGAACAGTACGCTGGGTACGATACGAAACAGCCGCTTGAGGTGCTCGTCGCTAGTCGCTGTGCCCAGTGTCGCGACGGCATTGCGCAGCCCTTGCTGCGCCAGTGCAATGACGTCCATGTAGCCTTCTACGACCATGATTTCATCCAGGTCGCGATTGGTTTTGCGGGCCTCGTAGAGCCCGTAAAGCTCTTGGCCTTTATGAAATACCGGTGTTTCCGGCGAGTTCAGGTATTTCGGCTTGTCATCGCCCAGCACACGGCCGCCAAAGGCAATGACGCGCCCGCGGCTGTCGCGGATCGGGAACATCACCCGGTCACGGAAGCGGTCATAGCTTCGGCCGGTTTCGGCGTTTTCGATCAGCAGCCCGGCGTCAATCATTGCCTTTTGTTGAAGGGCGTCGCCGCCCAGGTGCTTCATCAGATTGTCCCAGCCGGGTGGGGCGAAGCCGAGGCCGAAATCCCTTGCGATAACGCCTGAAAGGCCGCGTCCTTTCAGGTATTCCACCGCGGCCTTGCGTGCCGGGTGCCCCTTAAGAGACTGCCGATAGTACTCGGCGGCGGATTCGAGCAGCGGATACAGCGGCGAATCCACGGGCTGGCGTGGTTTGCGCCCTGGTCCGCTTTCTTCGCGCGGCACTTCCATGCCGGCGCGCTTGGCCAGCTCCTCGACTGCCTGCGGAAATTCGAGGCTGTCGTGATCCATGATGAAGCCGAGCGCGTTGCCTCCAGCGCCACAACCAAAGCAGTAGTAGAACTGCTTGTCCGGGCTCACGCTGAAGGATGGGGTCTTTTCCTTGTGGAACGGGCAGCAGGCGGTGTAGTTCTTGCCTGCTTTTTTTAGTTGGATGCGCGAACTCACCACTTCGACGATGTCAGAGCGGTTGAGGAGGTCGTCAATGAAAGATTGCGGGATCAAGCCGGCCATAGGGGTATGAGAATACGCTCGCAGTGTTCAGGCCGGAATGAAAAAAACTCCGGCCATTCGCCTGTTAGCGAAGCGGAGTCTCCTTCAAATGCAAAGCCCGGCATTGGCCGGGCTTGATGCAGCGTCAGCTGTACTGGATCAGTACAGGCGAACGCTGCGGCGCTGTTCGCGCTGCACTTTCTTGGCGTGACGCTTGACTGCGGCAGCAGCTTTACGCTTGCGCTCAGCAGTAGGCTTTTCGTAGAACTCACGGCTGCGGACTTCGGCCAGAACACCGGCCTTTTCGCAAGAGCGCTTGAAGCGACGCAGAGCTACGTCGAATGGTTCGTTCTCTTTAACTTTAACGTTGGGCATCCAGGACGTACCTTCACTTGTTTACCGGTTACAACGCGCTTCGGCAAATATCGCGAGCACGCTGGTTTTAAGGGTTGCGGATGTTAACGCCTTGCCGCGTGGATTGCAAAGCCCCCTGATCGAAAAGCGCTGGTCGGTCGCTGGCCCCGGCGATTAATATGCGCGGCTTCATTCGCTTCTTTGGAAGGTCGTGCCCATGTTGGTACTGGGGCTGGAAACTTCATGCGACGAGACCGGCGTCGCGCTATATGACAGCGAGCACGGCCTGCTGGCCGACGCCCTGTTCAGTCAGATCGATCTGCACCGCGTCTATGGCGGGGTGGTGCCAGAGCTGGCGTCCCGTGATCACGTCAAACGGATGCTGCCATTGATCCGTCAGGTGCTTGAGGAAGCCGGGCGCGAATCGAGTCAAATCGATGCGGTGGCCTACACGGCAGGCCCTGGTCTGGTCGGGGCGCTGTTGGTTGGCGCCTCCTGCGCCCAGGCAATGGCGTTTGCTTGGGGTGTGCCTGCAGTGGGGGTTCACCATATGGAAGGGCACCTTCTGGCGCCAATGCTCGAAGAACAGCCTCCGGCGTTTCCCTTCGTTGCGTTGCTGGTTTCCGGTGGGCACACACAGCTGGTTCGAGTCGATGGCATTGGCCGCTATGAACTGCTGGGCGAATCAGTGGACGACGCCGCCGGAGAAGCGTTCGACAAGACGGCGAAGCTGATGGGGCTACGCTATCCCGGCGGTCCCGAGATCGCAGCGCTTGCCGAGCGCGGCACGCCGGGTCGTTTCACTTTTCCCCGACCAATGACCGATCGCCCCGGGCTCGATTTCAGTTTCAGCGGCCTCAAGACGTCCACCCTGACGACCTGGCAGCAACGCCAGAGTGCCGGCGATGAGGGCGAGCAGACCCGCTGCGATATCGCGCTGGCTTTTCAGCAAGCCGTTGTCGATACGCTGACCATCAAATGTCGACGTGCTCTGCTGCAGACGGGTTTGCACAGTCTGGTCATCGCCGGTGGCGTGAGCGCCAATACGGCATTGCGCCAGAGTCTGGAAAGGATGCTCGCCGAACTGAAAGGGCGGGTGTTCTATGCCCGTCCGCGTTTCTGTACCGACAATGGGGCGATGATTGCCTACGCCGGCTGCCAGCGTTTGCTGGCTGGCCAGCAGGATGGTCCCGAGATTTCGGTACAGGCGCGCTGGCCAATGGAAACGCTTCCGGCGATTTGACGCCGGTTAGCTTAAAAATGTCGCTCTCTGCCTTTAGACAGGTCGCGCAGGTTGTTACGGTGACGCCAGGCGACGAGCGCGGCCAGCAATGCCATAGGCCAAAGCGCCGTAGGTTGCATCCAGGCAAGAAAGGGCAGGCAGAGCGGTAGTGCGACCAGTGCGGCCAGTGAACTGGTGCGTGACAATGTGAAAACAGCCAGCCAGATGAGCAGCGCCAGCAATGCCGTTGCGGGATGCAGGCCAAGCAAGACGCCAGCGGCGGTGGCCACGCCTTTGCCCCCACGGAAGTGGAAGTACAGCGGATATGAGTGGCCCAGTACGGCGGCAAGGCCAATCCAGGCTTGTTGCTCGATCGTCAGGCCCAGTGCGGCGGCAAGCAGCACCGGCAGCAGGCCTTTGAGCAAATCGCCGAACAGGGTGCTGATGGCCAGGCCTCTGCCGGCCAGGCGCAGCATGTTGGTGGCGCCGGGATTGCCGGAACCGCTTGCACGGGGATCGGGTGCACCGGTCAGGCGACTGAGTAGAATGGCGAATGAAAGCGAGCCGGTCAGATAGGCGAGCAGTGCTAATTGCCAGAACATGGCATCCATCCGGGGCAGGGAGCTCCTGAGTCTAACGGCCTGTAGAGAAGTTGTCGTGCCGTGGGAGAACGTTGCGTGGATACAGTTTTCATCGAAGGGCTGGAAGTGGATACGCTGATCGGCGCTTATGATTGGGAGCGTGGCATTCGCCAATGCCTGCGTCTGGACCTGACCCTTGGCTGGGACATTCGACCTGCCGCGCAAAATGACGAACTGGACAAAGCGTTGGACTACGCCGAAGTGACTGCCGCCATCGATCGATTCGCGCAGGCGTCACGTTTCGAACTGGTGGAAACCTTTGCCGAACGCTTGGCTGGCACTCTGATGAGCCAGTTCGGCATTCCCTGGCTGCGGCTTCGGGTGACCAAGCCTGGGGTCAACCCGCGCGCCAAAGCGTTAGGTGTGGAGATCGAACGCGGATGTCTCTGACGCGCGTACTGCTGGGGCTCGGCAGCAATAACCAACGTAAACGGAATCTGACTGCTGGTCTCGATGCGCTGGAAAAGCTGCTCGGAGAGATGCGCTGCTCGCCCGTTTTTGAAAGCCTTGCTGTGGGCTATAAGGGCGACCATTTCTACAATCTCGTCGTTTCCGGTAACACCGACTTGCCCTTGATGGAGCTAGACCGACGGCTCAAGTTCATCGAAGCGGACAATGGACGCTACGCGCCTGACCGCAAAGGTCTGCCGCTGGATATCGATGTGTTGATGTATGGCGACTTGCAGGGCAATTTTCACGGCTTGCAGCTGCCGCGGCCGGAGACGCTGAAGAACGCCTTCGTGCTCTGGCCATTGGCATTGCTGGCGCCGGATGTCGTCCACCCCGAGGCGGGGCGACGCTTTGCTGAGCTGTGGCAGGAGGCGGACATCGAGCAGCAGCTGTGGCCCGTGCGTTTCCAGTGGAAAGGCGAGGAGCTGACGCCGGCGTCGTTGTTGCTCGCCGCAGATCAGCGCTAGCGTTGCCGGCGCTAACCTTCCGTTGCTTCGGCTTGCGGCGCGGTAACCGGTGCTGATCAGTTGGCGTCGTGCTGCTGAAGACGCTGGTATTGGCGGACGGCTTCGAGCCGTTCACGCTTGAGAGCTTCGCCCAGCTCGGCACCCTTGAAACCTTGATCAATAAGTGGTTTTACCTGCACGGCGCGAACGTGCTCGGCAGCGCCGCGCAGATATTCGGCTTGCGGATAGGGATGCCCTTCGTGACGACTCTGCGCGTCCATGGCGCAGCAGGCAACAAACTGTTCGAAGCGCTCCGGGCGGCGGTAGATATCGAAATGCTGCAGCAACTCGAACAGCGTTAGCGCTGGCAGCGACATCGCCTGGTGGCCGAGTTGGTGGAATTTGCCGACCAGTCTGGCCAGCTCCTGGCACTCTCGTGGCACCTTGTAGCGTGCATTGATGACGTCGATCGTTGTCGCGGCTGCTTGGGTCGGTGCCGGGCCTGGGGTATCGAGGTTCTGGGGTTGGCCCAACGGCATGAGCAGACAGGCCCAGCGCACACTTAATGGTTGAGCCTGGATGGCGCACCTATGTAGCACCTTGAGCGTGTGCTTACCGGTCTGAGCACCATCCTTGAGCGGCGCTGTTGAGGTGAACAATTGATCGACTTCTGGAAACAGTTCCTTCAGCGCGCCGCAGTCGCGCAGCACCTGCACGAATACGTCCGGACGCGGCTCCATCAGCGCGCGGGAAATTTCCTTCCAGCTACGCTCCGGTGTCAACGCCAGTAGCTCCCCCGATTCGGCGAGCTGACGCATCAGCATCTGGGTTTCGGGCGCGACGGTAAAGCCGAGCTCGGCATAACGCGCAGCAAAGCGCGCCACGCGCAACACGCGCAATGGATCTTCGGCGAACGCGGGGGATACGTGCCTGAGCTGGAGAGCCGCGAGATCGGCCTGGCCGCCGTAGGGGTCGGTCAGTTGGCCCTGCTCATCCTCGGCCATGGCGTTGATGGTCAGGTCGCGGCGGATCAGGTCTTCTTCGAGAGTCACTTCGGGGCTGGCATAGAAGGTGAATCCACCGTAACCCCGACCGCTTTTACGCTCGGTGCGGGCTAATGCGTATTCCTCGCCGGTGACAGGGTGGAGGAACACCGGAAAATCCGCACCTACCGGGCGAAAGCCCTTGGCCTGCATCTCCTCGGCACTGGAGCCGACTACCACCCAGTCCACTTCTGTCACTGGGCGTCCCAACAACCGGTCACGTACCGCTCCGCCGACTTTATAGATTTGCATGCAACCCTCCGTTGCGGCGGAGGATAAACGAATGCCCCGAGGCAGCAAGCTGCGACTGCTCTCGGGGCCTCGATTTACCGCGATTGACGACCGTCAGATGGGCGGCAGCGCCAGGTTCATGCCGGGGTACTTGGCCTCGACATCCGGCTCGGTCCTTGGCGGCATGTGGTGGGTAGCGATCAGCTTATCGTCCTGCATCGACTGTAAGTGCACGTCGAAGCCCCAGAGCCGGTGCAAGTGCTTGAGAACCTCATCGGTCGAGCCGCCCAAGGGCTTGCGATCGTGTTGCTGGTGGCGCAGGGTCAACGAGCGATCTCCGCGGCGATCGACGCTCCAGACCTGCACATTGGGTTCGCGATTGCCGAGGTTGTATTGCGCTGCCAGCAGTTCGCGGATGGCGTGATAGCCGTTTTCGTCGTGGATGGCGGGGACCAGCAGCTCGTCCTTGTGGTCATCATCGAGGATGCTGAACAGCTTGAGGTCGCGGATGACCTTGGGCGAGAGGAACTGCAAGATGAAGCTTTCATCCTTGAAGTTGTTCATCGCGAACTTCACCGTGGTGAGCCAGTCGCTGCCTGCAATATCCGGGAACCAGCGTTTGTCTTCGTCGGTCGGGTGCTCGCAAATCCGGCGGATGTCCTGGTACATCGCGAAGCCCAGGGTGTAGGGGTTGATGCCGCTGTAGTAGGGGCTGTCAAAGCCGGGCTGATAAATGACGCTGGTGTGCGACTGCAGGAACTCCATCATGAAGCCATCGGTGACCAGGCCTTCATCGTAGAGGTCGTTCAGAAGCGTGTAATGCCAGAAGGTCGCCCAACCCTCGTTCATCACCTGCGTCTGGCGCTGCGGATAGAAATACTGCGCGATCTTGCGCACGATTCGCACCACCTCGCGCTGCCAGGGTTCCAGCAGCGGCGCATGCTTTTCGATGAAGTAGAGGATGTTCTCCTGCGGTTCGACCGGAAAGCGCTGGTCTCGCTGGCGCTCATCTTCCTTCTCACCAAATTTGGGAATGGTCCGCCAGAGATCGTTGATCTGCTTTTGCAGATGCTCTTCACGATCCTTCTGTCGCCGGCGTTCTTCCTCTGCGGAAATCGGATAGGGGCGCTTGTAGCGATCCACGCCGTAGTTCATCAGCGCGTGGCAGGAATCGAGCAGATCCTCGACCGCGTCGATACCGTGGCGCTCTTCGCATTGGGTGATGTACTGCTTGGCGAACACCAGGTAATCGATGATCGAGCTGGCGTCGGTCCAGGTGCGGAAGAGGTAATTGCCTTTGAAAAAGCTGTTATGGCCGTAGCTGGCATGGGCGATCACCAGCGCTTGCATGGTGATGGTGTTTTCTTCCATGAGATAGGCGATACAGGGATCAGAGTTGATCACGATCTCGTACGCCAGGCCCATCTGGCCGCGGGTGTAGGATTTCTCCGTGCTGAGGAAATGCTTGCCGTATGACCAGTGGTGATAGCCCAGTGGCATGCCTACCGAGGCATAGGCATCCATCATCTGTTCAGCGGTGATGACCTCGATCTGGTTGGGGTAGGTGTCGAGCGCGTAGCGTTCAGCGATCCGGCCGATCTCGCGGTCGTAGGTGCGGATCAGGTCGAAGGTCCATTCCGAGCCGGTGGAAATGGGCTGTCGTTTCATGTCGCTTACCTCAGCTAGCCATGCGCCGCTGGAACAGTTCGCGGAACACTGGATAGATGTCCCCCGCCGTTACCAGCTGCTGCTGGGCGAACGAGTCGCCGAAGGCCTCGGCCACCTGGTTGTATTCGTACCACAGCGCCTGATGTTCGCGAGGGGTGATTTCAACGTAGGAGAAATACTGGACGAACGGCATGATCTGATTGATCAGGATGTCCCGGCAAACCGGTGAATCGTCGTTCCAGTTATCGCCGTCCGATGCTTGCGCTGCATAGATATTCCACTCATTGGCCGGATAACGCTCGGCCATGATCTCCTGCATCATTTTCAGAGCGCTGGAGACGATGGTGCCGCCAGTTTCGCGCGAATAGAAAAACTCTTCTTCGTCGACTTCCTTGGCACTGGTGTGGTGACGAATGAACACCACCTCGATCTTGTCGTAGTTTCGCTTGAGGAACAGGTACAAGAGGATGAAGAAACGCTTGGCGATGTCCTTGGTGGCCTGAGTCATCGAACCGGACACGTCCATCAGGCAGAACATCACAGCCTTGGAGCTGGGGTTCGGGTGTTTCACCAGCAGGTTGTACTTGAGGTCGAACGTGTCGAGGAATGGCACCCGGTGAATGCGGGCACTGAGCCGCTCGATTTCTTCTTCAGCGGCCTGGATGTCAGTGAAGTTGGCGGGTTCTTCCAGCTTGAGTCGCGCCAGTTCGGCCTTGACCTCGCGCAGCTTGGCGCGGCTGCTACCCGATAGGGCGATACGGCGCGCATGCGCCGAGCGCAGGGTTCGAACGATGTTGATACGGGACGGATTGCCTTCGTTGCTGATGCCGGCGCGGACTGTCTTGAAGGTGTCGGTACCGGTAAGGTGGCGTTTGACCAGATTGGGCAATTCCAGATCCTCGAACATGAAGTCGAGGAACTCTTCCTGGGTAATCTGAAAGACAAAGTCATCCATGCCTTCGCCGCTGTTGCTGGCCTGACCAGCCCCCTGGCCGCCGCCACCGCCTTGTGGCCGAGGTATGCGCTCACCGGCGATGAATTCCTTGTTACCCGGATGAACGATCGTTTGCCGACCGCCACGTCCGTGGTGAAGGATCGGTTCATCGGTGTCTCGGCCGGGAATACTGATCTGCTCGCCGTGCTCCATGTCGGTAATGGAGCGGCGTCCAACGGCCTCTTCCACGGCCTTTTTGATGTGTCCTCGGTATCGCTGCAAGAAGCGCTGGCGATTGACCGTGCTTTTGTTCTTGCCGTTCAAACGGCGGTCGATCACGTAACTCATACGAGCCCTCCGGGCTGAGCTGGAAGTCCTGAGCCTGGAGCCGGAAGCGTGTTGCATCTGCTTCCGGCTCCGACTCCATGCCCTCAGCTGCTCTTACTGCGATTTACGTACGCGCAGATACCATTCCGAAAGCAGGCGTACCTGCTTCTCGGTGTAACCGCGCTCGACCATGCGAACGACGAAGTCGTTGTGCTTTTTCTGATCTTCCTTGCTGGCCTTGGCGTTGAAGCTGATGACTGGAAGCAGGTCCTCAGTGTTGGAGAACATTTTCTTCTCGATCACCACGCGCAGCTTCTCGTAGCTGAGCCAGGATGGGTTCTTGCCGTTGTTGTTGGCGCGCGCGCGCAGCACGAAGTTGACGATCTCGTTGCGGAAGTCCTTTGGGTTGCTGATGCCGGCCGGCTTCTCGATCTTCTCCAGTTCTTCGTTGAGCGCCATACGGTTGAGAATTTCGCCGGTTTCCGGGTCCCGGTATTCCTGATCCTGAATCCAGAAATCCGCATAGAGCACGTAGCGGTCGAAGATGTTCTGACCGTACTCGCTGTAAGACTCGAGATAGGCAGTCTGGATTTCCTTGCCGATGAAATCCACGTAGCGCGGCGCCAGGTATTCCTTGATGAAGCGCAGATAGCGCTCGCGCACCTCGGCTGGGAATTGCTCCTGTTCGATCTGCTGCTCCAACACGTACAGCAGGTGAACCGGGTTGGCCGCGATCTCGTGCGGATCGAAGTTGAACACCTTGGACAGGATCTTGAAGGCGAAGCGGGTTGAGAGCCCATTCATGCCTTCGTCGACGCCGGCGGTGTCGCGGTATTCCTGGATTGATTTGGCCTTGGGGTCGGTGTCCTTGAGGTTCTCACCGTCGTAGACGCGCATTTTCGAGTAGATGTTGGAGTTTTCCGGTTCCTTCAGGCGGCTCAGCACCGAGAACTGCGCCAGCATCTTCAGCGTATCGGGCGCGCAATGGGCCTTCGATAGCGAGCTGTTGAACAGCAGCTTGTCGTAGATCTTGATCTCGTCGGTGACCCGCAGGCAGTACGGCACCTTGACGATATAGATGCGGTCGATGAAGGCTTCGTTGTTCTTGTTGTTGCGGAAGGTATGCCATTCCGACTCGTTGGAGTGAGCCAGCAGGATGCCGTTGTAGGGAATCGCGCCGAGGCCCTCGGTGCTGTTGTAGTTGCCCTCCTGGGTTGCGGTGAGCAGCGGGTGCAGCACCTTGATCGGTGCCTTGAACATCTCGACGAATTCCATCATGCCCTGGTTGGCACGGCACAGAGCGCCTGAGTAGCTGTAGGCGTCGGCGTCGTTCTGCGGAAATTCCTCAAGCTTGCGGATATCGACCTTGCCCACCAGGGCAGAAATATCCTGGTTGTTCTCATCACCTGGCTCGGTCTTGGCCACTGCGATCTGATTGAGGATCGAGGGGTATAGTTTGACCACGCGGAACTGACTGATATCGCCGCCGAACTCCTGCAGCCGCTTGGTGGCCCAGGGCGACATGATGGAGCTGAGGTAGCGACGGGGAATGCCGTAATCCTCTTCGAGGATCTGTGCGTCTTCAGCCGGGTTGAACAGCCCCAGCGGCGACTCGAACACCGGCGAGCCCTTGATGGCATAGAAGGGCACCCGCTCCATCAGTTGCTTGAGCTTCTCGGCCAGCGATGACTTGCCGCCGCCCACCGGGCCTAGCAAATAGAGAATTTGCTTCTTTTCCTCCAGGCCCTGCGCGGCGTGGCGGAAATAGGAAACGATCTGGTCGATGCAATCTTCCATCCCGTGGAAGTCTTCAAAGGCAGGGTACCGACGGATAACCTTGTTGGAGAAAATCCGCGACAGTCTCGAGTCGGCAGACGTGTCGATCAGTTCAGGCTCGCCAATTGCCATCAACAGGCGTTCGGCTGCAGTTGCGTAGGTTCCCCGGTCTTCCTTGCACAGGTCGAGGTATTCCTGAAGCGAATACTCTTCCTGACGGGTTGCTTCGAATCGTTGCTGGAAATGGCTGAAAATGCTCATTGACTTCACCTCGGACGATGCTCGGAGCCGGTGTTGTCATCATGCATTCAGGTACGGCCGACTTACCGGCCTGTGGAGTTCCCCCGAACACCTGATGGTCGAAACTGAGGCCCGGTAGCCGCTGCACGACTTCCACCTGTTTGGATGGCCTGCACTGAAGGATAGTTCGGATTCAGCAAGTTCAAGGGGGGAGTGACGTTTTTGCCGCTGCGTTTCGTCGGAAGGGAGGCTCAAGGCCGCATTATCTGCGGCTTTGAGAGGGTGATTTTTTCAGGCGGGATCGCCCTGTTCAGTTTCTTGCGGAAACGCCTGTCGCCAAAGTTCGAAGCCACCGTCAAGGCTGTAGACGTCTGAGAAACCCTGGTTGGCGAGGTAGGCGGCTGCACTCTGGCTGGAGTTGCCGTGGTAGCAGACGACTACCAGCGGTCGGTCGAGATCAGCAGCCGCGATAAAGTCTGGCAAAGATTGATTGTCCAGATGTGTCGAGCCGGTGACGTGACCATTGGCGAAGCTGTCCGGATCGCGAATGTCGACGAACACACCGCCTTCACCGCGCAGCGATTGCGCCTGCTCGGGCGAAATACGTTTGAAGTCAGTCATGGCTTGGCCTCACAGTCGCAGCTGTACAGTTCGTTGCTGTCGATGTTCATCAGTGTCATGGAGTTGCCCCATACGCAGCCAGTGTCCAGCGCGTATACGTTCGGCTCGTCGCAGTTGCCTTCGAGTGCCGCCCAGTGGCCGAAAATGATCTTCTCGCCGCGGGTTTTGCGAGTGGGGTGGCTGAACCAAGGGGCGAACCCTGTGGGCGCCGAGTCGAGCCCTTCTTTGGCTTCGAGGTCCAGGGTCCCGTCGGCTTTGCAGAAGCGCATCCGGGTGAAGTAGTTGGTGATCAGCCGCAGCCTCGGGATACCGTTTAGCTCCTTACTCCATTTCGCCGGCTGATTACCGTACATCCCGTCGAGGAAGGGTTGCAGCATGGCGTCATCGCGAAGCGCCTGCTCGACCTCTGCCGCCCGCCGCAGGGATTTGCTCAATGTCCATTGCGGAGGAATGCCGGCGTGAACCATGGTGACCTGGCGCTCGGCATCGTGGTGGACCAGTTTCTGCTGACGTAGCCAGAAGATCAGATCGGCTCGGTCGGGTGCATCAAGGATCGGCTGGAGCGTATCGGACTTCTTCAGCCGCTCGACCTTGTGCGTCACGGCCAGCAGATGGAGGTCATGGTTACCCAGGACGGTCACACCTGAGCTGCCCAGATCGCGCGCGAAGCGCAGCGCTTCGAGCGATTGAGGGCCGCGGTTAACCAGATCTCCCGCCAGCCATAGGCAGTCACGAGAAGGGCTGAAATCGACTTGCTTGAGCAGGCAAAGCAGGGGTTCCAGGCAACCTTGCAGGTCGCCAACAGCGTAGGTAGTCAATGCAAGGCTCCCGGGACGGCCAGCCGAAACGGCGCGATCGTGGCATCGAAGCGGTGTCCGTCTTCGGCAAGCATCTGATAACTGCCCTGCATCGTGCCGACGCGCGAAGCCATCAGCGTGCCACTGGTGTAGACGTGTCGATGGCCGGGGGCTAGCACCGGCTGCTCACCGACCACGCCTTCGCCTTGTACCTCCTGCACCTGACCGTCTCCGTCCGTGATGATCCAATGGCGGGACAGCAGCTGCGCAGTGAGTTGGCCGTTGTTTTCAATGGTTACGGTATAGGCAAAGGCAAAGCGGTTTTGCTCTGGCTGTGACTGGTCAGCCAGATAGGCTGGGCGGACCGTGACGTCGATCCTGTAGCGGAGGTCTTCAGACATGGCGTGCTCCTTCGCGTGGTCGCTTTCAGCCGCGGGCAGATAATTGATCCGATAGTCTTACGAACGCGGCGAGGTCCAGCTGTTCCGGGCGCAGGCTGCCATCGACGTCGGCGGCAGCGATTGCGTCAGCGTCCAGCAGCCCTTTGAGCGTGTTTCGCAGGGTCTTGCGGCGCTGGTTGAAAGCCTGGCGAACCACGGTCTCCAGCTGCCGGTGATCGCGTGCCGGGTGCGGCAACACCTCATGCGGGACCAGGCGCACGATGGCCGAGTCAACCTTCGGCGCCGGATTGAACGCGCCAGGGCCTACGTTGAACAGGTGTTCGACGCGGCAGTGGTACTGCACCATGATCGACAGCCGACCCCAGTCACCGCCGCCTGGCACTGCGGCCAGGCGCTCGACCACTTCCTTCTGCAGCATGAAATGCATATCGCGAATCAGACTGGCGTGATCGAGCAGATGAAAGATCAGCGGTGTGGAAATGTTGTAGGGCAGATTGCCGACGATGCGCAGGCTGCCTGGCTCCTGGCTGAGCCGTGAGAAGTCGAACTTCAGCGCATCACCCTGATTGAGCGCAAAGTTTTCGCGCTCGGAAAATTTCTGCTGGAGGATCGGGATCAGGTCCAGGTCCAGCTCGACCACGTCGAGGTGTGCACCGCTGTCGAGCAATCCTTCGGTCAGCGCGCCCTGGCCAGGGCCGATCTCGACGATCCGCTCACCCGGTTTGGCATGGATGGAGCGAAGAATGCGATGGATTACGCCTGCATCGTGAAGGAAGTTCTGGCCGAAACGCTTGCGCGCGCGATGTTGGTAATTCTCGGACATATACAGCAGTCTCAGGAGCAGCTAAGCACGAGGCTTGAAGCTGGGGGCGAAAAGGCCCGCAGTTTAGCAGCTGCGATAGCCGAGGCGAGTGCCCCGCCGATAAGGGCAGTACGAGCCATTGCCGTCTGCAGACACGCAGGAGAGTTCAGAAGCAGTCCATTGCAAATCCTGGACCGAAATCTTGGTGTCCGGTAGGTTCCAGCCGCCCCGTAGTTTGTCGGATCCGCCTCGGTTGTAGCCGTAGCCTGAGCGCAGCCTACTCCTCACCTGGATACTGTGCTGATTGCTGGTCTAGCTGCCGCTCATCTCATACGCCGTCTCCAGTGCCACTTGCAGGCTGCCGGTATCGATCTGGCCCGTGCCCGCAAGGTCCAGGGCGGTGCCGTGATCGACTGAGGTTCGCACAATAGGTAGCCCGAGAGTGACATTGACGGCCGCGCCAAAACCCTTGTACTTGAGCACCGGTAAGCCCTGGTCGTGGTACATCGCCAGCACCGCGTCGCAGTGATCGAGGTGTTTGGGCGTGAACAGCGTGTCGGCCGGCAGCGGGCCGATCAGATCGAGCCCATCGCGCCGCAGCACCTCCAGCGTCGGTTCGATGATCTCGACTTCCTCACGGCCCAGATGTCCGCCCTCGCCAGCATGGGGGTTGAGCCCACAGATCAAAATCCGCGGCCGGGCGATGCCGAATTTTTCCACCAGATCGGCGTGCAATATCCGCGTCACACGCTGCAGGCGCTCGGTGGTGATGGCGGCCGGCACATCCTTGAGCGGCAGGTGGGTGGTGACCAGAGCAACCCGCAACCCTCGGGTGGCCAGCATCATGACGACCTGCCCGGTGCCCGTCAGCTCCGCGAGAAATTCGGTGTGTCCTGAAAAAGGGATACCTGCCTCGTTGATCACGCCTTTGTGCACCGGCGCAGTGATCATGCCGGCGAAGCTGCCATCGAGGCATCCCTTACCGGCTCGGGTCAGCGTGGCCAGAACGTAGTCGGCGTTTGCTGGGGTGAGCTGGCCGCTTATGGCTGGTGCACCGAGCGGTGTGTTCCAGACATACAGGCTGTTGGCGGGTGCCGGCTGGTTCGGCCAGTTGCCCGGCGCGACTTCAAGCAGGGTGATGTCCAGCCCGAGCTCTGCTGAACGAGTGCGTAGCAGCTCGGCACTGGCGATGGCGATCAGGGCGTGTGGATGGCTGTTGCGTGCGAGCAACAGACAGAGGTCGGGACCAATACCGGCGGGCTCGCCGGGCGTCAGGGCGAAACGTTTGGTGGTCATGTTGTTGCCTTCATACGGATGAAAAGAAACGGGCCGGCCGATTGGCCGGCCCGTTTAGGCATTGCAGAGTAGCTACTTGAAGCCTGTCAGATCTTGATCTCGACGTAGGCTTCGTCGCGAATCTGGCGTAGCCAGTTCTGCAGTTCTTCTTCGTATTTACGGTTGCGCAACAAGGACAATGCCTGTTGCTCGCGAAACTCTTCGCTGGCATCGGTGGCGCGGCGCCCGAGCACTTCCAGAATGTGCCAGCCATACGGCGTCTTGAAGGGTTCGGACAGCTGCCCACTCGCCGTGTTGGCCATGACCTCACGGAACTCGGGAACCAGCGAGCTGGGGTCGATCCAGTTGAGGTCGCCGCCGTTCAGCGCCGAGCCTGGGTCTTCGGAGAAGTTTTTCGCCAGTTCGGCAAAGCTCTCGCCGGCCTGGATGCGGTCACGCAGTCGCTGGATCAGGCGTCGGCTTTCTTCTTCGCTGCGGATCTGGCTGGGCTTGATCAGGATATGACGAACATGGACCTCGTCACGTACCTGAGTATCACCGCCACGCTTGTCGAGCACTTTCAGCAAGATGAAACCCGGCGGAGTACGCACGGGTCGGGTGACGTCGCCGACCGACAGGGTGCTGACTTCGGTGTCGAAGGGGGGCGGCAGTTGAGCCGCCTTGCGCCAGCCCATGTCGCCACCTTCCAGTGCGTTTTCACTGGCCGAACGCGAGACAGCCAGTTTGGCGAAGTCAGCGCCTTGCTGAAGCTGCTGGTAGGTATCCATCGCGGTTTTTTCAGCCGCCTGGATCGTCGCCGAATCAGCCGACTCCGGCACTGGTATCAGGATATTGGCCAGTCGGTATTCTTCCGACAGCTGCAATTTGCCGAGGTCAGAGGCCAGGAAGTTTTCCACCTCCTGGTTCGACACCTGGACACGTTCGGCAATTCTGCGCTGGCGCACCCGGCTGATGACCATTTCTCGGCGAATCTGCTCGCGGGCGGTATCGAGGCTCAGGCCGTCACGCTCCAGAGCCGCTCGGAACTGGTCCAGGGTCATGTTGTTGCGCTGAGCGATGGTGCTCATTGCCTGGTTGAGTTCTTCATCGGAGATGCGAATGCCCGAGCGATCGCCGATCTGCAGCTGCAGATTTTCGGTGATCAGCCGCTCCAGCACCTGTTGTTGCATGACGTCCGCGGGCGGCATTTCCGCGCCGCGTTTCTCGATGGTCTGCTGGACTTCGCGGGTCCGCTGGTCCAGCTGGCTTTGCATGATCACGTCGTTGTCGACAATCGCGACGATGCGGTCGAGCTGTTGAACCTCGGCCGACGCGGTCAGGGCAGCAGTCGCGCTGCCCAGCAGAAGGGCGCCCGCCAGCAGGGGGCGCAGGTAATCAGAAAGCTTGATCTTCACGTTCACGGTAACCTTGTATGCCTTCGTCGAGGAATGTCTCGGTCGAGCTGCCGAACACGCCGCCGAGTCCCTTGAGGACGATTTGCAGAAAGATGCCGTTGTCCGGCTCATCGTTCTGCGATGGGTTGAGACTGGTTTCGTCGTAATCGATCCAGTAGCGGTTGATCAGGCGCAGCTTCCAGCAGCAACTGTCGTACTCGAAGCCCCCGAAGGCCTCCAGTGTGCGGTTGCGGCTGTAGTCGTGCTGCCAGCGTGCGATCACGCTCCACTGCGGCAGGATCGGCCAGATGGTGGAGATGTCGTGCTGGTTGATCTTGTAGTAATCCTCGATGTATTCAGGCGAGCCCGGCACGCCGTAGTCGCCGCCATAGGCCCACTCGCCGGTGGCTTGGTCGAATCGTACCGTGTCGTTGCGATAGCGGTAGCCGAAGTTGACGATCTTCCGCGGGTTGTCAGCCGGCTGGTAATGGAACATGGCGCTGCCTGAGTGGGTGCGGCCTTCGTCCGGGTCCCAGTTGAATGTCGAGGTAAAGCGCCAGTCGCGGTTGTAGCGATACATGTACTCGAGGGCGTATGGCGAGACGTCCGATGTCGAACCTGGACGATCCTCAAGATTCGGCAACTGCACTTCGCGGTCGCGGAAGTAGATGATCTGGCCAACGCTCAAGCGCTGACGCTCCAGTCCGTTCGGCTCGATCCAGCGATTTGTGACGCCCAGCGAAAGCTGATTGGCGTCGCCGATTCGATCCTTGCCGGAGAAGCGGTTTTCACGCCACAGCGAGGAATAGCTGAAGGTGTTTTCGCCGGTGTCGAAGACTGGAATGTCGTCCTGGTCCTCTTCTGGAACGTACAGGTAAAACATCCGTGGCTCGAGGGTCTGGCGGTAATCCTTGCCGAACCACTGGGTGTCGCGGTCGAAATACAAGCCGCTGTCGACGCTGAAGATCGGTACGCTGCGGTCGGGCGAATCATTGAAATCGCTTACCTGACTGCGGCCGGTGTTATCCAACGTCAGGTCGTACTTGGTGTACGCGTATTTCAGCGATGGGCGGACGAAGCCCCAGCTCCAATCGAGCGGCAGGCTAACCCCGGGCTCGAGGTGAAGACGCTCGCCCTCAGCACGGTTCAGTCCGGCAAGCCGCGCGTCATACCAGAGCTGCTCGGGTGTTCCCGTGTTGCCATCCTGATCCGTGAAATAACCACTGCGCAGGCTGCGCTGGAAACTGACGAACTCGGTGTCGTAGGCAACCCGCAGCCCACCTGGCTGGAAGGGCAGTGCGCCATTCAAGGTCAGCTGCGGCAGGCGCTCGTAAGGTGTGATGTCGGCAATGGTGGCGCGCTCGTAGGCGTGAACGTTCAGCTGCGCAGTGTAGGACGGTGCGCGGTAACTCAGGGTGCCGCGCTGGTCGAGGTGGTCCGGCTGATCGATACCCAGTTGGGTGTCCAGGTCCTGGAAGTAATAGGGGTCGCTGATGTCGGTGTAATCGACTTCTGCCAGCCAGCGGGTGTCCAGGCCGGTACGGTGTTGCCAGCTGTACATCCAGCGCTGGTCTTCGTATTCCGACTGCAGCTTGCGCTCGTCGTTGCTGTCGTCAAGGTAGGCGGCGCCGAACTGGCCTTCGCTGCGGCGCGTCAGGTAGCGGAACTCGCCTTCCATCAGCAGGCCGCGATCAGTCATGTAGTTCGGGTAGAGCGTGGCGTCGAAATTCGGCGCCAGGTTGAAATAGTAGGGCGTGATCAGCGACAGGCCCGTATCGCTGGATGAGCTGATGCTCGGCGCCAGGAAGCCGGACTGACGGCGATCATCGATTGGGAAATAGATGTAGGGCGTATAGAACACCGGGACACCCTTGACCCGCAGCGTCACGTTGGTCGCCGAGCCGAAGCCGGTGGCCGGGTTGAGGGTGACGTTGTTGCCCTGCAGGTACCAATCGTTATCGCCTGGTTCGCAGCGTGTATAGGTTCCGTCCTTGAGGCGGATGATGGCGTCGTCGGTACGCTTGGCGTACAGCGCACTGCCTCGAACCTTGCCTTCATGGACCACGTATTCCGCGTTCTCGACCTGAGCTTCACCGGTGTCGAGGAACAGCTCGGCGCGATCACCGACCATCAGTGCGCCGCCATCACGCAGGCGGACATTGCCTTTCAGTTCGCCGCGATTTTCCAACTGGTACAGACTGGCTTCGTCGGCTTCGGCCTGGATGCTGCCCTGGCGAAGTACCACGTCGCCGGCCAGCGTGGCAATTTCCTGCTGCTGCTCGTAACGGGTTGCCTTGGCCGAGACGTAGGTCGGCGCCTCGCTCATCGGTGTGTCGTCGAACTGACCGGGGCGGTTCGGTTCAACATAGGTGCCGGCACAATATGGCCCTGTCTCGGCCAGTTGTGCATTGGTCAGCTGATCACGCGGCACCCAATCCAGATGGCTGTAGTCGGCGCTGCGAGAGACCAACGCTCGCCCCTTGCTTTCGGTGACCAGCTTGGTGGTGGCCGCCTGGCGCTCGGCTTTGCTGGCTCTGGGCTGGGCGCTGGTGGTTTCAGTGGCAGCACCGCGGTGAGTCGGGCGCGGCGGCAAGGCCGGGCTGGCCGCATCCGCGGCGCAATTCCAACCACCATCGGCACCCGGTTGGCAGGCGAACTGTTCGGCTGCGATAACCAAGGGCGTCGCTACAGGTTGCAGTGCGAGCAGGCCGCCGGTTACCAATAGAGGGAATTTTTTACGAAAAGCGGGATATTTGACTGCCATCTTGTTTTTTGGTCCGTGCTTGCGGCGAGCCATCGGCCGGGCTGGGCCGCACGCCTCTCGATGGGCTGAAAAAGATGCTGGATAATAAAGCATGACCCGCCTATCGGCTAGCGCCGTGGAGAGCCCCTGATATGCCGCAACATGATCAACGTCTGCTGGACCTGAACGCCTGGCTGGAGCCTCATCTCCAGGCGCTTTTCGCTCGCCGCGGCTGGGGCGAAGTCCCCGAGGTGTCGCTGGTTGCGGCCAGCAGTGACGCCAGTTTTCGTCGCTACTTCCGCTGGGAGGCAGCCCCGCGCAGCTTCATCCTGATGGACGCGCCGCCGCCCCAGGAGAACTGCCAGCCGTTCGTGGACATCGCGGCAATGCTGGCCGAGTCTGGCGTGCATGTGCCGGAAATTCTGGCGGCTGACCTCGACCGCGGCTTCTTGCTGCTCAGCGATCTGGGCCGTCAAACCTATCTGGATGTGATCGACGCCGACAATGCGGATGAGCTCTTTACGGACGCCATTTCGGCGCTCATCACCTTCCAGGCCAATGCCAAGCCAGCAGCCCTGCCCTCTTATGACGAAGCGCTGCTGCGCCGCGAGCTACAGCTGTTTCCTGAGTGGTACGTCCAGCGGCATCTGGGCCACAGCTTCACGGCGGATGAACAGCAGTTGTGGGAAAGGACCTGTCGGGTGCTGATCGACTCTGCGCTAGCCCAGCCAACCGTGCTGGTGCATCGCGACTATATGCCACGCAACCTGATGCTCAGCCAGCCCAACCCCGGCGTGTTGGATTTCCAGGATGCTGTGATCGGCCCGGTCACCTATGACATTACTTCGCTGTTCAAGGACGCCTTTCTAAGCTGGCCGGAAGAGCGGGTGCTTGGCTGGCTGCAGGGTTACTGGGACGCCGCTCGTGCGCGCGGCATACCGGTGCAGGAGAGCTTTGCCGAGTTCCATCGCGCCAGCGATCTGATGGGGCTGCAGCGCCACCTCAAGGTCATCGGCATCTTTTCGCGCATTTGTCACCGCGACGGCAAGCCGCGTTACCTGAGTGATGTGCCGCGTTTCTTCGCTTATCTCGACACAGTGCTGGCGCGCCGACCTGAACTGGATGATCTCAAACAGCTGCTACAGGGGCTGCCAAAGGAGCCTGCCTCATCATGAAAGCGATGATCCTCGCGGCCGGCAAGGGCGAGCGCCTCCGCCCCCTGACCTTGCACACTCCCAAGCCATTGGTCCGGGCGGGCGGCGTGCCGCTGATTGAATACCACATCCGCGCACTGGCCGAGGCCGGCATCAATGAACTGGTGATTAATCACGCCTGGCTGGGCCAGCAGATCGAGGCGCACCTCGGTGACGGTCGGCGCCTGGGAGTCCGAATCCAGTACTCAGCGGAGGGCGAGCCGCTGGAGACCGGCGGCGGGATTCACCGTGCCTTGCCGCTGCTGGGAACGGAGCCTTTTTTAGTGGTCAATGGCGACATCTGGACTGACTACGATTTCAGCGCGCTGAAACGGCCGCTTGAAGGTTTGGCGCACCTGGTGCTGGTAGACAACCCAATGCATCACCCCAAGGGCGATTTCAGCCTGGTCGACGGCTGCGTCGGTGACGAGGAGGCCGCAAGACTCACCTACAGCGGCATCGCCGTGCTCAGTCCGCAGTTGTTCGCCGGATGCACGGCTGGGTCCTTCAAACTCGCGCCGCTGCTGCGCCTGGCCTTGGCTGACGGAAAGCTGAGCGGCGAATATCACGGCGGGCGCTGGATCGACGTCGGGACGCATGAGCGTCTGGCTGAGCTTGAGCGCATCCTTGAGGCACAGCACTAGATGTTCTGGCCAATCACTTTCCTGGGCGCACTGGTCGGTTGGCTGCTGGCGAGCATTCCGGGCGCGCTGTTGGGCGCGCTGATCGGGCAGGTGCTGGACCGCCGCTTCGGGCTCGACTCTTGGGCCAGCTTTCGGCGATTGCTTTCACGCGTCGCCCCCAGGATGCAAGGCAGCGACTTGCTGTTCTATCTACTTGGGCGCCTGGCGAAAAGCAGCGGACGGATCAGCGAGTCACATATTCAGGCTGCCCGCAACGAAATGCGCCGGCTGCGGTTGACTCCCTCTCAGCAGCGGGTGGCGATCGATGCGTTCTATCGCGGGAAATCCAGTACGGACGGCTTGCGCGAGCCACTGCAGCGCCTGAGAGGGCGTCAGGATGAAACGAAGGCGATCCTCCAGGCCTGTTGGCGCATGGCCAGGGCTCAGGGCCAGATCGATGCACGTGAGCACGAGCTGATCATGCTCTGGGGCAAGTGGATGGGCTGGGATTCTGTAGCGGTGGCAGCGCTGGATGAGCACGGGGGTCGCCGCCAGGGTGCGCCGAGCAACCCCGGTGGCGCGTACGAACAGGCATTGCGGTTGCTCGGGGTGCGTGCGGACAGCGAGCCGCAGGCCATCAAACGGGCCTATCGGCGTCTGCTCAGCAAGCATCACCCCGATAAGCAGGCCGGTGCCGGTGCCACTGCCATTGAGGTGCGCGAGGCAACTGAGCGGACCCGCGAACTGCACCATGCCTACAGCCTGATCCGCGAGCGGCGGGGCTTTCGCTAACGCGAGCCGGTGGGGCTTAGGTTTCTCGCTTGAGCCAGCCGCGGACTCGTCGAACGAGGACTTCCTGATCAGTCTGGCGTTCGCCAGTCTGCCGGGGCAACCCGACTTGTCGATAGGCTGGGTGCTGAATCCGGCGACTGGCGTTCAGCCGCTCCCGAGCCGTCTGCTGGTCGCTGGTTACATCCTTATAGTAGAAGTCGCCGGTGATCAGCTTGAGGGGCGGCACCAGCTGCGCAAGCGGTTCTTCCTGTCCATTCGGCTGACGCGGCTGGACTATCAGCAAATGCCTGACATCTTGCGGCGCCTCCTGCTGAAGGTAGCGGGCGGCCCAATAGCCGCCTGTACCTTGGCCGAAAAGCACGATCGCCTTTGGTTGCTTGCTGCGGGCAAAGGCCAAGGCCGCCTCGATACGAGCGCTGATCTGCTCGGAATGGTCGGGCTTCATCGGTGGCGTTTCGGCGGGGGCTTGCGTATCGGAATCGTCAACTGCTGGCTCGCCTGGCGCCGCCGCGGTTTCTTCGGGTAGATAGCCGGCCTCGCTTGGCGCCGGATCTTCGCTGGGCTGTTCTGCCACGGTTTCGGGCGCGTCGATCGGCTGGTCCGGCGCTGGCTCCGTGGCCATCGGCAACACCAAACCCGGCGAGTCCGGCAGGCTCAGGCTCAGGGTATGCCAGCCGTGGTCGGGCAGGCTACGACGCAGCGGGCCAATGCCGCGTGGCCAGTCGGCACTCTCACCCTCACCGGGCAGCAAGATAATGGTGCCTTTGGGTTCGGCAACATTAGCGGGACGCCAAAGCGCTACGAAGTCCGTGCCACTGGCGGTCAGGCTGACGAACTCGCTGGCAGGCAGCTGGCGCAACAGGTCCGCGGCCATGGTTTCGCTGCGCGAGGGCAGGACCGGACGATCAGCAGCCACCGGAGCCGGGGCGGCCTCCGCCTCGGCCGGCTCATCGGCGGCGCTGATCACAGGACTGCTGAAGATGACGAACAAGACGGCCGCCAAACGAGTTGAAACGCGCGCTCGGAACATTGGTTTTCCTGATATTCGCGCGCCCGGGCCACGGTGATGCTGGCGCGGGCGGCACAGATGCACTAAAACAGCGTTTCGGCACTACCGCCGATCTCGTGAGGCTTATGGTGTCATTTCTGCTGCGTTGCTGCTGCCTGTTGCTTGCATTGAGCGCACCGCCCGCAATGGCTTCGAGCGTGCCGTTGAGCGACGCGCAACAGGAATGGCTGGCGGCGCATCAGCAGTGGCGCGTGGGTGTGGTAATGGCGCCCCCTTACGCCGAATACGACCAACGCCAACGTCGCCTGTCCGGCTTTCACGTGCAGTTCATCGAGCGACTTGCGGATAACCTTGGCGTCAGCCTGCAATGGCACCGGTTCGTCGACGAGGCAGCGCTGGATGATGCCATGCGTGCCAATCAAATCGACCTGGCGCCGGGGCTGCGACAGACGCGGGAAGGGCTGCGCATCTGGCGTTACAGTGACCCGTTTCTGAGGGTGCCAAGGCTGATTATCGGCGACCTTAATGGTCCCCGTGCAATCGACCTCGAACGCCTGGACAGTAATGACGTGATCGCGCTGGAAGGGCCCGGCTCGGTGGCCGATTACATGAGCAGCAACTACCCGAGCCAGCCGGTTCTTGAAGTAGGTAGCCAATTCGAAGCGCTGCGTCAGCTGCTCGAGGCGCGCGTGCGTTTCGCGGTGGTCGATGAGCCGCTCTACGGCCGCCTCTCGCAGCGAGCGGAATACGCATCGCTCGATGTTGTAGGCGATCTGGGCAACCCCTTGTTGCTGCGCATCGGTTCGCGCCGCGACAGCCCGGTGATGAGTGCGGTCATCGACCAGGCGCTGCGCAATTTCCCCGCCCGCGAGTTCAGCCAGTTGCAGGAGCAATGGCTCAAGTCGCGCAGCATCGATCAGTCGCGCCGCATCAGTTACTGGCGCAGTCTCAGCCTGCTGTTGACGTTGCTGCTGGCCGCAACCGTAGCCATGCTGGTATGGCAGCGTCGCCAGCAGGGGCTATTGGAAAGCAGATTGAAGTCGGCGCGGCGGGACATCGAGGCGCGCGCCGCCGCCGAAGAGGCGCAGCGGCTGACGCAGTTCTGCCTTGATCACAGTACCGTCGGCATTCTCTGGCTGAATTGGGACAGCCACGTCCGGTATGCCAACCAGGCGGCCGTTGAACTGCTCGGCTATGCCTCCGACAGTCTGCTCGACCAGCCACTGCAAGCGCTGGAACCGGGCATGAGCATGGATGGCTGGATGCAGCTCTGGCGTGATGCGCGCAGCGGCGTTGAGGATCACCAGATACATGAGTGCGAATGGCAGCGCGCCGATGGGGGGCGGTTTCCAGCAGCGGTAACGCTTAGCTTCCTGCGCCTGGGTAGCAAGGAGTATCTGGTGCTGTTCCTTGCCGACATCACCGAGCGCCGCCGCGCCAGTGCGGCGCTGCAAGAAAGTGAGGTGCGACTGAAAGCCATGGCGGGCAACGTGCCGGGTTTGGTTTTCCGTCTGGAGCGACAGGACGCCGGTGCTCCGGTCAACATTGCCTACATCAGCGAGGCCAGCCAGCGTCTGGTTGGCTACTCGGCGGAGCTGTTGTTGCAACCTGGGCGCGGCATTCGCAGCCTGGTGCATCCCGACGACGAGCCGGGCTATTGGAGCAGCCAGCAGCAGGCACTCGACAGCATGAGCGACTGGTACTGGCAGGGGCGGATCCTGACCCGTTCCGGCGAGATTCGCTGGGCCGACATCCGCGCCTCGGTGCGTGGGCAGTTGGAGGGGCGTCAGGTCTGGGACGGCATCGTCTGGGACATTACCGATAACAAGCGAATCGAGTTGGAGCTGGATGCGTCACGGGCACAACTGCGCAAGCTGGCGGCGCATGTGGAAACGGTGCGCGAGGAAGAAAAAGCCCATATCGCGCGGGAGGTCCACGACGAGCTGGGGCAGATGCTTACGGTTCTGAAACTGGAAATTTCCATGTGTGAGATCAGCTTTGCCGAGCTCGACTCCGGCTTGGCAGCACGCTTGCAAGGCATGAAACGCCTCATTGCCCAGTTGTTCCAGCAGGTGCGCGACGTCGCGACCGCCTTGCGTCCGCCGATTCTGGACGCCGGCATAGCATCGGCCATCGACTGGCAGGCGCGGCGCTTCGAGGAGCGCACCGGGATCGCCTGCCTGGTGGAGGTGCCGGAATGCCCGCCGCAACTTGGCAATGCCAAGGCTGTCGGCCTGTTCCGCATTCTTCAGGAGGCGCTGACCAACGTCATGCGTCACGCCAATGCACAAACCGTGAGCCTCACCCTGCAGCAGCAAGGGGATATGCTGTGCTTGAGCATCAGCGATGACGGCGAGGGTTTCGTGGTCCAGCAGGGCCGCCAGGGACCGTCGTTCGGCCTGGTGGGCATGCAGGAGAGAGCCCAGATGCTCGGGGGCAGCTTGCTGCTGGAAAGCCAGCCGGGCGAGGGCACCTCGATTCATGTCACGGTGCCACTGGATGACAGCCCGGTCGAGCCTGTGGTTCTGATCAGTACATTGGAGAGCTAGCGCCATGATTAGGGTAATCGTCGCCGAGGACCACACCATCGTTCGCGAGGGGATCAAGCAGCTGATCGGACTGGCCAAGGACATGCAGGTAATCGGCGAAGCGGGCAACGGTCAGCAACTGCTCGATCAACTGCGGCAGACGCCGTGCGATGTTGTCCTGCTGGACATCTCCATGCCGGGCGTCAACGGGTTGGAAGCCATACCGCGGATACGCGCGCTGAGCGAGCCGCCGGCGATTCTGGTGTTGTCGATGCACGACGAGGCGCAGATGGCGGCGCGGGCGCTGAAGATCGGTGCCGCCGGCTATGCCACCAAGGACAGTGACCCGGCGCTGCTGCTGACCGCGGTGCGCAAGGTTGCCGCTGGCGGCCGATATATAGATCCGGAGCTGGCGGATCGCATGGTTTTCGAGGTCGGTCTCACAGACTCCCGGCCACCCCACGCACTGCTGTCGGAGCGTGAGTATTCGGTGTTCGAGCGGCTGGTACACGGCGATTCGGTCAACGACATCGCGGCCAAGCTGGCCCTCAGCAGTAAGACCATCAGCACGCACAAGGCGCGCTTGATGCAGAAGCTGGTTGCTCACTCCGTGGCCGACCTGGTCCGCTATGCCATGGAGCACAAGCTGGTCTGACCTGGACGGTAAGCACGAGGCCGCTGGCGACGGTGCTACGCGCCTGATGCAAACCGGGTCTGCATCTGCCGACAGGTTTCTTGTAGGGCAATCCCTACAACAGCCTCTCCGTTTCGCTGAGTGTATTCACTCCCATCTGCCGATGTGCGCTGGCTCGTGGGGCTCCTAACCTGTGGCCACGGAACAACGGATCACAGGTGCGGCATGCTCGATTCTCAAGCGAACGAAGTACTGGTCAGCTTTCGTGGCATCCAGAAGAGTTACGACGGCGAAGCGCTGATCGTCAAAGACCTGAACCTGGATATCCGTAAAGGTGAGTTCCTCACGCTGCTCGGTCCGTCAGGCTCCGGCAAGACCACCAGTCTGATGATGTTGGCCGGCTTCGAGACGCCCACTGCCGGTGAAATCCTGTTGGGCGGCCGCTCGATCAACAAGCTGCCGCCGCACAAGCGCGACATGGGCATGGTGTTCCAGAACTATGCGCTGTTTCCGCACATGACAGTCTCGGAGAACCTCGCCTTTCCTCTCAGCGTGCGTGGCATGCCCAAGCTCGACGTCAAGGAAAGGGTCAAGCGCGCGCTCTCGATGGTGCAGCTTGAAGGTTTCCGCAATCGTTACCCGGCGCAGCTGTCAGGCGGCCAGCAGCAGCGCGTGGCGCTGGCCCGAGCCTTGGTGTTCGAGCCGCAGCTGGTGTTGATGGATGAGCCGTTGGGCGCGCTGGACAAGCAATTGCGCGAGCAGATGCAGATGGAGATCAAGCATCTGCACCAAAGCCTGGGTGTGACCGTGGTCTATGTCACCCACGATCAGGGTGAGGCGCTGACCATGTCCGACCGGGTCGCGGTGTTCCATCAGGGTGAGATCCAGCAGATCGACGAGCCCCGGGCGCTGTACGAGCGGCCGGCGAATACCTTCGTTGCCAACTTTCTCGGCGAGAACAACCGGTTGCCGGCGCGGCTGGTCAGCCGCAACGGTGACAACTGCACCGTCGAGCTGGGCCGCGGTGAGCGGGTCGAGGCGCTGGCCGTCAAGGTCGGCGTGCCTGGCGCCCCGGTCAACCTGTCGATACGTCCCGAGCGGGTGCGCCTCAACGGTGCCAGCGCCAATTGCCCGAACCGCTTCACCGGGCGAGTCGCCGAGTTCGTCTATCTCGGCGACCACATCCGCATTCGCCTCGAGGTCTGCGGCATCAGCGACTTCTTCGTCAAGCAACCGATTGCAGAATTCGATCCCGCCCTGGCGGTTGGTGATGTCGTGCCGATCGGCTGGCAAGTGGAACACGTCCGTGCGCTGGATCCGCTGCAGGCGGCATAAGCAGGGCGAGCAAGCAAGAAAGCTGTTTTCAACCGCATCATGGAGCGAATCACAATGCTGAAATCTCTGAAACTGACTGCCCTGAGCATCGGACTGGTGTGCGCTGCCCAGGCCTCGGCGGAAAATATCACCGCCGTAACCTTCGGCGGGGCCAACAAGCAGGCGCAGATCAAGGCCTTCAATGAACCCTTCGAAGCCAAGACCGACCACAAGATCATCGCTGGCGAATACAACGGTGAGATGGCCAAGGTAAAGGCCATGGTCGATACCAACAGCGTGTCCTGGCATCTCGTGGAAGTTGAATCGCCCGAGCTGTCACGCGGCTGTGATGAAGGGCTGTTCGAGGAAATCGATCCAGCGGTAGCGGGTAACCCGGACGACTTCATCGAAGGTGCCATACAGCCTTGCGGTGTGGGCTTCTTCGTCTGGTCCACGGTGCTGGCTTATAACGCCGACAAGCTCGACAGCGCACCGAGTGGTTGGGCGGATTTTTGGGACACGGAGAAATTCCCCGGCAAACGCGGCCTGCGCAAGGGCGCCAAGTACACCCTTGAGTTCGCCCTGATGGCCGATGGCGTTGCACCGAAAGACGTCTACCAGGTGCTGGCGACGAAAGAGGGGCAGGACCGCGCCTTCAAGAAGCTTGACCAGATCAAACCCAGCATTCAGTGGTGGGAAGCGGGCGCCCAACCGCCGCAGTTTCTGGCCTCCGGTGACGTGGTCATGAGCAGCGCCTATAACGGTCGGATTGCTGCAGTGCAGGATGAGAGCAATCTGCAAGTGGTCTGGGACGGCGGCATCTACGACTTCGATTCCTGGGCCATCCCCAAAGGTGCGAAGGATCAGAAGGCAGCGCTCGATTTCGTCAGCTTTACCTTGCAACCACAGCAGCAGAAAGCCTTCTCGGAAAACATCGCCTACGGTCCCGCAAACAAGAAAGCGGTCGAGCTGCTTGATCAGAAGCTGCTGAAAAACATGCCTACGACGCCAGAAAACATCGCCAACCAAGTGGCCATGAACGTGACCTTCTGGGCCGACTACGGCGAGCAGCTGGAACAGCGTTTCAACGCCTGGGCTGCGCGCTAAACAAGCCTGGCCCCCTTGCATGGCCTGCCCTGAGGCGGGCCATGCGCCGCTGGAATCTGACACTTTGCGGAGTTCGTCATGGCTACTGCCATCTCCTTGCCTGTTCCCGAGCTCGCCGAGCCCAACCTGAAGCGGCGGCTGGCGCGTGCCGAACGCATGAACCGGTTGAAGTCCAAGGCGCTGATCCTGCCTCTTCTGGTGTTTTTGTTGCTCACCTTCATCCTGCCGATCGCCTCGCTGCTCTGGCGCAGCGTCGATAATCCGGAGGTGGTGGGCAGCCTGCCGCGCACAGTCGAGGCAATCACGGCTTGGGATGGCCGCGGCCTGCCGGATGAGTCGGTTTATCAGGCCCTCAGCGAAGACCTGCAGGAGGCGCGGCAAAACCAGTCGCTGGGTGATCTGTCCAAACGCTTGAACATGGAACAGGCCGGTTTCCGCAGCCTGATGACCAAGACAGCTCGCGCGCTCCCATTCAAGGAAGCGCCGACGTCCTACAAGGAGGCGCTGGAAGCTTTCGATGAGCGCTGGGGCGACCCCGCCTATTGGCAGGTTATTCGCCGCAACGATAGCGCAATCACCCCCTATTATTTGTTGGCCGCTCTCGATCACCGCATCGACGACATGGGCGAGCTGGCATCGGTATCGCCTGATCAGGCGGTCTACCTGGACATCTTCGCCCGGACTTTCTGGATGGGGCTGGTAATCACGGCGATTTGTCTGGTGCTGGCCTATCCCCTGGCGTATCTGCTGGCCAACCTGCCGGCGCGCAAAAGCAACCTGCTGATGATCATGGTGCTGCTGCCGTTCTGGACTTCGATTCTGGTGCGCGTTGCCGCCTGGATCGTGCTGCTGCAGTCCAGCGGCCTGATCAACGGTGCGCTGTTGAAGATGGGCCTGATCGACGAACCATTGCAGTTGGTGTTCAACCGGGCTGGCGTCTACATCGCCATGGTCCACATCCTGCTGCCGTTCATGATCCTGCCGATCTACAGCGTGATGAAGAATATCTCGCCGAGTTACATGCGTGCGGCGATCTCGTTGGGCTGCCACCCCTTCGCCAGCTTCTGGCGGGTGTACTTTCCACAAACCCTCGCGGGCGTGGGCGCCGGCTGCCTGTTGGTGTTCATCATTTCTATCGGCTACTACATCACGCCCGCGCTGCTCGGCAGCCCGAACGACCAGATGGTCAGCTACTTCGTCGCCTTCTACACCAACACCACCATCAACTGGGGCATGGCCACGGCGCTGGGCGGCCTGCTGCTGCTGGCGACCATGCTGCTGTACATCGTCTACAGCTGGCTGGTCGGCGCCAGCCGCCTGAGGCTGGGCTGAGCATGACCGCACTGACCAGGCAATCACCGCAAGCCATTCGCCAATTCGGGCAGGAGAACTTTCCATGCTGAGCCCCTACATGTCGCCCATCGAACGCGTCTGGTTTTATACCCTGCGCATCCTATGCGCGCTGGTGCTGCTGTTTCTGATCGTGCCGGTGCTGGTGATCGTGCCGCTGTCGTTCAACTCCGGCTCGTTTCTCGTCTATCCGCTGCAAGGCTTCTCCATGCGCTGGTACGAAACCTTGTTCAGCTCGGCCGACTGGATGCGCTCGCTGAAGAACTCGATGCTCATCGCCCCGGCCGCCACGGCGCTGGCGATGGTCTTCGGCACCCTGGCGGCGATCGGTCTGACCCGCGGCGAATTTCGCGGCAAGGCCCTGGTGATGACCTTGCTGATTTCGCCGATGGTGGTGCCGGTGGTGATTGTCGGGGTGGCCAGCTACCTGTTCTTCGCCCCGTTGGGCATGGGCAATAGCTACCTGTCGCTGATCCTGGTTCACGCGGTGCTGGGTGTGCCGTTCGTGATCATCACCGTCTCCGCCACGCTGCAGGGGTTCAACCAGAACCTGGTGCGCGCCGCAGCCAGCCTGGGCGCCTCACCCATAACTACATTCTTCCGCGTCACCCTGCCGCTGATTGCTCCGGGGGTGATTTCCGGTGCGCTGTTTGCCTTCGCCACGTCCTTCGACGAAGTGGTGGTGACGCTGTTCCTCGCCGGCCCCGAGCAGATCACCCTGCCGCGGCAGATGTTCAGCGGCATCCGCGAGAACCTCAGCCCGACCATCGCCGCCGCAGCCACCCTGTTGATCGGCTTTTCCATCGCACTGCTGCTGACCCTGGAATGGCTGCGCGGCCGCTCCGAGAAGATGCGCACTCAACAACCTGCTTAATCCGGACGCTTCCATGACCCTGCAACTCGACCACCCCGGCCTGCTGCGCCAGCAGGCCTACCTCAACGGCGACTGGTGCGATGCCGATGCGGACGGCCGCACCGCTATCTTCAATCCGGCCACCGGCGAGCTCGTTGGCGAGGTCCCGAACATGGGGCGCGCCGAAACCCGCCGCGCCATCGAGGCCGCGCAGGCCGCGCAGCCGGCCTGGCGCGCGCTGACCGTCAAGGAGCGAGCGTCGCGCTTGCGTCGCTGGTACGAGCTGATGCTGGAGAATCAGGAAGACCTGGCGCAGATCATGACCGCCGAGCAGGGCAAGCCGCTGGCCGAGGCTCGGGGTGAAGTGGCTTATGCCGCCTCTTTTCTGGAATGGTTCGCCGAGGAGGGCAAGCGCTTGTATGGCGATGTTATCCCCGCCCACGCCGGCGACAAGCGCATCCTCGTGCAAAAAGAACCGGTCGGCGTCACCGCGGCGATTACGCCCTGGAACTTCCCCAGCGCGATGATCACTCGCAAGGTCGGCCCGGCGCTCGCCGCCGGCTGCGCCATGGTACTCAAGCCTGCGCCGCAGACGCCTTTCTCAGCGTTGGCACTGGCCGCCTTGGCCGAGCGCGCGGGCATCCCGGCCGGGCTGTTCAGCGTGATCACCGCCGATGCCGTTACCTCGCGCGAAGTCGGTGCCGAACTCTGCGGAAACCCGGTCGTGCGCAAGCTCTCGTTCACTGGCTCGACGGCAGTGGGCATCCACCTGATGCAGCAGTGCGCACCGACGCTGAAAAAGCTCTCGCTGGAACTGGGCGGCAACGCGCCGTTTATCGTCTTCGACGATGCCGATCTGGATGCGGCGGTCGAAGGCGCGATGATCTCCAAGTACCGCAACGCCGGGCAGACCTGCGTCTGTGCCAACCGCATCTATGTACAGGACGGCATCTACGACGCTTTCGTCGATAAGCTTGCCGCCGCTGTGGCGCGGCTGAATGTGGGTAACGGCATGGAGGAGGACGTCACCACCGGCCCGTTGATCGACGCCGCTGCGGTGGCCAAGGTCCAGCGTCATCTTCAGGACGCGCTGGATAAGGGCGCCACCCTGCTGGCCGGCGGCAAACCCCATGCGCTGGGCGGTAACTTCTTCGAGCCGACGCTGGTGGGCGGCGTCACCGCCGAGATGGCCGTGGCGCGCGAGGAAACCTTCGGTCCGCTGGCGCCGCTGTTCCGCTTCAACGATGAAAGCGAGGTGATTCGGCAGGCCAATGACACCGAGTTCGGGCTCGCGGCCTACTTCTATGCGCGCGACCTGAGCCGGGTGTTCCGCGTCGCCGAAGCGCTGGAGTACGGCATGGTCGGCATCAATACCGGCGTGATCTCCACCGAGGTGGCGCCGTTCGGCGGCATGAAGGCCTCTGGCCTCGGCCGCGAGGGCTCGAAATACGGGCTGGATGAATACGTGGAAATCAAATACCTGTGTTTGGGTGGCATTTGACCGGACGACCCAAAAACAGGCGTGCAAAATAATGCACGGAGTTTTACTGTAATCCGAACGCCTGGGAAGGTGCGGCAGTCGATCATCGTATGCTGCCGCGCTCGCTGCCTGGCGTTCTTCATGACCCGTGCCGACGATGAGCGGCTACCGAGGAGCTTATGAGCAAGACCAACGAATCCCTGATGCAACGCCGTGTCGCCGCTGTTCCCCGTGGCGTCGGCCAGATCCACCCGATCTTTGCCGACCATGCGAAAAACAGCAGCGTGGTCGACGTCGAAGGACGCGAGTTCATCGATTTCGCCGGTGGCATCGCCGTGCTGAATACCGGTCACCTGCACCCGAAGATCATCAAGGCCGTGGAAGACCAGCTGCATAAGCTGACCCATACCTGCTTCCAGGTACTGGCCTACGAGCCGTACGTGGAGCTGTGCGAGAAGATCAATGCGCGGGTGCCTGGCGATTTCGCCAAGAAGACCTTGCTGGTCACCACGGGCTCCGAAGCGGTGGAAAACGCGGTGAAAATCGCCCGCGCCGCCACCGGACGCGCCGGCGTGATTGCCTTTACCGGCGCTTATCACGGCCGCACCATGATGACCCTCGGCCTGACCGGCAAGGTCGCGCCTTACTCGGCGGGCATGGGCCTGATGCCGGGCGGCATCTTCCGCGCGCAGTATCCCTGCGCGATCCATGGCGTCAGTGTTGACGAGTCCATCGCCAGCATCGAGCGCATCTTCAAGAACGACGCCGAGCCGCGCGACATCGCTGCGATCATCATCGAGCCGGTGCAGGGCGAGGGCGGCTTCAATGTCGCACCGAAGGAATTCATGGCGCGCCTGCGTGCGCTCTGCGATGAGCACGGCATCCTTTTGATTGCAGATGAAGTGCAGACAGGCGCCGGGCGCACCGGCACTTTCTTCGCCATGGAGCAGATGGGTGTGGTCGCCGACCTGACCACCTTTGCCAAGTCGGTCGGCGGTGGTTTTCCGATTGCTGGCGTGTGTGGCAAGGCCGAGATCATGGACGCCATTGCGCCGGGCGGGCTCGGCGGCACCTACGCCGGTAACCCGCTGTCCTGCGCGGCGGCGCTGGCGGTCGTGGATATCTTCGAGGAAGAGCAGCTGCTCGACCGCTGCAAGGCGGTGGCCGAGAAGCTTACCGCCGGGCTCAAATCCATCCAGGCGCGGCACAAGGAGATCGGCGAAGTCCGCGGGCTCGGCGCGATGATCGCCATTGAGCTGTTCGAGGAGGGCGATCACGCGCGTCCGGCGGCGGCGCTGACCTCGCAGATTGTCGCCAAGGCACGGGACAAGGGCTTGATCCTGCTGTCCTGCGGCACCTATTACAACGTGCTGCGGGTGCTGGTGCCGCTCACCGTTGAGGACGACCTGCTTGAGCGCGGCCTGTCCATAATCAATGAGTGTTTTGACGAGCTGACTTGATCGCGCGTGGCGCACCGGCATCCGCAACGGATGTCAGGTGCGCCGCAGCCCTGACCCTCGGGTACAATGCGCGGCATCTTGCCGTGCTACCCGAGGTCGTCATGCAGCCGTTCGCCATCGCCCCTTCGATTCTTTCCGCCAATTTCGCCCGCCTGGGCGAGGAAGTGGACAACGTGCTGGCCGCCGGCGCGGACATCGTCCATTTCGATGTGATGGATAACCACTACGTACCCAATCTGACCATTGGCCCGATGGTCTGCTCGGCGTTGCGCAAGCACGGCGTCACCGCACCCATCGATGTGCACCTGATGGTCAAGCCGGTAGACCGCATGATTGGCGACTTTCTGGAAGCCGGCGCCAGCTACATCACCTTTCACCCGGAAGCCTCCGAGCACGTTGATCGCTCCCTACAGCTGATCAAGGACGGCGGTGCCAAGGCCGGCCTGGTGTTCAACCCGGCCACTCCATTACACGTGCTCAAATACGTGATGGACAAGGTCGATATGGTCCTGCTGATGAGCGTCAACCCCGGCTTCGGTGGGCAGAAATTCATCCCCAATACCCTGGATAAGCTGCGCGAAGCGCGTGCCCTGATCGATGCCAGTGGCCGCGAGATTCGCCTGGAGATCGACGGCGGCGTCAATCCGAAGAACATCCGTGAGATCGCCGCAGCCGGTGCCGATACCTTCGTCGCCGGTTCGGCGATTTTCAATCAGCCCGACTACAAGGCCGTGATCGACCAGATGCGCGCCGAACTGACGCTGGCACGCCCATGACCCGTCTCGAGCAACTGTTCGACGGCCAGCTGCCGCGGTTGGTGATGTTCGACCTGGACGGCACCCTGATGGATTCGGTGCCGGACCTGGCCGCCGCGGTCGACAAGATGCTGATGTTGCTGGGGCGTGAGCCCGCCGGCATTGATCGGGTGCGTGACTGGGTGGGCAACGGCTCGCGGGTGCTGGTGCGTCGCGCGCTGGCCGGTCAGCTGCAACACGAGGGTGTAGCTGATGAGCTGGCCGACGAGGCGCTGGCGCTGTTCATGAAGGCCTATTCAGGTGGACACGAACTGACCACGGTCTACCCCGGCGTTCGCGAGTGCCTGGACTGGTTACGCGAGCGTGACGTGAAGCTTGCGATCATCACCAACAAGCCGGCCCAGTTCATCGAGCCGTTGCTGGAAGAGAAGGGTCTGGCGGGTTATTTCCAATGGTTGATCGGTGGCGACACACTGCCTCAGCAAAAGCCTGACCCAGCGGCCCTTGTTTGGGTCATGCGTGAGGCCGGGGTGTCCGCGGATGCCTCCCTATTCGTTGGCGATTCGCGCAACGATGTGCGCGCCGCGAAGGCGGCGTCGGTGCCTTGTGCGGCGCTCACCTACGGCTACAACCACGGTGAGCCCATCGCTCACGAGCAGCCGGCGCTGGTGCTTGACGATCTGCGCGAGCTGGTTGCTTCGGTTTCGGGGCTGCGCTAGTGTGGCCTCTGTCTTTTGAACCCTGCAGCCGAGATCAGATCGTGGTGGTCACCCGCAAACAGTGGATGAATGTCATCAAGGCCCTGGCCCGTTGGCGCTGGCGCGCCTGACATCTTCTGCCGGCTTTGCCCGGTACGTTTGCACAACTCGACCTTATGTAGCTCCCCTCCGACCACGAGGCTGACATGACCCGCGAAGAATTCCTGCGTTTGGCCGCCGAAGGCCATAACCGCATCCCCCTGTCGTTCGAAACGCTCGCCGACTTCGACACCCCGCTCACGCTTTATCTCAAGCTCGCCGATGCGCCTAATTCCTACCTGCTCGAATCCGTGCAGGGCGGGGAAAAGTGGGGGCGTTACTCGATCATCGGCCTGCCCTGCCGCACTGTATTGCGCGTGCAGGATCATCGCATCAGCGTGACCACCGACGGCGTCGAAACCGAGGCCTGTGAGGTCGACGATCCGCTGGCGTTCGTCGAGGCGTTCCAGCAGCGCTACCGCGTGGCGCCGGTGGATGGACTGCCGCGCTTCAACGGCGGTCTGGTGGGGTATTTCGGCTACGACAGCGTGCGCTATGTCGAACGCAAGCTTGCGAGCTGCCCCAACCCCGATCCGCTGGGTACGCCGGATATCCTGCTGATGGTGTCCGACGCCGTGGTGGTCTTCGACAACCTGGCCGGCAAGCTGCATTGCATCGTGCTGGTCGACCCGGCACAGCCGGACGCCTACGAGACGGGGCAGGCGAAACTGCAGGCGCTTCGAGAAAAGCTGCGCCAGTCGATCACGCCGCGCCTGGGCCTGGATTTCGAAAAGAGCAACGGTAACGAGCCGACTTTCCGCTCGAGCTTCGGCCGCGAGGACTACGAGCAGGCCGTCAACCGCATCAAGGACTACATCCTCGCCGGCGACTGTATGCAGGTGGTGATTTCCCAGCGTATGTCGATCCCCTTCAAGGCCGCGCCAATCGATCTGTACCGCGCGCTGCGCTGCTTCAACCCGACGCCCTACATGTACTTCTTCAACTTCGGCGATTTCCACGTGGTGGGTTCGTCGCCCGAAGTGCTGGTGCGGGTCGAGGAAGGGCTGGTCACCGTACGGCCCATCGCTGGCACTCGCCCCCGAGGCGTGAACGAGGAGGCTGATCAGGCGCTCGAGCAGGATCTGCTCAGCGACGCCAAGGAGCTGGCCGAACATCTGATGCTGATCGACCTGGGCCGCAACGACGTCGGCCGTGTGGCCGAGAACGGTTCGGTGCGGCTCACCGAGAAGATGGTCATCGAGCGCTATTCCAACGTGATGCACATCGTCTCCAACGTCACCGGCCAGCTCAAGGCGCCGCTGACTGCCATGGATGCGCTGCGCGCCATCCTGCCGGCGGGAACCCTTTCCGGCGCACCAAAAATTCGCGCCATGGAGATCATCGACGAGCTGGAGCCGGTCAAGCGCGGCGTCTACGGCGGCGCCGTCGGCTATCTGGCCTGGAACGGCAACATGGATACGGCCATCGCGATCCGCACCGCGGTAATTAAGGATGGCGAGCTTCACGTGCAGGCTGGTGCCGGTATCGTCGCCGACTCACAGCCGGCCCTGGAATGGGAAGAAACGCTGAACAAACGCCGCGCGATGTTCCGTGCGGTGGCCTTGGCAGAGCACAGCAGCGACTAGCTTCGGCGCGGCTCATGGGGATGTTCGGCAACTGCGACTAAAGTCCTTATTGGTCGTATGGTAATGGCTATTGGCTATGCCTATAGTCGTGGAAGCTGAGCAGGAACGCCCGGCAATCCAACCCCAGCCCATACGAGCCAGCCATGCCGTTACTGCCGAGCCCCCGCCCTTCGTCCGTTCGCCAGTCCTGGCCGTCGGCCTCGTCGTTGGTGATCGCTCTCACGGCGCTGCTGGTGCTGGTCTGGTTGTTATCGAGCCTGGCGGATCTGAACGGAAGCCAGGTGTGGTTCCCGTTGTCGCTGCATATCACTGTCGAAACCTTCTCGATTGTCGTGGCGGGATTGGTGTTTGCGGTGGCTTGGCATAGCCAGCAGCCAGTGTCTCTTTCGAACCCGCTGCTAGCCTGTGCGTTTTTGGCCATCGCGTTGCTGGATCTGGCGCATATGCTGTCCTACCGGGGTATGCCCGTCTGGGTGACGCCCGCCTCGGCGGAAAAAGCGATCGCCTTCTGGCTGGTTTCCCGCGTATTGCTTGCTTTCACCCTGCTCGCGGTGGCGTGCCGTCTGTGCCACCGAAGCATTGCTCTGCCGCGGGTCCTGTTGCTTTCATCGTCCCTGGGACTGGTGGTTTTGGTGGTTTACCTGCAGCTGTTTCAGCCGCAGCTGTGGCCTCGGACCTTTATCGACGGGGAGGGGCTGACCCGCTTCAAAGTGCAGATGGAGTGGCTGATCATCAGCCTCTTCGCACTGGCGGCATGGGTGTTCTGGCGCGCTCGAGAGGTTGCAGACCGTGACTATTTCGACGGCATGCTGGCTGCGACACTGGTTTCGATTCTTGCCGAGCTGTGCTTCACCGCCTACAGCAGTGTGAACAGCTTTTACAGTCTGCTCGGGCATCTGTACAAGATCGTCTCCTACGGCTTCATCTATCAGGTGGTGTTCGTGTCGAGTGTGCGTGCGCCATATGCGCGGTTGGCAGTCGAAATGAACGAACGGATCGCTGCACAACAGCGCGCCGACTATATGGCTCACTTCGACAGCCTGACGGGGTTGCCCAATCTGACCCAGCTGGAAGAGCGGACGCGCCAGGCAATGGCCAGTGCCCTGAAGCTCAAGGGTGCAGTTGCGGTGCTGTACGTCGATCTCGATCATTTCAAGATGGTCAACGATTCGTTCGGGCGCACTTTCGGTGACCAGCTGCTCTGCACAACCTCGGTAAGACTGCAGCAGGCATTGCCCGATAGCGCCATGCTGGCACGGGCCGGCGGTGATGAGTTTGTCGTGCTGTTGGCCGATCTGGAGACTGCCGAGGGTGCATCCGCTGTGATCCAGCGTGTACTCGATGAGTTAGCCGACCCCTTCATGATCGAGCGCCAGCAGATAGTGGTGTCGATCTCCATCGGCGTCGCGGTTGGCCCGAGCGATGGCATGGACTTTCCCTGCCTCCTGCGTAACGCTGAAATGGCGATGTACAAGGCCAAGGAAGCCGGGCGCCGGACGTGGTGCTATTACAACGCTGCGCTGGATACCGAGATGCGGGGGCGGTTGTATCTCATCAACGGCCTGCGGCTCGCTCTCGAGCGAGCGGAGTTTTTTCTGGAGTATCAGCTGCAGCTGGACCTCACCAGCGGCAGGGTAGTGGGCGCGGAAGCCCTGTTGCGCTGGCAGCATCCTCAGTGGGGTCTGGTCGCGCCCGGGCAGTTCATTCCCGCAGCCGAGCAGAGCGGTCTGATCGTGGATATTGGCGAATGGATAATCCTCGAGGCGTGCCGACAGGCCAAACGCTGGCAGGCTGAGGGGGTGGGCATCCCGCGTGTTGCAGTGAACGTCGCTGCGATACAGCTGCACCAGGGGTCGCTGGAACAGACTGTCGCTGCCGCCTTGGCGCAGACCGGTCTGCCAGCTTCGGCGCTGGAGCTTGAGCTCACCGAGTCCAGCCTCGTCGACAACACTGAGCAGGTGATGATTGCGCTGGCCGGTCTGAAAGCCCTCGGCGTCACGTTGTCCATCGATGATTTCGGCACCGGATACTCCTGTCTGGCGTATCTTCGGCGGTTGTCGGTGGATACGTTGAAAATTGACCGCTCCTTTGTAAGCGATCTGCCAAATGAAGACGGCCATGCCATTGTCGCCGCGATCATCCATATGGCTGAGTCGCTCGGGCTGAGCACGCTGGCAGAGGGGGTCGAGGACGAGGCCACTGCTGCGGAACTACGTCGACTTGGGTGTCGGCAGGCGCAGGGTTTTTTCTACGCTCGGCCGGTTCCGGCCTCCGCGTTGCCTGCCGCTATCGCGTCGCTGCCAGTCTAGGGCGCCAGACTGGCTGTAGCGGGCAGGCAATGCTCTGCTATAGTCCGGTTGAAATCGTGGCCTGGCATGGGCTACTTTGCGTTGTCAGCTCTGCGAGACCTTTTCCGTGAAATTCAGCAGCACCCTCCTGATGCGTCTGTTCAAGGCACATGCCCGCTGGCGTTGGCGCGCCTGATCCTCGTTGCTGGCTCCGTGCCGGAATACCCCGTTCACACCTGTACTACCGATCGTTCTGCCGAGGCGCCTTTGCGCCGGCTCGGGCCGTCATGGCAGGTGGTGGATCAGCCTCAAGCCCTAGGGTGACGCAAATGCTGCTAATGCTGGATAACTACGATTCCTTTACCTACAACGTCGTGCAATATCTCGGCGAACTCGGCGCGGACGTCAAAGTGGTGCGCAACGATGAGTTGAGCGTTGCCGAAATCGAAGCGCTGAACCCGGAGCGGATTGTCGTCTCTCCTGGCCCATGTACCCCAAACGAGGCGGGCGTTTCACTCGACGTCATCCGCCATTTCGCCGGCAAGCTGCCGATTCTGGGGGTCTGTCTCGGCCATCAGAGCATCGGGCAGGCATTTGGAGGTGAGGTCGTGCGCGCGCGTCAGGTCATGCATGGCAAGACAAGCCCGGTCGCTCACGAGAGCACCGGTGTGTTTGCCGGGCTGAACAATCCGTTAACGGTGACGCGTTACCACTCGCTGGTGGTCAAGCGTGAAACGCTCCCCGACTGTCTGGAAATCACTGCCTGGACGCAACTGGAAGACGGCAGCGTCGACGAGATCATGGGCTTGCGGCACAAGACACTGAACGTAGAAGGCGTGCAGTTTCACCCTGAGTCAATCCTCACCGAGCAGGGACACGAACTGTTCGCCAATTTTCTGAAACAGACCGGAGGCGTGCGCTGATGGATATCAAGGAAGCCCTCAACCGCATCGTCGGCCAGCTGGATTTGTCTACCGATGAAATGAAGGCAGTGATGCGCCAGATCATGACTGGCCAGTGCACCGATGCGCAGATTGGCGCGTTCCTCATGGGCATGCGGATGAAGAGCGAGACCATCGATGAAATCGTCGGTGCGGTGCAGGTGATGCGTGAGCTTGCCGAGCCAGTGCATTTCGATACCCATCGATTGGTGGACACCTGCGGTACCGGTGGCGATGGGATGAACATTTTCAATGTCTCAACCGCCGCAGCCTTCGTGGTCGCCGCCGCGGGTGGCAAGGTTGCCAAGCACGGCAATCGCGCAGTGTCGGGCAAGAGTGGCAGTGCCGATCTGCTCGAAGCGGCCGGTGTTTACCTGGACCTCACGCCCGCACAGGTTGCGCGCAGTGTCGATGCCGTGGGCGTCGGCTTCATGTTCGCGCCAGCGCACCACGGCGCGATGAAATTTGCCGCCGGTCCGCGCCGTGAGCTGGGCTTGCGCACGCTGTTCAATATCCTTGGCCCGATGTCCAACCCCGCCGGTGTCAAGCATCAGGTGCTCGGGGTGTTCAGCAAGGAACTCTGCCGGCCCATGGCCGAAGTGCTGTCGCGCCTGGGAAGTCAGCATGTGCTGGTGGTGCATGCACAGGACGGGCTCGACGAGATCAGCCTGGCGGCGCCGACTTATGTGGCCGAGCTGAAAGGCGGCGAGATCACCGAATACCGTATCCAGCCGGAAGACTTCGGGATCAAGAGCCAGAGCCTGATCGGTCTTAATGTCGAAGATGCACAGGGCTCGTTGGCTCTGATTCGCGATGCATTGGGACGGCGTAAGACGGACAACGGACAAAAGGCGGCTGACATGATCGTCCTCAATGCAGGTGCTGCGCTCTATGCAGCCGACATCGCCAGCAGCCTGAAACAGGGCGTGGATATTGCTCACGATGCGCTGCATACCGGCTTGGCACGGGACAAGTTCGAGGAGCTTGTGTCCTTCACCGTGGTGTTCAAGCAGGAGAGTTCCCAATGAGTAACGTGCCGACAGTTCTGGAAAAGATCATCAGGCGCAAGCGGGAGGAAGTCAGCGAGCGTCGAGGTCGGGTCGGTCTGGCTGAACTCGAAACAATGGCGGCCGCAGCGGACCCGGTTCGCGGTTTTGCTCGCCGGCTGCAGGAGCAGGCGCGTAACAAGCAACCGGCTGTGATTGCAGAAATCAAGAAAGCCTCACCAAGCAAAGGGGTGCTGCGGGAGGATTTTGTCCCGGCGGACATCGCCAAAAGCTATGAGGCAGGTGGCGCCACCTGCCTCTCGGTATTGACCGACATCGACTTCTTTCACGGCGCCGACGACTATTTGAAGCAAGCGCGCTCAGCCTGCAAGCTACCGGTCATCCGCAAGGACTTCATGGTTGACCCCTACCAGATCATCGAGTCCAGAGCCCTGGGCGCTGACTGCGTTCTGTTGATCGTCGCTGCGTTGGAGGATGGTCAAATGGCCGAGCTCGCCGATGTGGCAAAGTCTCAGAATCTCGACGTATTGGTAGAGGTCCATGATGGCGCAGAGCTGGAACGCGCGCTGCGCCTCGACACGCCTCTGCTCGGGATCAACAACCGTAACCTTCACACCTTTGAACTCAGTCTGGAAACGACGCTTGACTTGCTGCCGCGCATCCCACGCGACCGTCTGGCTGTGACCGAGAGCGGCATACTTCATCGTGCCGACGTGGAGTTGATGGAAATCAACCAGGTGTATGCGTTTCTGGTGGGAGAAGCTTTCATGCGAGCAGAGCAGCCGGGGCTCGAACTGCAGCGATTGTTCTTTCCGGGACGTAATCGACCCCAATCAGCTGCCGATCCGGAGTGATCCGCTGCAATTGAAAAAGCCGGCAAGTTGCCGGCTTTTTCAATCGTGCTGAGCTAAGGTTCAGCGCGTACCAAACACCACCATGGTCTTTCCCTTCACGTGCACCAGCCCCTGTGACTCGAGGCTCTTGAGCACGCGACCGACCATTTCCCTCGAGCAGCCGACGATGCGGCCGATTTCCTGGCGGGTGATCTTGATCTGCATGCCGTCAGGATGGGTCATCGCATCGGGTTGCTTGCACAAGTCAAGCAATGTACGGGCGACGCGGCCGGTTACATCGAGAAACGCCAGATCACCCACCTTGCGTGTTGTGTTGCGCAAGCGTTCGGCCATCTGGCTGCCGAGTGCATAAAGAATATCGGGGTCTTGCTGGGTCAGTTCACGGAACTTGGCATAGCTCAGTTCTGCTACTTCGCATTCAGTCTTGGCGCGAACCCATGCGCTGCGTTCCTTTTCGGATCCTTCCTTCTCGAACAGTCCCATCTCTCCGAAGAAATCCCCGGAATTCAGATAGGCAATGATCATCTCGCGACCATCGTCATCCTCGATCAGGATGGTGACCGAACCTTTAACGATGAAGAAAAGCGTTTCGCTACGATCACCGGCATAGATGATGGTGCTTTTGGCGGTGTAGCGCCGACGATGGCAATGCGCGAGTAGTTTGTCGATGTTCTTGATCTTGGGCGTGAGTGTAATAGCGACCATGCTGTAGTCCCGGAAGATGTGTCCAATTAGAAGGCAGTTCTTATTATGTATGACTAAGTTCTGTTATCAGGCACAGCGAGCTTAACAGACCGGTCTGGGTCGACAACAAAACTGCGACACGAATATCAACTTTCGGGCATTCATTTCGTCGGGTTATCGCCACCGGCGTCCGCCGGTCGTCATGCTAAGCTTCGCTCCTTTTCAAACGGAGTCTATCGATGAAAGCGCGCATTCAGTGGGCTGGCGAGGCAATGTTTCTTGGCGAGTCTGGCAGTGGTCACGTCGTGGTGATGGACGGCCCGCCTGAGAATGGTGGACGAAATCTAGGCGTCCGTCCTATGGAGATGCTGTTGCTGGGGCTCGGCGGCTGCAGCAACTTCGATGTGGTAAGCATTCTGAAGAAGTCGCGTCAGGCGGTGGAAAGCTGCGAAGCCTTTCTTGAGGCGGAGCGTGCGGGGGAAGATCCCAAGGTGTTCACGAAGATTCATCTGCACTTCGTCGTCAAGGGGCGTGGGCTGAAGGAGGCTCAAGTCAAACGTGCCGTCGAACTGTCCGCTGAGAAATACTGTTCTGCCTCGATCATGCTCGGCCGTGCGGGTGTCGAGATCAGCCACGACTATGAAATCGTCGAGCTGAGCTGAACACTATCCTGGCGCACTTGGACAAGAGTCTCGTCACGGTGCATACCGATCCAGAAATCCATCCGGTCGAAGGTATCGCAACCCATCGCGTGGATATCGACGTTTCTACTTGCGACGTTAATTCAGCGCTTGAGGCTCGCAACTATATTGAATCCCCAGGTCGACACGGATATCGTCACTGTCGATTATCGAGTTCGTGGCGTTACTCGTGTGCACCATGAAATGCTGGAAGTTTTCTATGCCCGCAATATCCCGAACTAGGGTGACGGCAGTAGAAACCAGAAGGGCGCCTCTCAGGCGCCCTTCTACGTTATGCCCGTCATATCCGGTAGGTGGTCTTGGTCATCACTTTGGCCATCAGGCTCATGCCGAACTTCACCGGCGCCGGAAAGCGCAAGCCGCCTGCATCTAGGGCAGCAGTCGAATGTTGCGCTTCATCCGTGCGCATCTGTTCGAGAATAGCCCGGGACTTCTCATCCTCTTGTGGAATCTGCTCGAGATGCTCATCCAGATGCTTGCAGACCTGATCTTCCGTGGCGGCGACGAAACCCAGGCTGATGCGATCGCTGATCAAGCCCGCCGACGCACCGATGCCGAACGACAATCCGTAGAAAAGCGGATTGAGAACGCTGGTGTGGCTGCCCAACTGATGTATGCGCTGTTCGCACCAGGCCAGATGATCAATCTCTTCGTCTGCGGCGCGCTCCATCGCCTCGCGCACCCTGGGCAGTCGAGCGGTCAGCGCCTGTCCTTGGTATAGCGCCTGCGCACAGACCTCACCAGTGTGATTGATGCGCATCAGTCCGGCCACGTGTCGCGCTTCGCTTTCGCTCAGCTCGGCCTCGTTCCTCAGCACGGCGGGCGTCGGTCGCTGAGGTTGGCCGCTGAACGGTAGCAGCGTCCTTAACGCGGCATCGGCCTGCAACAGCAGGCGGTCGGCAGGAGAGTATTGGCGTTGGTTGGGCATGTCGCCTCCAGGTGGTTCGGAGCAGGCGTGAGCAGTCGGTACTGCAGTTGGGGTAGCAGATGTTTTAACCAGGTGGCCAATGCATCTGGCGCTGACCGAGCACATGCATATGGATGTGATGTACCGTCTGACCTCCAAGGTCGTTGCAGTTCATGACAACCCGAAAGCCTTCCTGACAGCCCTGCTCTTCGGCCAGACGCTGCGCGGTAAAAAGGATATGGCCAGCGAGAAGCTTGTCGTCATCCTCACTGAGGTCATGCAGGGTTGCGATGTGTTTCTTTGGAATTACCAGGAAATGCGCAGGCGCCTGGGGCGCGATGTCATTGAAGGCGATAACCTGTTCGTCTTCATAGATCTTCTGCGCGGGGAGGGTCCCGGCGACGATCTTGCAAAATAGACAATCCACGGCGTTTCTCCAGAACTGAAACAAAAAGCAGTGTAACAGGCGATTTTCGGACTGGTTAGCTGGCATGGAGCATAGCGAATGAAGAATGATATTCACGACCTTGCACTGGTACTCGAGTCAAGGTTGCGCTTGGTGCTGATCGAGTCATGGGACGAGCGTCGAGTGCTCGAGACGCTGAGTGGATTAGCTGTGAACCGGGGGATGACCCTTCATGTGTGGTCTGTAACGGAAGGTCTCCGGCATCTCGCGTTTGGCGGCGAGGCGCTGGACGCTGGCGAAAGCTGCTCGGCTGAGGTCGCATTGAGGCGAGTCAAACACGATCCGCTGGGAGGGCTGTACGTCTTCTGCGACTTGCATCCGTTTCTCGACGAGCCGCGTCTGGTGCGCTTGTTGAAGGAAATCGCAATGGGCGAAAGCGCCACCGCACCCACGCTGGTGCTGGTGTCGCATGCCCTCAAGTTGCCCCCTGAGGTCCAGCGTCATGCGGCTCGCTTCAGTCTCACCCTGCCCTCCGAAGAAGAGCTGTTGAGTATTGTGCGTAATGAGGCGACTGTCTGGAGCGAGCGTAATCGAGGCGCCCGGGTGCGGACCGACAATCGCACCCTGCAGCAGGTCGTGAAGAACCTGCGTGGACTCAGTCATGCGGAAGCGCGCAGCTTGGCGCACAGCCTGATCTGCGATGATGGCGCGATCACACAGGAAGATCTTCCAGAGCTCAACCGTAAGAAGTTCGAACTACTGGACATGCAAGGCGTGCTGGGCTTCGAATACGAAACGGAGCATTTTGCCGAGGTTGGCGGGCTTCAGAATTTCAAGCGCTGGCTGGGGCAGCGTCAGGCTGCCTTTGTTGCCGGCAGCCACTCGGACATGCCGCGCGGGGTGATGCTTGTTGGCGTGCAGGGCGGCGGGAAAAGTATGGCGGCCAAGGCGGTCGCGGGGTTCTGGGGTTTGCCGCTGCTGCGCCTGGATTTCGCGTGTTTGTACAACAAGTTCTTTGGTGAAACCGAACGCAATCTGCGCGAGGCGCTAAAACTGGCCGAACAGATGGCGCCTTGCGTCCTATGGATGGACGAGTTGGAAAAGGGGCTCGCAACGGGAGAAATGGATGGCGGCGTCAGTCAGCGCGTCCTGGGTACCTTGCTTACCTGGATGGCTGAGCGTGAAGCGCCGGTGTTCATGGTTGCGACGGCCAACGCAGTGGATCGGCTTCCGCCAGAGCTGTTACGTAAAGGGCGCTTTGACGAGTTGTTCTTTGTCGACTTGCCCGATATATCCACGCGGGCGGAAATTTTCGGAATTCATCTGGCACGGCGTGAGCTGAAAGCCGAACAGTTCGATCTAGAAGCACTTGCGGTCGCTTGCGATGGTTTCTCAGGCGCCGAGATTGAACAGGTAGTGGTTTCGGCCGTCTACGCTGGTCAGGCCCGGTCCGTTGAACCGAACCAAGACATGCTACTGGATTGTATCCGCGCGACCGCACCGCTTTCGGTGGTAATGGCCGAAAGGCTGGATGAGCTTCGTGGTTGGGCTTCGGGGCGAGCGGTATTGGCCTGACTGGCTCGCCGAATCACCCTAGCGCGCTACTGATAAGTTGGCAGGATGATGGCGGTCAGGATGCCAATGATAGGTACAAGCAGCCATAGCGCCGCGAGAAGCTTTACGGCGCTGCTGTTCGGCGGCTGCGGCGGCCCGAACCGATTCGCCCCAGTGTTGCCTGGCATCAGCAGTACCACCAGTGGAAAGAACGTGCCGACGACCGGCAGCAGATAGAGCAGCATGAGCCAGCCGGACCAGCCCAGATCATGCAACCGTTGCACGCCGATCTGGACGCTCACGAGTAGAAAACCGATGCCGAGCACGCCGGTGACAATTATGCCGAGCACTGCTGAGGCAGCGAACGTCGTGCTGGCAATCAACAATAGGCCGAGCGCCGCAGCCATCAACGCCATGGACCAGGCTAGATAGCGCAGCCGGCCGATCCTGCCTTGTGTCGTGAAAACCTTTAGTTCGCTGTACTCCGCAGTTGGCTCGCCGACCTCGGCGCGCGGTGGTGCATAGTGATGGGCAATGCTCCGGCTCTGGAGCGACGTTTCGCCCAGCTGTGCCTGGCGTGCCAGATATTTCTCGATAACGATGCCACAACTGCAGCACTCGATGGCGGTTGGCTGGGTATGGCCGCATTTGGGGCACGCCATCTGCTCAGTCTGAACGGGTGTCTCGCTCGGATTTGCGGTCGCGTAGTCAGCGATGGTCAGCGCAATACCTTTCGTTGGTTCGGCTTCCTTGCGTGCCTGGACCCCAGCACGCTGAAGCGCTTGCAGGTATCGGTCAGCTTCCGGTGCACTCAGTTCACGCTTGAGTGGGACCGAGCCATGACCGAACAGACGCTCGACTTTGCCAGCGTCGCATTTGAACAGATGGGCCAGGTTGTTCTTGGCGGTGTCGAGTGATACGCCCGGTAGGAGCTCACCTTCGAAGACGATTCGGTATTGATCAGCGCTCATCCAGCGTCCCTGTTGCCGGTTTTTCGCGCAAGCCTAATGCGCGGTAGGGAGGCCAACAAGTCTCGCCCTACAGAGTTGCTCGAGGCGTGTAGCAACTGCGAGGTGTGTCACGGTTGGCGTAGCCAACGCTGGGACAGCTGCAACGCCTGATCGTGGGCGGCACGGTATTCTCGATCCAGCCGGGCAATCAATTCTTCGCTGCTCGGCAGGTCTCTTATTTCCCCTACGCCCTGGCCTGCCGACCAGACGGTTTTCCAAGCCTTCGCCTCATCGCTGACGGGCTTGAGTTTTTCGCCGTAGTTCATTTCGCCTTTGATTCTCAGTCGATCATCATCGTAGCCGGCTTGTTGCAGGCTTTGACGCAGGAAGCTGGCGGGCACACCTGATACCGCTGCGGTGTGAACGATGTCGGCAGCATGCGCCTGCAGCAGCATTTGCTTGTATTCATCCGAGGCCTGACTTTCCCGCGTGGCAATGAAGCGCGTTCCCATGTAGGCGAGGTCCGCACCGAGTAGCTGCGCGGCGAGTATCTCGTGACCATGGTTGAGGCAGCCGGAGAGCAGCAGTGTCTTGTCGAAGAATTGGCGGATCTCGGCCACCAAGGCAAATGGACTCCAGGTGCCCGCGTGGCCGCCGGCCCCAGCAGCCACCGCTATCAATCCGTCAACTCCGGCTTCAGCCGCTTTCTCCGCATGTCGCCGTGTGGTGACATCGTGAAACACCAGCCCACCATAGCTGTGCACGGCGTCCACCACCTCTTTAACGGCGCCAAGGCTGGTGATCACAATAGGCACCCGCTGCTCGACGCATATCGCGAGATCTGCCTGAAGTCGGGGGTTGCTGTGGTGCACAATCAGGTTGACGGCATACGGGGCGGGTTTGTCAGCCACTTTCAGGTGCTGGTCTATCTCCTGCAGCCAGTCACGAAATCCGCTGCTTTCTCGTTGATTCAGTGCGGGAAAGCTGCCGACCACACCGCTGGTGCAGCATGCGGCTACCAGCGCGGGGTTCGATACCAAGAACATGGGGGCTGCGACCAAAGGTAGACGAAGGCGCTCTTCGAGGGTGGCTGGCAATGTCATGGCAGTTTCCTTGAGTCAGTTTCAAAAGGGTTTGATCACAACAAGAATGACGATAGCCAGGAGCAGCAGCACCGGAAACTCGTTGAACCAGCGGTAGAAAACATGGCTGCGCGTGTTTTCGTTACGGGCGAATCGATTGAGCTGAGCGCCACACATATGGTGATAGCCAATCAGTAACACAACCAATGCGAGCTTGGCGTGTAACCAGCCCCCGCTGAAGAGCGCAGGGTTGAGCGCAATCATGCCTATACCAAAGGCGAGCGTGGCGATCATTGAGGGGATCATGATGCCGCGATAGAGCTTGCGTTCCATGACCTGAAAGCGATCACGGCTGATCGCGTCCTCGCTCATGGCGTGATAAACGAACAATCTCGGCAGATAGAACAGCCCGGCGAACCAGCAGACGATTGCAACGATGTGCAGGGCTTTCAACCAGAGATAGAGCATTCGGAAGTTCCTTGGGTTCAGAGTCGGTCCGATAGTAGTGGCTTGAGGGCCCGCGCGTCATCTCGGTGGTTGGCCCTGAGCGCAGGCCCCTTTATCATCGACGCTCTTATCGTTCCACTGCGAGAGGCAGCTCATGGTCAAGGTCGGAATCGTTGGCGGCACAGGCTACACCGGAGTCGAGTTGCTGCGTCTGTTGGCCCAGCACCCCCAGGCGGAAGTAGCCGTGATCACTTCCCGCTCCGAAAACGGGGTCAAGGTAACGGATATGTATCCGAACCTCCGAGGTCACTATGACCAGCTGGCTTTCAGTGTCCCGGATACCGCAACACTCGGCGCCTGTGATGTGGTTTTCTTCGCCACCCCCCATGGTGTCGCACATGCGCTGGCAGCTGAGTTGCTGGAGGCAGGCACTCGCGTCATCGACCTGTCCGCGGATTTCCGCCTGCAGGATGCGGATGAATGGGCCAAATGGTACGGCCAGCCACATGGAGCTCCAGCGCTGCTACCCGAAGCGGTTTACGGTTTACCCGAGGTAAACCGTGAGCGGATCAAGGGGGCGCGGTTGATTGCTGTTCCTGGTTGTTATCCAACGGCAACCCAGCTGGGTTATCTGCCCTTGCTGGAACAGGGGCTGGCCGATACAACCCGCCTCATAGCCGATTGCAAGTCGGGCGTGAGCGGCGCCGGGCGCGCGGCGAAGATTGGATCGCTGTTTACCGAAGCGGGCGAAAGCATGATGGCCTACGCGGTTAAAGGTCATCGTCATCTGCCAGAGATCAGCCAAGGGTTGCGGCGTGCAGCCGGCGGTAACGTTAGCTTGACCTTCGTTCCTCATCTAACGCCGATGATCCGCGGCATCCATGCCACCCTGTATGCGACGGTCCTCGACACCTCGGTGGATCTCCAGGCGCTTTATGAAACTCGTTACGCGAGCGAGCCTTTCGTCGACGTGATGCCTGCCGGCAGCCATCCGGAGACCCGGAGTGTGCGTGGTGCCAACGTATGCCGTATCGCAGTCCACCGGCCACAAGGCGGGGAACTGGTGGTCGTGCTGTCAGTCATCGACAACCTTGTAAAAGGCGCATCTGGCCAGGCGCTACAGAACATGAACATCGTCTTCGGTCTGGATGAAAGGCTCGGCTTGGGCAACGCCGCTTTGCTGCCTTGACTTGGCTGCCATAGATATCGGTTGGGATAGGGCAGTGTCTTTCTCTGTTACGACGAATAGTTGACCGATTTTCTAGGATAAGCCGATAATGCCCCGTCCAAGCAGTAATGTGCGTTCACGCGCCAGGAGAACCAAATGAGTGTCGAATCCTTCACGCCCACCGCGATCCAGTTCAGTCAGGGTGCCGCGAGCAAGGTGAAGAGTCTGGTCGATGAAGAGGGCAACCCGCGGCTGAAGCTGCGTGTGTTCGTCACCGGCGGCGGCTGCTCTGGTTTTCAATATGGGTTCACCTTTGATGAGGAGCTCGCCGAAGACGACACCATCATCGAGCGTGAGGGTGTGAGTCTGGTGGTGGACCCGATGAGCTACCAGTACCTGGCCGGTGCTGAAGTGGACTATCAGGAAGGCTTGGAAGGTTCACGCTTCATCATCAAGAATCCGAACGCTACGACAACGTGTGGCTGCGGTCAGTCGTTCTCGATTTAAGGCTCGTTCTAGCAAAAGACACCGTGCCTCGGCACGGTGTTTTTGTTTCCGGGTCAGGACGGTAGTGGGGCAGTACGGCAGTCGACGCCAAGAGCTATGCCGGATAGATCGCGCCAAGGGTCCTCAACCCGCGAGCGCCTGTTACGCTTGGCCGGTTCGCGGCAATACCCTCAATGCAGCAGTGCGCCAACCAGGCGAACGCCATAGCTTCCAGCCAGTCAGGTTCGATCCCGTAATCTGCAGTGCTTGCCAGCTCGCATGCGGGCAGTAATGCTTGCAGCCTTTGCATTAGCGCAGTGTTGTGCGCACCGCCGCCGCAGATCAGTACATCTTCTGTATCAGGTTGAGCTTCAATGAGCGCTTCGCTGATGCTGCGGGCTGTCAGTTCGAGCAGCGTAGCCTGCACATCTTCAGGGGCGAGGTCGGGAAAAGATGCGAGGTGGGTGTCCAGCCAGGGCAGGTTGAATAGCTCCCGCCCGGTACTCTTTGGGCCGTGGGTAGCGAAGAAGTCGTCACTTAACAGTAGCGTCAGTAGCTGGTGATTGACCTGGCCGCTGGCTGCCCAGTTGCCGTCGCGGTCATAGGGCCGCCCTTGGTGGCGATGAATCCAGGCATCAAGGAGCACATTGCCTGGGCCGCAATCGAAGCCGCGTGTCGACGTGCCTGAACGTAGCAAGCTGACATTGCTGAAGCCGCCGATATTGAGCACCGCTCTGATCCGTTTCGCATTACTGAACATGGCCTCATGAAAGGCGGGCACCAGCGGTGCGCCTTGGCCGCCGGCAGCAATATCACGTCGACGAAAATCGGTCACTACGCTGATGCTGGTTAATTCTGCGAGGAGAGAAGGGTGCCCGATCTGGATAGAAAAGCCGCGTTGCGGCTCGTGCCGCACGGTCTGTCCGTGGCTGCCAATCGCGCGAATAGTCGAAGACGAGAGTTGCGCCTTGTCGAGTAACTTATGAACCCCAGCACTTGCGAGTTCGGCCCAAGCCTGTTCGGCAAGGGCGGCCCTGGCTAGTTCATCAGGTGCGGATGCGCAGAGATCGAGCAGATCCTGCTTGAGCTGCGCTGGCATCGGTTCGTAATGCGTTTCAAGCAAGGTCGTCCCTTGACTCTGCTCGATCAGAGCGAAATCCAGACCATCCAAACTGGTGCCTGACATTACTCCGATGTAGAGCGGCATCTATTCGCTCTTCATTGCCAGCATGGTTGCGCGCTCATCGTCCATACGCGCCATCAGCGGAGTGCTGAGCTGCAGAAAGCGCTGTTTTTCATTCTTAGCTATGGGGTCGGCCATTGGCAGTTTTAGCCCCAAGGGGTCGACATGTACGCCGTCGACCTGAAATTCATAATGCAGGTGCGGGCCAGTCGATAGGCCAGTAGTGCCGATATAACCAATGATCTGCCCTTGTTTGACAGAGGAGCCGTTGCGTACGCCTTTGGCGAATCCCTGCATATGAGCATAAAGGGTTCTGTAACGATTGCCGTGTTGGATAACAACGGTGTTGCCGTATCCACCTTTGCGGCCGGCAAGAAGGACCTTGCCGTCTCCTGCGCTCTTGATTGGCGTGCCGCGTGCGGCAGCATAATCTACGCCCTTGTGCGCGCGTATCTTGTTCAGGATGGGGTGCTTACGGCCGTTAGAAAAACGTGAACTGATGCGTGCGAAGTCGACTGGCGTACGAATGAACGCCTTGCGCATGCTCTGGCCATCAGCGGTGTAATAACTGCTGTTTCCCTGCTTGTTGGTGTAGCGAACAGCTGTATAGCTCTTGCCGCGATTGGTGAAACGGGCCGCAAGAATATTACCTGTTCCTACTCGGTCGCCAGCGACAGTCTTTTGCTCGTATATAACCTCAAATGAATCGCCTTTACGTATGTCCATGGCGAAGTCGATGTCGTATCCGAATACGTTGGCCAAATCCATCGTCAGGTTGTGACTGAGGCCTGCGCGCTTCGCAGCGAGGAACAAGCTGCTCTCTATACGACCATAGGCGTAAGCAGTACTGACGTCCGGCTTGACCTGCTCCTTCTTGAACACATACTTGGTGCCTGACCTCTCCAGCTCCACGCTTTCCAGCTTGTTCAGCTGGCTGCGTAGCCGGGCTAGGTTGCCCTGGTCGTCCAGCTCGAACTCAAGGCGCTGACCAACCTTCAGGCGGGCAAACTGTTTTGCCTCTTTGCTGCTGGCCAGGACGTCGTGCACGGTTGCTTGCGGCAGGCCAACCTTTGCAAACACAGTCGACAGCGTGTCCCCATTCGCCACTACCACTTCTTTTGACGAGGGCTCGGCTTCCTTAGCCGCTTCGGCTTTTTTCAGCTGCAATGACTGAAGTTCCGGTGCGATAGGTGTTTCGGTCGGAGCGAAGGGGCGCTCAACCGAAAGGCTGACAAGAGGTTGTTCGCTCACGGCTGCAAGTTCAGCAGCGGTATCGAGGCGCAGATCAAGAAAGGTCTTCTTGGCTTCGACTTCGCGGGATGGAAATACAAGGAGTGCCAGGCTCAGAAGCGCAGCTACACCGCTTGCAGCCAAGAGGTGGCTTTTCGGGTAGAGAGGTGCTTTCGATTTTGAATAGGTCATTAGAAAGTCTGGGATGTCTGGCGAAATTTTGTACAGAGAAAATATCTGCCTAAAATATAAGCAAAGTGGTGTCGAGGCAACCCTTGAATCCCCTGGTCGCGGCCTGGTTCGCGTTCGATAACGTTGAATTTTCCGGGCGTTCTTGTAAGGTTTACCGCCTTATCTTCTGGCGTGGGGCCTCCAATGAAGTCGGTTCAAGAGCAGTTGTCGGTGATCAAGCGGGGCGCTGACGAAGTGCTCGTCGAGGCGGAGCTGGTTAACAAGCTGGAGCGCGGTCTTCCGCTTCGAATCAAGGCCGGTTTCGACCCAACTGCGCCGGATCTCCATCTTGGTCACACCGTGCTTATAAATAAGCTGCGCCAGTTTCAGGATCTCGGACACCAGGTGGTCTTCCTCATAGGGGATTTCACCGGAATGATCGGCGATCCGAGCGGCAAGAGCGCAACGCGTCCGCCGCTGACGCGCGATCAGGTGCTTGAGAACGCGGAGACTTATAAAAGCCAAGTGTTCAAGATCCTTGACCCGGCCAAGACTGAGGTGGCCTTCAATTCCACTTGGATGGATCGTTTGACGCCGTCTGACTTCATTCGTCTGGCGTCGCAGTACACCGTGGCTCGTATGTTGGAGCGTGACGACTTCAGCAAGCGTTACTCGACCAATCAGCCTATCGCGATCCACGAGTTTCTCTATCCGTTGGTGCAGGGTTACGACTCCGTAGCGTTGAGGGCGGATGTGGAGCTAGGTGGGACGGATCAGAAGTTCAACCTGCTCATGGGCCGCGAGCTGCAGCGCTCCTATGGGCAGGAGTCGCAGTGCATCGTCACCATGCCGCTTCTGGAGGGTCTGGATGGTGTGAAGAAGATGTCTAAATCGTTGGGTAACTACGTGGGGATCCAGGAAGCGCCTGGCGTGATGTATAGCAAGCTGGTATCGATCCCGGATGCGCTGATGTGGCGGTATTTCGAGCTGTTAAGCTTTCGAGATATGGCAGAAGTCGAGGAGTTCCGCATCGATGTGTCGCGTGGTGCCAATCCTCGTGACATCAAGATCAAGCTGGCAGAAGAAATTGTCGCGCGCTTTCATGGTGAGGATGCCGCTGCCAGCGCCCATCGCTCGGCTGGCAACAGGATGAAAGAGGGTGAGTTGCCCGAGGATATTCCTGAGATTGAGCTTTGCTCGATGGAAGATATGCCGATCGCGTCGGTGTTGAATCGGGCAGGCCTGGTCAAGAATGCTGCCGTGGCCCGGGATTTGTTGGCTTCTGGTGGGGTGCGAGTCGATGGGCAGGTTGTTGATCGGGCGTTTGTCTTTCGCCTTGGTTCCGCTCACATCTGTCAGGCAGGGAAAAAGGCATTCGGGCGCGTGTCGCTTAAGGCCGAATAAAACGGTTGACGCGAGTTTCTGAGTGCCTATAATGCGCACCTTCTCCGGCGCAGGCCTTTGGCGAAACCTCTTGAAAATCAAGAAGTTAGCGAAAATAAAGGCTTGCACGGATGGCGAATTCGAGTAGAATGCGCCGGGCTGGCAGGGTGGT